>DATIQT010000001.1:0-10600 GCA_035470525.1 Rickettsiales bacterium
CTAAACTCAGAATATTAGAAAAACAGAAATCTCATAAGAAATAGTATAAAACCAATTAAACCAACTAAAACCCATCATGAAAATTGAAACCAAAAAACTCACAGATCTCATACCATCAGAATACAATCCAAGAAAGGCAAGTAAACAACAAGAAAAAGCCCTCTCAGAAAGTCTTCAAAAATATGGCTGTGTAGAACCAATAATAGTAAATGAGAATCCAGACAGACAGAATATTATTATTGGTGGTCACTTCAGAGTACGAGAATTAATCAAACTACACATTGAAGAAGTAGAATGTGTAATAGTAAACCTCAATCTTGAACAAGAAAGAGAATTAAACATAAGACTAAACTCTAATACTGGAGAATGGAACTTTGATTTATTGCTTTCAAACTTTAATATAAGTGATTTAGAATCGTGGGGATTTAATAATGAACAGCTTGATAAGTTAGAGTTTAAAACTGAGGAGAATAAAGTTGATGAAATGGTTGATGATAGCGATACATTACCAGACATACCCAAACAACCAAAAACTAAACTTAGAGATATCTTCATATTAAGTAGTAATGGTAATAATCACAGATTAATGTGTGGAGACACTACAGACTCAGAATCAGTAAAAAGATTAATGAGTAGCGATAATGATAAAAACTACAAACAAGCAGACTTAGTCATCACCGATCCACCCTACAATGTAGCCTATGATAAAAGTAAAAACTTTGATAAAATCTTAAATGATGAAATGTCTAAAGAAGACTTTTACGACTTTCTATTCAAAGTCTTCAAAAACTATAATGATATAGTTCTAAAAGATGGAGGTGCTATTTATGTCTTCCATAGCGACAGCGAAAGGATAAACTTCACCAAGTCATTCATAGATACAGACTTCTACTTCAGTCAAACTATAATATGGGTAAAAAATCACTTTGTAATGGGAAGACAGGATTATCAAAATAAACATGAGCCAATCCTCTATGGCTGGAAGAAAGGCAATGGTCATTACTTCATAGATACTAGAACAAACAGTTCTGTATTTGAAGATGAGGTTGATTTAACAAAACTAAAGAAAGATGAATTACTTAAAATGCTACAAGATATACTTCAAATAGATAATACTGACACAAAAAATACTAACAAGCCCACAACAGTAATTCATTGTGATAAACCAAACAAAAGTGATTTACACCCAACAATGAAACCTATCAAACTAATAGGCAAACTCATAATAAACAGTAGTAAAAGAAAAGACCTTATAGTAGACCTATTTGGCGGTAGCGGTTCAACACTGATTGCAAGTGAACAATTAGACAGACAATGTTATATGATGGAACTAGACCCACATTATTGTGATGTTATAATTGAAAGGTGGCAGAATTTAACAAAGCAAGAGGCTGTTAGATCAGACGGAGTTAAATACAATGATTTATAAACTTATTTATAATCCATTAAAATCACTATGAACAACAAAAAACCCAACCAAAGTATAAAAAATATGACATAGAATATGGTTAATAAAAAAAATCTCAGAAAACTAAGCACGAGCGAAGCACGAGAAATTGGTAAAAAAGGCGGAGTTAAATCTGGAGAGAAACGAAAAGAACAAAAGAAATTTAGAGAAATATTTGAAATGCTACTAAACAAGCAATCAACAAATGATAAAGGCGAAACAGCAACAATAAAAGAGGTTATTGCAATTAACACTGTAGCAAAAGCAGTAAAGGGAGATCTTAAAGCTGTTAATCTAATCAAAGACTTTTTAGAAGAGAATAAGAAAAATGATAAAGATTAAAAGATATGCAAATAAACACAAACCAACTCAAACAATTCGGAAATAACCTCATCAGAATAAAAACCATCTCCTTCCCAGAGATTATGAATAGAGTTCTAAACACCACAGCATTCAACATAAACAACAAACTAAAAAAAGAAACAATAAAAAATAAATTCATAAAGAGAAATAACTTCGCACCAATGAGTATACGATATACTAAAGCAATTGGTTATGATATGAATAGTATGAATGCTATGGTAGGACAGCTCACAAATGCAGGTAATAATAATACAAAGACAATCCTTGAAGAAAATGAACTTGGAACATCAGTAAATGCAAAAACAAAGCACACTACATTAGGACTTAAAACAATAAGAACTGGAAACACATTTAATAAAACAATAAAAAAAGAGAATAGAATAGCCAATTTGAAACCTGCTCCAGCAAGCCACATATTAAGGACATTTAGATTTAACACAGATCAAGAAACATTAGAACTAAGCAGAATAGCAATGCTTATAGCACATAGTAGAATAAAGACACTAGGTAATAAGCCAGTCATAGCACACACAAAACAGAATAAAGTAGGAATATATAGAATAATAAAACAAGGGGATAATAAAGAAGACAATCAAGTACAAATAACAAAGTTATATTCATTCAACAATAAAAGCACACACATAAAAAAGACAGAGTGGCTAAGACCAACATATGAGAGTGAATTAAAAGATATGAATAAGATTTATACAAAAGTAGCACAGAATGTAATTAATGCTAATGCAAGAGCATTCAGTATAAAGATAAGAAACTATTAATAAAACAAACAACAAAAAAGATAAATAAAAACAAATAAATAAAACAACAAACAAAGCAAACAACATGACTAACACACCACACCGACCAGCACTACACAATACACACACCACAGCACATCAAAGGTACTGTGCGACATTCAAATGCCTTGCGGTTAAATTTGGCGACCGCCCCAGTCATGCACTCCCCAAGTTATTTTTCAAGGAATAGATAGGCAGACATTGAAAATACAACAACGGAAGCTACTAAAACAAAGATGATAAAATAATAAAGAAATAGCCAAAGGGATAGTCAAAGGAATAATAAAGGAATAGCGAAGAGATAATGAAAGGAATAATCAATGAAACATGATAAAACAAAAAACAAAACTTTTAAAAAGAGAATTTGCAGATTTACTTGGTTGCTTGCCAATAGTAGTAAGTAGATTAATTAAGAAAGGCGAAGTAAAAGTTGATGTAAATGGTAGAATAGATATTGCGAGTCCAGAGATACAACAATACATCAAAGACAAAAGACTTGAGATTCAGCAACATAAAGACAGAATTACAAAAAGAGAATTAAAAATTGAAAAAGAAAAACAATCAGAATCAAAAACCGAAACAAAAAATAAAAAAACAATTTCAAAAGCCAATAAACCAACTACTAAAAATGAATCAAACAAATCATCAAAAGACAATCCCAACTTCAGCACCATAGAATATGAAACCAAGCGACATAAACTAGACAGTGAAAAATACAAAGCTGAACTTCTTGAAATGGAAGTTCGCCAAAGAAAGCGAGATCTTATCAACACAGAATTACTAAACAGAATAATAAGTAAAACAATAGGTAATTTAGCTAAAAACATTGTAGAGATTCCAATAAACATAGTTGATGAATTAATAGATATAACAAAGACCGAAGATGAACCAAAGCCATTAATCATAAACCTCATAACGAAGTCACTTCAAAAAGAGATAGAAGCAACAGTAAATAAAGCAGAAAAAGAATTTCTAAAACTATGAAACAACAAAAACAACAATCAGAAAAAACAAACCAACAAACAAAACAAGACCAAAATGAACAAGATCAAATCAAAAAAATATTTAAAACTATAAAAGCCTTTCTTCCCAAAGACCTACTTCCAGAGGTTTCAGAATGGGCTGAGAAAAATCGTTTCATGACATCAAAGGTGTCAAATATAACTGGAAACTTCAGTTATGATAATACACCATATGCCAGAGAAATCGCAGACTGCTTTTCAAAAAACAGCCCAATAAGAGAAATAGCAATAATGAAAGGTGTTCAATTAGGTTTTACAACAGCAATCTTTGAGAATGTAATTGGTTACAGTATAGCACATGACCCAAGCCCAATGATGTTAGTCTCTGGAGATTTAAAACTATTAAAAGATTTTAAAAGCATAAAGATTGATAATTTAATAGATAACAGTAACCTCAGAGACAAAATCATTGCAGAGACAGACAACAGACATAGTCGTAGAACTGGAGATACTGCAGAGCTTGTAGATTTCTTGGGAGGCTTCCTCAGAATTAGTGGTTGTCATAATGGAAATAGTCTGAGATCACTTCCAATAAAGAAACTATTTCTTGATGAACTTGATGCTTACCCAAAAAGTATTGCAGGCGAAGGCAGCCCAATAGACCTCGCAGTAAAAAGAACAGAAAGTTATAGCAGAACAAGGAAGATAGGTTACATATCAACTCCACTTTTATCTTGTAGTTCAAACATAAAAGAATTTTATGAGAAAGGCGACCAAAGAAAGTTTTATGTTCCTTGTCCTTTCTGCCATCAGAAACAAGAATTGATATTTTATAGTAGTGATGGAGGTTTATATGATGACAGCAAAGCTACAGAAATTGATAAAAATGAAACAAATAATACTAAAGAAAATAGAACAAACAATAACTCAAACAATAGTATAAACATTAAAACCAAACCATATGGTTTAATCTTCAATTCTGAAGAGTGTAAAAATGGAAACTATGATTCAGTAGTTTACAGGTGTAAACATTGTGGAGCAGACCTAAAGGACTATCACAAGAAAAAGATGTTGCTTCAAGGCGAATGGATACCAAGTACTAAAGCAAAGAAACCTCATTATAGAAGCTACCACCTATCAGCCTTATATTCTCTATTCAAAAGTTGGGAAGATTGTGTATCAGACTTTCTAGAAGCTGGGAGAGACCCAGTAAAGCTACAAAGCTTTTACAATTTAACTTTAGGTCTTCCGTTTGAAGAAACTATTGCAGGTGTAGAAATATATAAAGTTCGTAGACTAAGGGAAGAAAATAGAAACAACAATGTTATTCCAGAAGAGGCTTTATTCTTGGTTGGAGCATGTGATGTTCAAGATGATAGATTAGAAGTAGAAATAAAAGCATATGGAGATAGATGGAGATGTTGGGGAATAGATCATAGAGTATTCAAAGGAAATACATCTGATCCATTTGATAATTGTTGGAAAGAACTCTTTAGAATTAAAGATGAAATTTTCCATAATGGAATGCTAGTAAAAGTAATTCTTATAGACAGTGGCGATGGAGAAAAGACAGACCTAGTATATAAATTTTGTCAAAGAGATGATGAAAGAGTATTTATTCCAGTAAAGGGAGTTAATACTACACTATTAACAAATAAGAAATTTAATCTAAAAGAACTTTATAGTTATTCTGGACTCTACCTATTAGAGATTTATGTAAGCCTATATAAAAATCAAATAGCTAGGTTTTTAAACTCAGAATGGCGAACTAATGAATCCTATCCAGATGGATACATGACATTTGCAAAAGAATATACTGAAGAGTACTTCAGACAGCTAACAACAGAAAGGCGAATAAAAGAGAAACTAGAAAATGGTTCAATAAACATTAAATGGGAACAACACGGAAGAAATGAAGCATTTGACTTGTGTGTATATTGTTTGTGTGGAGCAGAGTTTTTAGTGAATGAGTTAGTAAAGAATGGACAGTTTGAAAATAGTAGAGAGGTGTTTGAATACCTAAAACAAGAAAAAAAGAAATAAAACCAACAACAAAAAACAAAATAAAAAAACTAAATGAACAGCATAGAAATCAAAATCATCCTAGATAATCTTCGTAATTCCATGATTGAAGCCAGTAAAAACAATGGAGTTGCAGAATACAGTTTAAACACAGGTCAAACAGTAACAAGAGTTGTTTATAGTACTGAACAATTATTGAAACAGATTCAATACTGGGAACGAAAGTACAATGAAGCACTCCAATATGAAAACCGAACTAATGTCCTAATAATACGAGATGAAAATGTTTAAATTTTTTAAATCAAAACCTATTGCAAAAGAAACTATTACCCAACCAATAGCTAGCACAGAAAAACTAGAAGAGAATATAGTTCCAACAAATAACATCCAAACTTCAACATTAAACACTCAACAACAGAATCTTCCACCTCAACCCACCGCCCTCAATTATGGTGGTTACGGATACATTAATTTTGATGGTCAAAAAAACTTTAGAACTCTTGGTCTACCATTGATGTATGATATAGACTACTACGGTATGGCAAATCGTGCTTGGAACTTATACCTAACAACAGACATAACAAAGATAGTAATAGATAGGCTTACTCAATTTGCTGTAGGCGATGGATTAAAACTTCAGTATGAACCAGATAAAACAATTCTTAAAAAGAAATATAACATAAACATAGATACAGACTTCACAAAATATGTTGAAAGTATTTGGGGTATTTATTGCAATTCAAAATATGTTTCAAATAACAATCAAAATGATATTCATACAATAGCAATCACAGTAATGATTAATACTTTACTCTGTGGAGATAAGAAGAGTAAAAGATGGTATAGTAAAATTACAAGTAATTGATGGAAGAGATGTCTGTGGCGGAATACCAACTAATACAAACAATAAAGTAATAGACGGAGTAGAAATTAATCAAAATGGAGAACATGTAGCTTATTATGTAGCAACAGAGAATGGAACAAATGAAAGGATAACCACAAAAGACTCTAAAGGTAATACTCAAGCTTGGCTAGTATATGCCAACAATAGTAGAATAAGTCAAGTAAGAGGTGTATCATCTATATGTTCAATTATTCAAAAGATAGACCAACTTTCAAAATATACAGAGAATGAAGTAACCGCAAGTGAAGTTAATTCTAAACTAGCCACTGTAATAGAACATACAGACCAAAGTGATGGCAAAAATCCAATACTTGTTGGAAGAGAATTGGTTAAAAACCCAACCTACAATCCAGAACTAGAAGACAGCACTAAACAAGCAATACTTAAATTAACAAATGGACTTCTCATAAATCTAGGTGTTGGTAAGACCATGAAGTCATTTGATACTAAAAGACCAAATGTTAACTTTGAAGCATTCCTAGATGCAAATGCAAAATACATATTTGCAAGTCAGAATATTCCATTTGAAATTGCTGTAATGTTATTCTCAAACAATTTCAGTGCCAGCAGAGCAGCACTTAAAATGTTTGAAACTACACTCAAAATCATGAGAAAGAACATAGTTATAGATGGAATCTATAAACCAACATTTAAAACATTCTTTCTACTTGAAAATTTAAAAGGTAATTTAACTATAAATAACTTTGATAAAATACAAAATAGCCCAGAGTATCAAATAGACATGAATGCATTAAATAAATGTAGATTCATAAGTCCACCAATACCACATGTAGACCCGCTGAAAGAAGTAAATGCAGTTGTTGAAAAGATAAAAAATAATCTGTCAACCAGAGAAGAAGCAATGGAAGAGTTAGGAAATAGCACAGACTTTGACAGCACAATAGAAAGGATTGATACAGAAAACCAGCTGATGAAAAAGTTTAATATCAAAGATAACACCGAAGAAAATGCTGAAAATGCAAATGAGAATTCCACAGATGATGAAGATGAAGCAAAAGATGAAAGCAATAAAAAAGCAAAAGATGGAAAAAGTGGAAAAAACACCAAAGCCAGCAGCAAAAAAGCTAGTGAAAGTGAATAATTACTCAAAATAATTATAAAAAATTACTCAAATTATTCAATTATTAATAAATAAAGGAAATTACTATGGCTAGAAGCTTAGATAATACAAAAAAGACTGAAACTACTACAAGTACAGCAAATTCAACAAATACTGAAGCACAAAACACTGATCAACAAACTGATGAATCAACTGAGAATCAAACAGAGAATCAAGATTCAACAGAGAATGAGACAGAAAATGCAACAGAAACTGAAACAAATGCCACAGAATCAGCAGAAAATACCGCAAATTCAACAGAAAGTACCGCAAATTCAGACAAAAAAACCACAAAAACAAGCACAAAATCAACAACAAAATCTGATAAAACAACGGATAAAACAGCCCAAACCGACACAAAAACAGAGACAAAATCTGACACTAAAACAGAAAAAACTGAAGCAAAAGCGGAAGTTAAGGCAACAGAAACTCCAGTTTACAGCGATAAAAAGTGTTTTCGCTGCGGCCAAAAGAAAATATTAAACGGAGTGTGTCAGAATTGTGGAGAAAAGTATGCCAACATCAAATGACAATACAATAAACATCACAGGTGTAATTGGTTTAGATACAAGATACGAAGATATAGTTAAACAACTAAATAATTGTAAATCAAATCTAAACATATCAATAAATTCACCCGGTGGTTATGTCTTTGATGGAATAGCAATATATAATGCAATAAAAACATACAACAAAGGAACTAAAACAATAAAAGTTTGCGGTTTGTCTGCTTCTATTGCTAGTTATATAATGCTTGCAGGCGATAGTCTTGAACTTGAGAATAATTCTGTAATCATGATTCACAATCCTAGTGTTGCAGTAATCGGTGATTACAGAAAACTCAAGACGGCATGTTCCCAAATTACTAAACTAAGAGATTTAATGAGTGAAAGTTATTCCAAATATACTGGAATCAGTAAATTGTCTATAGAAAAGATGATGGATGATGAAACTTACTTCATAGGATCAAATGACCTTAAAACTTGGGGACATGTTGTTGAAAGTGAAGACAAAGATAATGCGAAGACCAAACTCACAAAAGCTGAAGCTGAAATTCAAATACAATCAATGTGTTCTTTAATTGAAAAAGATAATAAAGAAAAAAGCAAAGATATTGAAAAGCTTGTAGCTCTTCTTGGTGATTGCCCAGAAAAAGATCAAGAAATAAATCAAAAAGATCAAACCAAACTTCAAGACCAAAAAAATAATCCAGTTATTAATAACCCAAAGGAAACTAAAATGGAAAAACTAGAAACATTACAAGATTTAAAAACTTTATATCCAAAACTTTACAATGAAGCTGTACAAAATGGTATAGATTCAGAAAAGTCCAGAGTAAAAGCTCATCTTGAATTTATAGATGTAGCACCAGAGATAGCTTTAAATGCTGTTAAAGATGGAACTTCATTTTTAAATAATTCAGAGATTCAAGCAAAATACATAAAAGCAAAAATCAATAAAAATGAAATCACTACTATGGAAAAGGATAATAATCCAGACCTAATAGCAAAAAAGATTGATGAAGATAAAGAGATAAAGGCAGAAACAGAAAAAGCTGATGCTGAAGCTGAAGCAAAAATCAGAGCATTTATGCCTCATCTTAGAAATGAAAAATGAAAAATGTAAAATTAAAAATGTAACTTAATTTTCAATTTTTAATTTTCAATTTTTAATTATTAAATAACCAATAGGAAAAATATATGGATGAAACAAGCAATTTAAATACTAGTAGTTCAACAAAATACGATAATTCTCCGCTTTATTATAAAGCAACCACAATGCAGGATACAATAGTAGTTCCTGCAGCTACTACTTTTGAGAAAGGAATACTACTCGGAGAAATAACAGCAAGCGGTAAATTAACCAAATTTAGTGCTTCAGCAACAGATGGTTCTCAAGTTCCTGTAGCTGTTTTAAATAGAGATATTACAAATAGCGATACAGAAAATAGCGCCGATATTATAGCAAGTGTTATAATACTTGGAATACTTAATGAAAACAAAATAGTTTTTGATGATGGTGTGACTTTAGATACTATAGTAGCCGATAAAGGCAGAATTAGAACACTACTCAAAAATAATGGATTACTTGTATTGAGTAGTCAGAATTTAAATAACTATTTAAATTAATCTTTTAATATTTTTTAATTTTACTTTTTATTTTTTTATTACTAATCACCTTAGGAAACAACTATGTATAGCCCACAAATAAAAACCATGATAGAGGGCTTTACTCTCTATCAAAAACCAACTGGCTTTTTAACCTCATTTGCAAGAGAAATAGTCACTGACTTTGACAAAATAGAACTTGATAAAAGAAGTGTCAAAAATGTTTATGCTGTTGATGTAGAAAGAGATGGAGCAAGAATGGTAAACTTTAATAAGTTTGAAACTCTTGAATATACACCACCATATTTCAATCAGTATGATATGCTTACACCAGCACAGTTTGATAAAAGACAATTTGGAAAAACTGTCTATGAGAAAGTTGGAAATCTAAATACTTTCTTGAATGAAAGACAAGGTTGGATCTCTGACACAATCGCTAATGCTATTGAGAAAATGGTATCTGATGCGCTATTTAATAATCAGATAACATTAAGTGATAATAGTGTAATTACTTTTAACAGAAAGGATACCCACTATATAGATAGAACAGATAGTAAATGGAGCGGAAGCGGTAATCCAATAAATTAATGATATGTGTCAACTATTAATTGATGATGCAAAAGTAAGTGGTGCAGGTGCATTTCAATTAATATGTGCCAGAGATACTATAAATGCTTTATTATCAAATAGCAGTTTCATAAACAACACAAAGTTTGATGCTGGAATTAAATTGACAGATATTAAAATGCCAACTTGGAATACTAATGGTGCTACATTTCATGGACAGTTCTCTGCTGGAAGTTTCAGAATAAATCTATGGAGTTATAACTCAAAGTTTGAAGTTCCTACAGGTTATGGTTATGCAAATGAGGGAACACTT
>DATIQT010000002.1:0-3703 GCA_035470525.1 Rickettsiales bacterium
GTTATGATCACTATAGAATATTCCATTCAGAGAATGAATTTGCTAGAGGGAAAAATCATGTTAATGGTATAGAATCATTCTGGGCTTATGCTAAAAATAGAATGAATAAATTTAATGGTTTTAAAGAAGATAAGTTTATATGCATTTAAAAGAGTGTGAATATAGATTTAATAATAGAAACAACAAAGAATTTGAAAAAGTGATTTTTAGTTTACTAAAAAATTATTTGAGTAAGACAATTAATAGTTGTGAAAAAGAAGAGGGAAACTAGTCAAGCCCCTATTTTTTAACTAAAATAAAACTTATAAATTAAAACCATTGCTTTTATCAGCAACCTTTTTCTTCAATTTAGAAACAAACTCATTCAAATCCATAGAAATTTGTTTTTCACTTCCCAAAGTTCTAATTGTAATCTTATTTCCTTCTTTTTCCTTATCACCAATAATTATCAAGAAAGGAACTTTTTTTAATGAATATTCTCTAATTTTATAATTTAAAGTTTCATTCGATAAATCTTTTTCAATCCTCAATCCCTCTTCTTTAAATTTATCATAAATTTCATTACAATAATCCTCAACATTTTGATTAATATTAAGTATTACAGCTTGAACTGGATTTAACCACAAAGGAAATTTACCCTCTGTACTTTCAATCAAAATTCCCATAAATCTTTCTATTGAACCCAACAAAGCTCTATGTAACATTATAGGTTGATGTTTTTGTCCATCTTCACCAATATATGATATATGAAATCTTTCTGGCAAATTCATATCAACCTGAATAGTTCCAACCTGCCAATCTCTTCCTAAAGCGTCTTTCAAAACAAATTCAAGTTTTGGTCCATAGAAAGCACCTTCTCCTTCAAATATTGTAAATTTTAAATTTAATTTATTTAAAGAATCAGCAAGAGTTTTTTCCGCTAAATCCCAAATTTCTTCACTACCTATTCTATTTTCTGGTCTAGTAGACAATTTAATTCTCACATCATCAAATCCGAAATCTTTATAAATTTCCAAATAAAATTTAGTAGCTTCCATTATTTGTTCTTCTACTTGATCCGGTCTGCAATAAATATGAGCATCATCTTGAGTAAATTCTCTAACCCTAAGCAATCCATTCAATGAACCACTTGATTCATATCTATTAACTTGTCCAAATTCCGCCATTTTAATAGGCAAATCTTTATAAGATTTAATACCTTGATTATAAATCAAAATACCACCCGGACAATTCATAGGCTTTACACAAAATTGAGAATCATCCTCCATTTTACCTGAATAATTATGTTCACCATATTTCTGCCAATGTCCTGAAGTTTCCCACAAACATCTATTCATAATTCTAGGTGTCGAAACCTCAATATATCCTCTTTCAATTTGCTTATCTCGAATATGAGAAATAAGTGCCTGAAAAATAAACAAACCTTTTGGGTGATAAAACGGTGCACCCGGAGCATATTCTGGTTCAAAATGCATTAAATCCATTGCTTGAACTATTTTTTTATGATCTCTTTTTTCCGCTTCCTGTAAGATTAAGAAATATTTATCCAAATCTTCTTTACTAGCCCAAGCAGTTCCATAAATTCTTTGCAACATTTTATTCTTGCTATCGCCTTTCCAATAAGCACCAGCAACTTTTGTCAATTTAAAATATTTTAAATATCTAGCCGAAGGAACATGGGGACCTCTGCATAAATCAACAAAATCACCTAATTTATATATTGAAATTACTTCACCCTCTGGTAATCCTTCAATCAATTCACATTTATAAATTTCGCCTTGAGATTTAAACAATTTCAATGCTTCTTCTCTTGAAACTTCTTCTCTAACAAATTTTAAATCTTCCTTGATTATTTCATTCATCTTTTTCTCAATAGCTTCAAAATCATCAACTGAGAAAGGTTTTTCAACATCAAAATCATAATAAAACCCATTTTCAATAGAAGGACCAATCGCAACTAAAGCATTTTTATATAAACTCTTAACCGCATTAGCCATCAAATGAGCTGTTGAATGTCTTATAATATCTAATCCTTCTGAAAAATTTTTATCAATAAATTCAATACTACAATCTTTATCAATATTAGTTGCTAAATCACAAATTTTATCATCAATTTTAATTGCAATACTGCCTTTTAATTTTTCATCATTTAATTGTTTTAATAATTGAAATCCATTCATTTGGTTATCTAAATTTAGACTAAAACCATTTTTTAATTTTAACTTAATCATTTTATTATTTTTATTTATTTTTAATTTTGACTACACATAATGCGGTGGGTCGGCTCGCTTCTTTAGAGACCCGTTTTGGTTATGAAGAATGTAGTTGTTCTATTTAAAAACATAAATTAAAAATTTTTGCATATTTTCATATATTATTTGTTATTTATTTTAAAAATGCAATTAAAAATATTGAAATTTATTTATTTTTAAAAATAATAATTTTGGATCGAATAATTAAAATAAAATGAAAAAATTATATTTTGCTACAAGCAATCCTTTTAAATTGAGCTCAGCACAGAATTACTTCAAAGATAAATTTGAAATTAAGGGATCACAATTAGATATAGATGAGCCTCAAAGTTTAGACCAAGAGTATGTTGCTAAATGCAAAGTCAATCAAGCTTTTAAAATCTTAAAACAACCAGTTTTTTGTGAAGATGTCGGTTTATATATTGAAAAATATAATAGCTTTCCCGGAGTTTTAACCGCATTTATTTTAAAAGGAATTGGCTTGGAAGGAATGCTGAACTTAATTTCTGAAGGTGAGCCCGCATATTATAAAGCGGTAATTTCTTATAAAGATGGTGAAAATGAAATCACAACTTCAGTAATTATGAAAGGAAAGTTAACTATAAAGGGAATGTCTAAACAATACAACTCAGAAACATCAAAAAATCTATTTAAGTATATTTTTATTGCTGATGGATATAATGTTCCAGTTATTGATTTAAGTTGGGAGGATCAACTAAAATTACCTTATAATACAGAGCATTATCAAAAGTTCCTTGAGGAATTTGAAAAGATTTATAGCAATAATTAATTGAATTTTTTATAGTAGGTAGTATTTCTTTATTGAAGTATTGTTCTGATATTGGAAATATACTAGTATTTGAAGTATAAGTAGTTGAAGTGCAAGTATTTAAAATATGATTATTTTCTAAAGTCCTGTCGGACATTTAGTTTATGATTGATATTGTTGATATGTATTTATGTTATGAGAGAATAAAATAAATTGCAAGAGTTTGTTAACAGTATCTAATTCAAATTGTAATAAAATCAATATGGAACAATTTGATGAATTTTGGTATTTTGCTAAAATTAGTGAATTTTATAATTTATTAACAAACATATATTTAGGTAATATAAGAAAAAATATTTTTTATTAGAGGATAGAAATGGAAAAACCAAATATTATCACAAATGGTGAATCACTTTTAAGAAAAGAATTTGTTTTATTACAATCAATATTAAATCTAGCAATTGAATATGACATGATAAAAATCAGTCCTTTTTAATACATATAAATTTAGAAGACAATTAAAAGATTATGAACCAAATGAAAGATTTTTGACACCAGAAGAAGCTAGAAGTTTAATCAAAAATAGTAATGAGTTATTGGCTATGCTTTTAATCTTTTTATTCAATACTGGTTTGAGAATTAACGAGGCTTTAAATCTTCTTTATACTGATATAGCAACAGA
>DATIQT010000003.1:0-4516 GCA_035470525.1 Rickettsiales bacterium
TCTTTGCTTATTATATTTTTTTCCATTTTTGTATGTAATTTCATTGCCGCAATAAGGACAGTTTGTCATAAACTACTAGTTATTAATATAGTTATTATGTTATAGTGGAAAAATTAATAGTCAAGAAATGGTAGACAATACCTTATATCATTTTTTTTAATAATTCAATCTTTTTTATCATTTTTAGATAGATAATTGTTTTATCTTATAAGATAATAAGATGTTTAAATTAAATAGGAATATTTATTTAGCAATACCAATGTGTTTAAACTTGGACAGAAAATAATTATTTTGTAATAAATTTATATTTCTTGTTTTTTTATTAAATTAAATTATTATTATTATTTGAATAATATATTTACAGTTTTTATGGACAAAATTAATATAGTAGACCAAATAACATCAGAAATACTAAATGATATAAAAACTTCTGGTAAGTCATTTTCAAATGAAGAAATCAAAGAAAAGATTAATAGTAGATTAAATACTATTTTTGAAGAACAAAATAATACAAAAGAAATAAATGATATTAACATAGATAAAGAAGATGAAATATTAAATAATGAATTTACAAAAATAGAATCTGATAATTATAATGATGATGAAAATGATAATAACATTGATTCATCTATTTTAAATTTTAATAATAAAGATTCTAAAACATTTAGAACTAAAGAAAATAACGAACAAGGATTTAATATTAAAGAAGATGAAGAACAAGAAGAAAAAACTGAATTTATCCAAGATGTTAAAGATGTTTACAAAAATGAAGTAAATAATTTTTCCGAATGTTTTAAAAATGCTTTTCAATCTTTAAAGCTTGCAAAAGAAACATCAATATTTGAAATAATATTAGTTTTTGCTTTCTTATCTATACCAGCTATAGTAGCTGGACTGTGGACATCAGCTATTGTATTAGTTTTATTTTCATTATGGCAGATTTATGGAATATTAAATAAAACTACAGAAATACTTAAAAAAATAGAAACATCTTTAAAAGGAAATATAGAAAGTATTAGAAAACTAATTAAAGCAACAAAAAATGGTAGTAGTGGTTTTATAAATAAACTATTATTAAGTAATGCATTATATTCAATAATTATGTTTAACGGTGCTATGTTTATGCTTATAAAAGGCTTAATGTTACCATTAAAATCATTAAGAGATATTGATAAGATTTTATCTAATATTATAAATAAAGTTAATAAAGGTATAATAGCTACTTTAAAAGCACCATCGCAGCTAGCATTAGCTAATACGGAAATACAAGCATTTAATAAAAGCAGAAGTTCTATTTCTAAAAAGCAGGGAAAAATAAAAGAAAAAAAAGCATTTTTAAAATTGAAAGGAAAATCAAAAACACAAGAAAAAATAAAAGTAGTAAAAGAAGTAAAAGAAGCAAAAATAAATAATCTAAATCAAATATTAGAACCAATACAACAGAATTTGAATGTGAATAAAGGTAAAGTACAGGAGCAATTTAAACTTGGACAACAAAAAGAAAAAGTTGATGAGTTTACTAAAGTTTTACGTGAAAATAAAGTAGAAATTGCAAATGCTATTAATCAAAGTATAAAATCAGAATCTTTACC
This sequence comes from Rickettsiales bacterium, assembly GCA_035470525.1. Lineage (GTDB taxonomy): Bacteria > Pseudomonadota > Alphaproteobacteria > Rickettsiales > UBA1997 > CALXSC01. Next base: position 1,593 of record DATIQT010000003.1, read on the forward strand.
GCAAAAAGTTGAAAATATCACTGAAAAAGCTATTAATCTCGCAGAAAAACCAGAAAGTCAAAGAGTTCCTATAAGTAATATATCCTCTAAAACTTTAAGCTTATCTGAAAAAAATAATATAAAAAATGAAATATTAGACAATGTAATGAAAAATACTAGAGATTCCACAGAAAATAAATTAGAAAACATTAATGAACGAACTTTTTCTCCAAAACAACATGAAAATATTTTAAATAATAATAATAATAATGAATTAAATACCGCAATTCAAAAAGCAGATAAAGATTTTCAAAATCAATTGGAAAGTTTAGATAGAGAAATATTAATGAGTAATAATCCAAGTGAAATAAATGTATTAGAACAAAGAAAGGAACTTGTTCAAGAAAATAGAGAAGCAATGTATAATGCTATATTGAATAACGAAGTACAAAATGTTGAACAACTAAATGATATTAATTTAAAAAATGAATTTAATGATCCTCAACAGTTAATAGAAAAAAATATTTCAGATCCAAATATTAAAGAAATAATGTTAGAAAGTTTGTCAGACAAAAATCTTAATAGTGATGAAAAAATTAATAAAATTATAAATGATACAATAGAGCATTATAAAGAAAATGGTTTGTCTAATCCTGAAATAGAAGATAAAGTTCTTGAAATAATGCCAGTTCTTGATGGTTTAAAAAATGAATATAAAGATATTGAACATAGTAATGCTTTAGAAGATATAAAAACTGAAAAAGGCAAATTTGTTAGTAAATTAGAAAGTTCTAGAGAAAATATTGAAAATTCAGGAATTGATATAAGTAATATTCAATAAATGATTGACTGTTTAAAAAATAAAAGTATAATAATTATAGAATAAAAAAAAATGTAAAAATTATGGCTACTAATAAAGAGATCGCAGAAAAACTTATAAAAAATTATGATAAAAACTTACCAGCAGGTTCGTTAGTTCGAATAATAGAAAATAATAATAAAAAACGAGAAGAAACAAAAAAAAGCGATAAAGCTGGGCAATCAAGATAATTTATGTTAATAATCTGTTGGGATTTTGACGGTACTTTAGTTAGTTCTGAAATTGCTTATAGAAATATTTTTGTCAAATATTTTAAAGATAAAAAGGAAAATAATATTAATTCATCTTTTGCTAAATATGGTGGAAAACAACCAATTAATGTTTTTAATGATTTAAAAAAAGAAGGAGTTATTGAAAAAAATTTAACTTTAAATATATCTGATTTTGAATCTGATTTTAAAAAAGAAATCCAAAACAACAGTTTATTACTAACTAAAGATATTGAAAAAATTCTAGAAAAATTGAATAGTTTCAAAAATACTATAATGGCAATCGTTACTTCAACAAATAAACAAGATTTTGAATTAAAGTACAAAAGTCACTCAATTAATGTTTTAAAAAAATATTTTAATATAGACAAAAATATTTATATTTGTAGTGAAGTCGGTAATAAAGAATTAAAACCAAGTCCAAACGGTTATTTGTATGCAATTAACGATATAATTTCAAAAAATAATATAATTTCAGAAAAAAATATTTTAATTACAATAGAGGATTCAGTATCTGGTTGTGCATCAGCTCTAAGTGCAAAAAACAATTTAAAAAATAAAATAGAAACTATTATTATTGGTTATCCAATAGATAATCCATATACAAAAGAAGAAGAATTAAAAAAATCTGGAGCAGATTTCGTTTTCAAAACACCAAAAGAATTGCTGAATTTTTTAGAAAATTTGGCTGTCAGACCAGGACTCGAACCTAGATAAACGGAATCAGAATCCGTTGTCCTACCATTAGACGATCTGACAATTTTAATCTTATTTTAAATTAAAAAATATTTTATTCAATAGCTAAAATGATAATTTTTCTTGACAATATATTTTAATTAATAATAATATTAACCATAATGTTTCCTTGGAAATTATAAAGTTATTAATTTATTAAAAGAGAAAAAATGTTTGCAATAGTAGAAACTGGTGGTAATCAGTATAGAGTAGCACCCGGAAATAAAATAAGTGTAGAAAAATTAGAAGGTGATGAAGGTGTAAAAATATCACTTGATAGAGTTTTATTCATTCAAAATGAAGATGGAACTTCTTTAATTGGAAAACCATTATTAGATGGCGCTAAAGTTGAAGCAGAAATCATAAAAACTTACAAAGATGAGAAAGTTATTGATTTTGTTAAAAGAAGAAGAAAGAATTCTAGAAGAAAAAATGGTCATAGACAGACCAAAACAGAATTAAAAATTTTAAGTATTAAATTAAAATAATTAGTGGAGTAAAACATGGCACATAAAAAAGGTGGTGGAGCTACCAGTCAAAAAAAAGATTCAGCAGGTAGAAGATTAGGCTTAAAAAAAAGTGGTAATCAACAAGTTATTGCGGGAAATATTATTTGCAGACAAAGAGGAACTAAATGGCATCCTGGGGAAAATGTTGGCATGGGAAAAGATCATACTATATTTTCATTAATTAATGGTATTGTAAAGTTTTTCACAAAAGGTTCTAAAGGAAAATCTTATGTTAGTGTTATAAACACCGAAGAACAGGCTAAAGAAAAAACTGTTAAAATTGAAAAAAAAGCTAAAACAGAAAAAAAACCACTTGTTAAGAAAGAAGCTGTTAATAAAGAAACAGTCAAGAAAGAAACAACGGAAAAAAAACCGGCAAAAAAGACAGTAAAAAAATAATTTTTATAAAAATTAATAAAAAGTTGATTACTTATTTGTAATCAACTTTTTTATATTATGTTTAACATACTTAATAGACCTCCTGCAAATAAAATTTGAACAATTTCAATACTTATAGTAAATCAAATTATAATTTTAAATAATTTTCCTCAAAATTCTAATTTCTACTTCAAATACTTGTTTCCAACCGCTCGTTCCTCGCGGGGAAGGTGT
>DATIQT010000004.1:0-21755 GCA_035470525.1 Rickettsiales bacterium
TATCTTCAACACTAGTTTTTGTATTGCCAGTCTTTGAAGCTATTGCATTTATAATATCTGTTTTAAACATAACATTTTCCTTTTATTAATGGGATCATGGATTAAACCATAAAATATTTTATTTTTAATGCAAGTAATTTCAATATTTTGTTTAAAATCATATTTGACAAAATCATATATTACAATATAATCAAGATGGTGCTTGTTGTTTGTTACATTATTATCAATTGAAAAGGAACAAGCAATTGCAATAATGTAATTGTTGAGTGCAGGCTTTAATCTGCAATAATACAGGATGGTAACTATGGCAGCAAAAAAAATTACTGCTTGTCGTGATGCTAAAACAGGTAAATTCGTAAAAGAAAGTTATGCCAAAAAGCATCAGAGTACTACTGTAAAAGAAACTATTAAAAAAAATAAATAGTCTTTTACGACAGAAACAGCAGGCATCACTATTAAACATAGATAACTATATTTTTTCCCTTTGGGAGTAGTAAAAATTCATCATCTTTTATTCCGTTTGTGGTGGCTATATAATCTATTGTGCTTTCTGGGTCATTCTTGAAGCTGTCTTTGTAGTACCTATAAGCTATATCTATTAAATTACTGTCTTGATTTAATTCTATATTAAATTCTGTCTTTAGGTTGAATGATGATTCTATCAAAAGTCCTACAGTTGATTGAATTATTGTATTTATATTTGAACTATTTGCTGTTATGTCTTCTAGGTTTAAATCTAATAGTTTATATTTTATATCGTAATAAGTTTTATAGTTTGTATATAGGTTTTGAATAGTTAGTGCGGTTTGTGTTGCTTCCTTTCTAGTTTCTATTGTTAGGTTAGAATCTGTTGTGTTTGTTGAATTTGTATTTGCCGAAGTAATTAAATCACAAACACTCAAGAATAAATTTGAAATAAAGAAGTCATTACTTAATAAAGTTTGTTGGTCTACTATGTCTGTATTTAATGCTGAATTCGGGTCTTCTTCACTTTTACTCATATCTCCACTATCAACTTCATTGCCGGTTATATCTCGTATTATGTTATTCAACAATGTTGTAATATATGGAATACTATCATACATCTCAAAGCCTACATCAATTAAACTACTTATTTCTTGTAATAAGGTTGAGCTAGTTCCATTTAATAAGTTAGCTTGAATATCTCTTAATATTGCATCAAAGTCTCCATTGGCAATATTGTTTATTGTATTTGCAAGTTTAGTCAGATTTGTTGTTATTGAATTTAATAGTTTCTGTAGTTTCTCACTGAGTGTTGCTTCAGAGAATGTATTAAAGTTTTCTATAAGGAGTTCTTTTTGATTCTCTATATTTGTTTTTAAAGTATTCTTTAAATTCTTATTTGTGAAAGCTAATGGTTTATTTTGAAGTGTTTCTATAAATTCTACTTCAATAATTGTAGAAGCAATATCTTTTACTAAATCACATTTCTTAGATAAAGTTTGAGCATTTACTCTTATTGGTCTATCATATACTAATTGTAATCTACTTTCTCCAAGTTCTTTAAATGCAGACTCAAACTTTTCTGATTCCGTATCATGATTGTCTCCAGAGAAGATGATTTGAAGAGGTATTGTTTTTCCGCTGATACCTAAGTCTTCAAAGATGTCGCCTTTGGATTTATTACTATCACTTCCATTTGAATTACCACTGTTTTTATTTGTGTTTAAAAAAGAAAGAGTATCATAACTTCCTTTATCTTTATCACTTACTATAGTTGTTAAATTACCATAATGTTTAAATGAGTATTCTATATTACTTATGTTTGATAATTCAAAACTCTTGCCACTTGGCGAAGTCCAAGTGATTATATGCTGTCGGTCGGAATAGGTCATATTTATATTTGCAATTCTTTGTTAATTTGTTTTTGTCAATTTTACTGATTTCCATTTACATTAATCAATAATGGATTGTTAAAGTTATTTAATGAATAACTTGTGTCGTAGTTCTTTGGTGCATTTATGTTAATATCAAGTGTGGACTTTCCGCTCATAACATTTTGATTATTTTGTCTATTGGCTAATGAATTATTCTTACTTAAGTTTCCATTACTTGAATTTCCATTGTTTGAGTCGTTTTCTATATTGTTATTACTTCCAAACTTTGTTTCTAATACCGCAGGTGTAACATCTTTTGAAGTTGGTATTTTTGATGATGACATCATTGAGTTTGGAATTGCTGATATCATATTTGAATTTGGAATCGCCATTATATTGTTTGTAGATGTACTATTCCATTTAGTTTGATTTTTTTCTGCATTCTTTATTTTATTCTCTGTACTAAAAGAATAATTAAAATGTTCTTTTTCATATTGTTCTAGCGATTCTAATCCTGCTTTACCTACATCGCCCATTTTACTTGGTAGCTTACTTAATGCTGTGAGTATTAATTTTATAGGAGCTATAAGCATTGTATAAATACCTTGTCTAATAAGTATTAATACATTCATAAATCCATTTGCAAATCCATCAGAGAATGAATAAAAAACTCCTATTGCATTATCTACAAATTTTTTAATTGTATTAGTTATTCCAAAGAATACTGCTTTAAAGAATTCTGCAGAGGCATTCATTCCATCTTGAAACCAACTGAATTCTTTATAACAATATTGAAATGCTTTTACTAAACCGCCAAATGCTAATGTTATTCCTATTATAGTAGCTTGTAATGGAGCAAATGTAGCAATAATAGCTATACCTAAACCTATAAATATTCCTTTTAGTATAATACTATCCTTTGTTACATCATTAAATAAAGTCATTAGATTTGTTAATGTATTAAATACAAAATTAATAGCAGGTGATAAATACTTAAATAGCTGTATAGCTAAACCCTCAACAGCAGATGTCAAATTACTTAGACTTGCTTTAGTATCTGTTCTAAACAAATCAGCCAGTTTCTTTGTAGAACCTTTTGCAAGTTCTAATTCTTTTCTGTAAGTTCTTAATTTATCTCCACCTTCTTTGACAAGGAAGTTTAAACCATTCATAGCTTCTTGACCTACAAGTGTTTTATATATAGCTAGTTTCTGAGCATTACCATACTTTTCTGTAGATAGTTTTAAATCATCAATAATATCTGCAAAGTCTCTCATATTACCTTTATTATCCATTATAGATACTCCAAGCTTTTCAAGAGTTTCTTTCGCTCCCTCTACTGGACTTGATAATCTTGCCATAATACCTCTTAGGTTAGTTCCAGCAACAGAAGACTTCATGGAGTTATCTGCAAGTATAGCCACAGCAGAGTTGAATGTTTCTATACTTTGTCCTGCAGTAGTGAATATACCGCCTGCTATTTGACTTGTTTCAAAAAGTTCTTCCATATTCACATTAGTCATTGTAACTGTCTTTGACATTGTATCCATGATTCTGTCTGTATTAGTAGCAAGCTGATTCATATCACTACTATTTAAGTTAAATATACCTATTGCATCACTTATAATATCACTTGCTCTTGCTAGATCTAATCCACTTGCTGTAGCCATATCAAGAGTTTTTGGTAATAGCGTCATTATCTCATTTGTATTTTTACCTGCTTTAGCCCAGAAGTCTAATCCTTGACCTGCTTGTGTAGTAGAGAACTCTGTTTTAGCTCCAAGATCTAAAACAAGTTCTTCAAGTTGTTTAAACTCTGCACTATCTTTCTCTACACCACCTTTAATCTTAGCTGTAGCTCTTAGAAATGTATCTTCAAATTCTATACCAGTTTTTACTGCAGAAGTTATACTTCCTACTATAGAGGCTATACTAACAACTTGAGCTATTTGAGTATTAGCAAGTTCTTTTAACTGTTTAGTTGAAGTAGAGAAGATTCCAGATATACCAGAGGAAGCTTTTCTGATTTCTTGAGTAGCAATAGAGAAGCTATCTTTTAATTGATTAACACCCTCAAGGGAGAGTTTGAGGGCTATGGAGTAGATGGTGGACATGATTATTTGTGTAAAATTTATAATTTTGCAAACCAGTTTTCAAATTGATCTTGAGTTTTGTTGTTATATAAAAATGTTTTAAAATCATACTCATTTAATTCGCCTAACAATTTTTCGCTGTCATCTATAACCAAAACATCTTTATTTTCATACCCAAATTCATTAGTTATTCTTTTAGCTAATTCGCAATTTTTATCTCTTTTTAGTTGTTTTACATCAGCAGAATTGTATATTTTGTCAAAATATTTATCTAAATTAAAATGCTTAATAGATACTTCACTAAAAATATCCATATTATCACTCATAATACAAACCTTTATGCCTTCAAGCCTTTGTTTTTGATAAAAATTAATTAAACTTTCATTTAATTTCATTTTTTTAACACTTTCAATTAAGTGCTTGTTCAAATAATTTTCCGTTGTATTAAATTTTCTCGCCATTAGAGTATTTAATTCTTTATATGAAATCTCACCCTGCATCCAAGCTCTATTTATGTGCCCGCTAGAAGATTTAAATAAAAAATTTCCTATATTTTGCATTAATTCAGGATTTTCATTTCTAATTGTCGTATAAAAACCAGTAGTTATAAAATCTCTATCTACATTACTTAAAACACCGTCAAAATCACTTAAGATTAATTTAATCATATTACCTCTTCTTGTTTAAATGTTTATCCATTTTGAATACAAAATAGAATATTACACAAATTAAGAAAGTTACCCAACCCATAGTTTCAAATCCTATCTTGTTTGATATATGTTCAGATAAAAAACCAAAACTTAAAACATAACCAATTTTTACTATTTCAAAACCCATACCAGATATTGAATTTACCGTTGCTCTTAACTTTGATGGAATAAATTCTTGCTTTTTTGCCATAAAAGCATTCGTTGAAACTATTGTAATCATCCAAAATATATTGCCTAGCAACCAAGAGTATGGGAAAATATATAAAGTATAAGCAAAAACTAAAAATATAGAAAATATGGCAAAATTTCTTGAAATTCCTATAATATTTTGTTTATTTATCCATTTTTCTAAAATAATAGCTGAAAAAAATGCAATAATGGAATCAGTAGCAAATAATATACCAACCATTGATTCGCTATTTGTTATGTCTTTTAAATAAATGCCGTCATAAGTGTTTAAAAAATTATACATAGCTAAAAATAAAGCACTAAATATAGTTAATTTTAATAAAGTAGAATGCTTAAAAGTATAAATTAATGATTGTTTTAATATTTTAAAATAGTCTTTATTTAATTTACTTAATTTTTTAGAAGCATGATCTTTTATGCTTGCTAAAATTGTGAAATACAAAATTAGAGAAACTAAAAACAACAAAATAAGTATATTATAATTATCATAATATTTCATTATGGCGCCCGCTCCAAAGAAACATAATGAAGAAACAGCAGAGAATATTATTCCAGTTCTTATTTGGTATTTTGTATAATTTTTATGCAAATTATGATATTTCATGTTGTCATAAAATAATGAATCTATTGTGCCACTAAACATGGTATCGCAAAAACCCCATAAAGTCATAACAAGACAACAAATCCAAAAATCCTTACTAAAATACAATAAAGTTATACTTAGTATTAAAGAGGCTTGCCCTAATAACAAAGTCTTCTTTCTCCCAAATCTATCTGCTAAAGCACCTGTAGGAATTTCCAAAATGAATTTAATAGAAGTTTGGCAAACAAAAACTATAGCGACTTGTGCTGGTGTTAGATATTTGCTAAATATAAGAATAGTATAAGGCATTATAAAATCTAAACCCGATATTACAGATAATAGAAAATATTTTATTAGAAATATTTTTGATTCTGTTAGATTTTTAATATTTATTTGCACACTAATAATATTTGATAAAGTATAAATATACTAATTTTTTGATATTTAAAAACAACAAAATTTTGCTTTTATATTTTTATAAACTTTTCACAAATCATTCCATATTCTGTGATAGTCTTTATACTCAAATACAATAAATTTGTAAGCATTTCATAATTATTTAGCAGAAGTAATTGGGAATAATATTCAACATTTGCAATTACTTCTTTTGTAAAAAAGCATAAATGCTACTTGTATAATCAAAGTCATTTGTATCAAGTTCTTCTATCTTTTCTTGTTTCTCGTTGGTCATAGTGGCTATGTTCTTAATTAATACATCAGCTTCTTTGCCTTGAGTAATATTCTTTATATCTTTTAACTTTAGCTTTTTAAAAAAGCATAATTCTTCTACTTTAATTCCATTGTAATCATATGGGTATAATAGTTTTTGAGTAATACCTTTATTTTCTTCATCAAAAAGTATTATTCCGATTCTGATTCCTTCTATAAGTTTGGATCTAATGATTTTAAGTTTTTTGATCTCTTCTTGGTCTTCTTCATTGTTATTGTTTAAGCTGTTATCATTTGTGCTTTTTACAATACTTGAAATGTCTTTATAACCCATTTTCTCTTTAAATGAGTTTAAGTATTTGCTAGCTTCTTCTTCAGACATTAATATTTCTAGTTTAGTTTCTGACATGGTTTTTCCTTATGTTTGGTTGTAATAATTTGTAATAAATATGCTTCTTTAATCTTTTATACTCAGCTTTCCAGTCTGGCATACCAAGTCAAAGCTATCACTCTGTGCTTCGCCTTGTTTCTTACCACTATCTCCACTCAATACAATAAAACCAGTTCCGCTATATGTCTTTTCTGGTGATGTATAAACAAATGAAAGGTTTTCTTTTCCTAATAAGCCTTTGAATTGTTTTTCTTTGGGTCCAGAGAGATCAACTACAAGACCTTTGATGTATCCGTTTTGATAAGTCTTTTTTGGTACAGTGTGGTCTGAATACTCTATAAACTCTTTTATAAACTCTCCACCCTCAAAGGTTTGAATGTCAACTGTTTCAACCGGTATTGCAAAGGTTATGCCTGCGATTTTGACTGTTTTTGAACTTCCTGCCATATTTGTTTCCTTTAGTTATTATTTTTCTTATTTTTTATTTGGTTTTTTATTTTTTTGATTTTGTTTCTTTTTTTGGTTTTTATTTGTTTTGTCGCTTTATCTATTCGCTAGTTCCAAAATAGAACCCCACAAAATTTGTTATATCATAAATTCTGCCTACACCACTTAAATCAAAATCTGGATTTATATTAAATCTGTTTGGGTTTGTGCTGTCTATTTCTACTACACTATTTTCTATAGCGGCATCCACATCAGCAATCCAAGCATTTTTGCCATATAATCTGAACCTTGTATCAAGTTCAGCTTTTACATCTTTTACTGTTCTTGCTGAATCGTTGTTTGTAATTAAATCTTCACTAACTATAATGATAGATTTCCAAGTATCACTGTCTCTGAATACTGTCATTAAATCATAACCTATATTGCCGAGTAGTGTTATATCCCTATCAAATCTATATAATGGATTTTTTTGACCCTCTGGATGATAAAGAGTAATAAGATCTCCGATTCTATAACCACCTGTAGACTTTGGTTCAAGATTAGTTATTCCAGCTTTTAATAAAGTGTCTCTTTGTTTGTATGTTAAAGATTTTAGTTCTTTATCATAGCAACCAGCTATAATAACATTTACTGAGTCATCTCTTCTATTATTTCCAAATGTAATAAGTGTATCTATATCAACTGTGCCAGATACTGTAGTACTCTCTGTAAATACCTTGCCAGTATAAGCCAATAACCATTGACATATTAGACCATCTCTAAATGATAAACATTTATCTTTTAACTTATCAAGATTATCTGTATCATTAAATTGAGATACTATTCTTGTTATTTTATCTTCAACTGTTATTACATCAAGAGTATCATCAAGATCTACTACTCCAGAAGCTTCGCTTGTAACCTCTGTTGTAAAAGCTATTCCATAATCACTTGTTGATATTACTTCATTATCACTATTTACAAAGTCTATTGAGAAGCTTGCTGTTTCGCCTTTCCATTTTGAAGTTAATGACAATAGACTTGTTTCACTATCATAAACTGCAGTAAAAGGTAATTCTACATATTCATCTATAGCAGATTTTATTGCTTGAAGTATATCAGCAGTTTCAAAATCTTTCTCTATTGTAAATGGTATCTTTACTTTATTAAAAATGTTTAAATCCATTTTTCTGGGAGCTTTTGCAGGATTAACTTGATAACTTGTTGCTATTTTACCTACTACATCTGCAGGAGCTTCAAATATAAGCTCTTTAAATCTCAAATAACATGTAAAGTTCTTTGTTGGTGTTCCACTTAATATACCTACAGTCATTACTTGACTTGTTCCGTTTCCATCTACTCCCATGAAATATGTTGATACTTTTGAACCATTATTGTCATTTGGAAATAGTTTCATTGCCATTCTATGTAATGGAGAACCAAATCCATAATATGTAGCTACATCATCAGCATTAAAGAATTGTTTGATTTGATTATCAACAACAGATTTGTCTGTTGTATAATTACCTATTACTAGGATTTTTTCATCACGAGAGAATGCGCCAGTAGTTTGTGCTTTCTGTTGAAATGTAATGGATGTAGCGGAAGCTACAGCATTAGGGTCTAATGTTTGGGTTACCATATATTTGATTGTTTTTGTTAGTAAAATTGTAAAGTGAAAGAGTGTTTTATTTTTTTCTTATCTATTATTTTTATTTGTTAGGTATTCTTAATTATTCATTATCAATAGTTAGTTTGATAAACGGATCAATGAATTCATCTCTTATTTCAAGCTTTGTATAAAGTTCTTTTAATTCATCGCCTTTGATTTGTTCGGTATATTCAAAATAGCTTATGTTGTATTCTAGTAAATAAGCTAGTGTTGTTTCTGTTTGGTTATTATCTTCTGGTGTAAGGATTCTCTTCCATGAAGAAAGTATCTTTTTGTCTATATAGAGACTTTTATTCATATTTTTATTACTCTCTGTTCCAAAGCAATAAGATTGCTCTGCATTACATATTGCAAGTATTTGACTTAACAAATAATCAAGTCTTATACTAGAGATTTTATCATCACTTATTATTGTGCTTTTATTAGTTTCTATGTCGGTATTCTGTTGAGAATAACCTTTTGAGAATAAATAGAATTGTAAAACAGAATTTGCATATACTTTATTACAATATTGCATGTTCGCAGGATATGTTGTATTTGCAATATCTATAATCACACAAGGTAAATCTTCCTTTGTCAAAGGTTTAAATTTATCTGTAAATATTGTGAAGTCTAAATCACTTTTTATTTTAGCTTCAGTATAACCTTTGTCTCTAGCTATTTGTAATTGATTATCTCGTTCATTTGCAATGAATGTAGCTATTTTGTCTTTTACTATTTTGAAGTAAAAGTTTTGAATTAAATCAGTAAATATCATGTTGTTGTTTTAGTTTTTTATATTCCGCCATTTGATCTCAGAGTTTCTGAAGTATTGTCTGTGTCTAAACTATCTTTTAACAAACTCAAACTTAATTTATAAACTCCGATTGTTCTATCTTCCATGACATAGTCTATTTTAAAATTAATCATCTCTGTATTAATATTTGTATTTTTAGTATTCTGTGGAACAAATGATATTGTCCAACCAGCTTGAGGTCTACCTATTTTAACATCATCAATATTAAGTGTTGCTTCAGCACTATCATTTATTATTGAAGTCTTATTCTCAGTATTTAATTGAATACCAATATAATTGCCTATACATTTTAGAATATCTGTTTGATCGTAGTTTAAATCTGTGGGATCAAGTAAAGAGTTTTTACCTTGAATCTCTGTTCCATTTGAAAGGATACAAGGTACAGAAAAAGGATTGTTTTTGAATAGCAATCCTTTGTCTCGTTTTAATAAATCAAAACCTGTCATTTAATTATCACATAGTCCCGTTTCTTCATCTCTAGCATGCAAAATATTTTTCCAATATGTTTCTCTGCTCAAAATATATTTATCATCAGATTGATCTTCAAAAAAATATTCTAACAGTGTAAATTCAAGATTTTTTTCCATATAATCTTTACCATTTTTTTCTAACATTTCTTTAAGAAGTTTATTGTTTCCAGTTCCTTCAGTATACACATAATCTCTCCATCTTTGCCATATTCCAGATTTACCACTTGCTGATCCAATATATACTTTTTTGTCACACTTATCATAAATTAAATAAATACCTTTAATTTGAGATAGCTTTTCATACCAAATTTGATAATTATTTTTAACTATAACCATTAACTCATAAAATGATAAATGAACATTCTTATAATTATCAAAATTTTTAAATTCAATTGGTTTATCTAATATCTCTTTTAATATTAAATTATCCCAACAAGTTTCAAGATTATAATAGGTTGTTCTTTTTTTTGTTGGAAAAATAATCTTTAATTTACCAACAAATTCTTTTTTAATATTTGTATATTCTGAATTCTCCATTCTCTTACCAATAGTTTTAAAAATACCAGTAAACAACCAAGCATTATCATGCCAAACAAAAGATATGATATATTCCCTAGTAAAATCCCTTTTTGCATTTTTATGTCCTGAATTTTGATTCCAGTTTAACCACTCATTTTTATTACTTAAAAATAAATCAAATGGATCATCAGACCATTCTTTACCATCTTTGTGTTGGCAGGCAAAATGAACTTTATATTTGTAATATTCATTTTCCGGTATATTAAAGATATCTTTTAATTTTATATTCGTCATATTCAATTTAATTAATTATCAATATAATTAATTAATAAAATTAAATTATAATTTTTCAATATTTACACCAAATTATAACTAATCACAAAGCAATCATTATTCGTCGGAATAAACAATGGTCTTGATTTAACACCATAAACAAATGCAGTAGTTCCTACCGATAATAAAGACCAGTAAGCATATGGTAATTGTTTTGTTTTAATCATGGTTAAAGCATTAATATCTCCAATACTTCCATTATGTATCATAGTTGCTGAGTTATCTATTCCAGCATATACAAGATCAAACCTCACATCTTCTGGAAGTAATAAAGCTGTTCCGTTTGGAATAAATGGTTGAAGTGTCCCCTCGTTTGCATAACCATAACCTGTAGGTACTTCAAACTTTGAGTTATAACTCCATAGGTTTATTCTGAAACTTCCTGCAGAGAATTGTCCATGAAATGTAGCACCATTTGTATTCCATGTTGGCATTTTAATATCTGTCAATTTAATTCCAGCATCAAACTTTGTATTGTTTATGAAACTACTATTTGATAATAATGAGTTTACAGTGTCTCTGGCACAAATTAAGTTAAATGCACCAGCTCCGCTTACTTTGGCATCATCAATCAATAGTTGACACATATCATTAATTTGACTTATTGGATTACCGCTTCCGCTCCATTTACTATCTGTTCTATCTATATAATGAGTATCCTTTCTGTTGAAAGTTATTACACTATTATCACTTAATGTTATTTGATTATTGAATAATGCATCACTTACCATTTTCTCAATAGCATTAGCAATGGTGTCAGAGATCCAACCTTGTCTTTCATTTAAAAAAGTATTTAGATTTCCAACTTTTTCATAAACAGTTTTACCAAATTGTCTTTTATCAAACTGTACTGGTGTTAACATATCATATTGATTGAAATATGGTGGAGTATATTCAAGAGTTTCAAACTTATTAAAGTTTACCATTCTTGCTCCATCTCTTTCTACATCAACAGCATAAACATTTTTGACACTTCTTTTATCAAGTTCTATTTTGTCAAAGTCAGTGACTATTTCTCTTGCGAATGAGGTTAAAAAGCGAGTTGGTTTTTGATAGAGAGTAAAACCCTCTATCATGGTTTTTATTTGGGGAGTATACATGATTGTTTCCTAAGGTGATTAGTAATAAAAAATTAAAAAGTAAAAAATTAAAAAAGATTAAAGAATTAGTTTAAATAGTTATTCAGATTCTGGCTACTCAATACAAGTAATCCATTATTTTTTAGTAGTGTTCTAATTCTACCTTTATCGGCTACTATAGTGTCTAAAGTTACACCATCATCAAAAACTATTTTGTTTTCATTAAGTATGCCAAGTATTATAACACTCGCTACAATATCAGCATTCTCTGAGCTATTATCATTATTTGTAATTTCTCTATTTAAAACAGCTACAGGAACTTGAGAGCCATCTGTTGCTGAAGCACTAAATTTGGTTAATTTACCGCTTGCTGTTATTTCTCCAAGTAGTATTCCTTTCTCAAAAGTAGTGTCTGCAGGCACTACTATTGTGTCTTGCATTGTGGTTGCTTTATAGTAAAGAGGTGAGTTATCATACTTTGTTGAATTGCTAGTATTTAAATTGCTTGTTTCATCCATATATTTTTCCTATTGGTTGTTATTAGTATTTAAATTAGTTGGATTGTTTAAATGAGGCATAAATGCTCTGATTTTTGCTTCAGCTTCAGTATTAGCTTTTTCTGTTTCAGCTTTTATCTCTTTATCTTCATCAATCTTTTTTGCTATTAAGTCTGGATTATTATCCTTTTCCATAGTAGTGATTTCATTTTTATTGATTTTTGCTTTTATGTATTTTGCTTGAATCTCAGAATTGTTTAAAAATGAAGTTCCGTCTTTAACAGCATTTAAAGCTATCTCTGGTGCTACATCTATAAATTCAAGATGAGCCTTTACTCTGGACTTTTCTGAATTCATACCATCTTGTACAGCTTCATTATAAAGTTTAGGGTAAAGAATTTTTAGGTCTTGTAATGTTTCTAGTTTTTCCATTTTAGTTTCCTTTGGATTATTAATAATTGGGTTATTGTTTTGGTATTGGTCTTTTGGTTTAGGTTGTTTATCCGTTTGATTTGTTTGATTCTTTTGATTTTCTGCTTGATTTGTTTGATCTTTTTCTGGGTAGTCTTCAAGAAGAGCTACAAGCTTTTCAATGTCTTTGTTTTTTTCTTTATTATCTTTTTCAATCAAAGAACACATTGATTGTATTTGAATTTCAGCTTCGGCTTTAGTGAGTTTGGTCTTTGTGGTGTCTTTATTATCACTCTCAACAACATGTCCCCAAGTTTTAAGGTCATTTGATCCTATGAAGTATGTTTCATCATCCATCATCTTTTCTATAGATGATTTACTGATTCCAGTATATTTGGAATAACTTTCACTCATCAGATCTCTTAGTTTAGTAATTTGAGAGCATGCCGTCTTGAGTTTTCTGTAATCACCAATTACTGCAACACTAGGATTGTGAATCATGATTACAGAATTATTCTCAAGTTCCAAGCTGTCGCCTGCAAGCATTATATAACTAGCAATGGAAGCAGACAAACCGCAAACTTTTATTGTTTTAATTCCTTTATTGTATGTTTTTATTGCATTATATATTGCTATTCCATCAAAGACATAACCACCGGGTGAATTTATTGATATGTTTAGATTTGATTTACAATTATTTAATTGTTTAACTATATCTTCGTATCTTGTATCTAAACCAATTACACCAGTTATATTGATTGTATTTATTGTATTCATTTTTGATTATTCAGTTTTATTTTTTAAATTTGGATATTTTTCTCCACAATTCTGACAAACTCCATTTAATATTTTCTTTTGGCCGCAGCGAAAACACTTTTTATCGCTGTAAACTGGAGTTTCTGTTGCCTTAACTTCCGCCTTTGCTTCAGTTTTTTCCGTTTTAATATCAGATTTTGTCTCTGTTTTTGTGTCGGTTTGGGCTGTTTTATCCGTTGTTTTATCGGATTTTGTTGTTGATTTTGTGCTAGTTTTTGTGGTTTTTTTGTCTGAAGTTGCGGTACTTTCTGTTGAATTTGCTGTATTTTCCGCAGATTCTGTGGCATTTGTTTCAGTTTCTGTTGCATTTTCTGTCTCATTTTCTGTTGAATCTTGATTCTCTGTTTGATTCTCAGTTGATTCATCAGTTTGCTGATCAGTATTTTGTGCTTCAGTACTTGTTGAATTTGCTGTACTTGTAGTAGTTTCAGTCTTTTTTGTATTATCTAAGCTTCTAGCCATAGTAATTTCCTTTATTTATTAATAATTGAGTAATTTAGTAATTATTCACTTTCACTAGCTTTTTTGCTGGTTTTAGTGTTTTTTCCACTTTTTCCATCTTTTGCTTTTTTATTGCTTTCATCTTTTGCTTCATCGTTTTCATCATTTTCTTCATCTTCATCGTCTGTGGAATTCTCATTGGTGTTTTTATCTTCAGCATTTTCTTCAGTGTTGTCTTTAATATTAAACTTTTTCATCAGCTGGTTTTCTGTATCAATCCTTTCTATTGTGCTGTCAAAGTCTGTACTATTTCCTAGCTCTTCCATCGCTTCTTCTCTGGTTGACAGATTATTTTTTATCTTTTCAACTACAGCATTTACTTCTTTTAATGGATCAACATGTGGTATTGGTGGACTTATGAATCTGCATTTATTTAATGCATTCATGTCTATTTGATATTCTGGACTATTTTGTATTTTATCAAAGTTATTTATAGTTAAATTACCTTTTAAATTCTCAAGTAGAAAGAATGTTTTAAATGTTGGTTTGTATATTCCATCTATAACTATGTTCTTTCTCATAATCTTTAATGTAGTTTCAAACATTTTAAGTGCTGCTCTGCTGGCACTGAAATTGTTTGAGAATAACATCACTGCAATTTCAAATGGAATATTTTGACTTGCAAATATGTATTTTGCATTTGCATCTAGGAATGCTTCAAAGTTTACATTTGGTCTTTTTGTATCAAATGACTTCATAGTCTTACCAACGCCTAGATTTATGAGAAGACCATTTGTCAGTTTTAATATTGCTTGTTTGGTGCTGTCTTCTAGTTCTGGATTATAAGCAGTACTTTTAACTAATTCTCTACCAACAAGTATTGGATTCTTTCCATCGCTTTGATCTGTATGTTCTATTACAGTTGCTAGTTTAGAATTAACTTCACTTGCGGTTACTTCATTTTCTGTATATTTTGAGAGTTGGTCTATTTTCTGAATAATTGAACATATAGATGATACACCTCTTACTTGACTTATTCTACTATTGTTAGCATATACGAGCCAAGCTTGAGTATTACCTTTACTATCTTTAGCAGTTATTCGTTCATTTGTTCCATTCTCTGTAGCTACATAATAAGCTACATGCTCTCCATTTTGATTAATTTCTACTCCATCTATTACTTTGTTATTTGTATTAGTTGGTATTCCGCCACAGACATCTCTTCCATCTATTACTTGTAATTTAACTATGCCATCTTTTACTCTTCTAATTATAAGACAATCTCCACAGAGTAAAGTATTAATCATTACTGTAATTGCTATCGTATGAATATCACTTTGATTGTTATTTGAAACATATTTTGAATTACAATAAATACCCCATATACTTTCAACATACTTTGTGAAGTCTGTATCTATATTTATGTTATACTTCTTTTTAAGAATTGTTTTATCTGGTTCATATTGAAGTTTTAAACCATCGCCTACAGCAAACTGAGTTAATCTATCTATTACTATCTTTGTTATATCTGTTGTAAGGTATAAGTTCCATGCACGATTTGCCATACCATAGTAGTCTATGTCATACATTAAGGGTAGACCAAGAGTTCTAAAGTTCTTTTGACCATCAAAGTGTAGGTTGCCATAGTTGCCATAGCTACCATAATAACCATTGTAGTTTGTGGGAGTGGGTTGGGGTGGAATGTCTGACTTTGCAATATTTAAAACTACATTGCTTTCCAATTTTTCTGTTGGCTGGGTAGTAGCTTCTTTTTGAATGTGTTTTGATTTAAAAAGTTTAAACATTTTCATCTCTGATTATTATTACATTTAATTCTTTCTCTTCTTGAATCGCTTCATTGTACTTTCGTTCCCAATATTGAATCTGTTTCAATAGTTGTTCAGTGTTATAAACGACTCTTGTTACCGTTTGACCAGTGTTTAAACTGTATTCTGCAACTCCATTATTTTTATTGGCTTCAATCATAGAATTACGGAGATTATCTAGGATGATTTTGATTTCTATGCTGTTCATTTAGTTTTTATTTTGTTTATTCTGTTCTTGTTTTAGGTATTCAAACACCTCTCTACTATTCTCAAACTGTCCGTTCTTTACTAACTCATTCACTAAAAACTCTGCACCACACAAACAATATACACACAAGTCAAATGCTTCATTTCTTCCGTGTTGTTCCCATTTAATGTTTATTGAACCATTTTCTAACTTTTCTTTTATTCGCCTTTCTGTAGTAAGTTGTCTAAAGTATTCTTCAGTATATTCTTTTGCAAATGTCATGTATCCATCTGGATAAGATTCATTAGTTCTCCATTCTGAATTTAAAAACCTTGCTATTTGATTCTTATATAGACTTACATAAATCTCTAATAGGTATAATCCAGAATAACTATCAAGTTCTTTTAGATTAAATTTCTTATTTGTCAGTAATGTAGTATTAACTCCCTTTACTGGAATAAATACCCTTTCATCATCTCTTTGACAAAATTTATATACAAGGTCTGTCTTTTCTCCATCGCCACTGTCTATGAGAATTACTTTGACTAGCATTCCATTATGAAAGATTTCATCTTTAATTCTGAATAACTCTGTCCAACAATTATCTAATGGATCAGAAGTATTTCCTTTAAATACTCTGTGATCTATTCCCCAGCATCTCCATCTATCTCCATATGCTTTGATTTCTACTTCTAATCTATCATCTTGTATATCACATGCTCCTACAAGGAATAATGCTTCTTTTGGAATAACATTGTTATTTCTATTTTCTTCTTTAAGTCTTCTTACTTTGTATATCTCTACACCTGCAATAGTTTCTTCAAATGGAAGACCAAGAGTAAGGTTATAGAAAGACTGAAGTTTAACTGGATCTCTTCCTGCTTCAAGAAAGTCGGAGACACAATCTTCCCAGCTTTTGAATAATGAATAAAGAGCTGAAAGATGGTAGCTTCTGTAGTGTGGCTTCTTTGATTGTGTTGTTGGTATCCATTCACCTTTAAGAAGCATTTTCTTCTTATGATAGTCCTTTAGGTCTGCTCCACAATGTTTACATCTATAGACTACTGAACTATAGTTTCCATTTTTACATTCTTCGGAGTTGAAGATTAGACCATAGGGCTTGGTTCTGATTCTTAAACTATTTTTATTGCTTTCACTACTATTATTTGTTTCAATTTCTGTAGCCTTGCTGTCTTCATAAAGTCCACCATCACTACTATAAAATATTAACTCTTGCTTTTGATGACAGAAAGGACAAGGGACATAAAACTTTCTTTGGTCGCCTTTTTCATAAAATTCTTTTATGTTTGAACTGCAAGATAAAAGTGGAGTTGAGATATAACCTATCTTCCTTGTTCTACTATAACTTTCTGTTCTTTTTACTGCAAGATCTATTGGGCTACCCTCACCAGCAATACTTTTTGGATAGGCATCTAATTCATCAAGGAACAACTTTTTTATTGGAAGTGATCTCAGACTATTTCCATTATGGCAACCACTAATTCTCAAAAATCCGCCCAAGAAATCTACAAGCTCTGCAGTGTCTCCAGTTCTTCTACTATGTCTGTTGTCTGTTTCTGCAATGATTTTGTCTCTAAGATTACTATTATCTATTAAGTTATCAATCTTTATACTTTTGAAGTCTTTTAATAGTTTTAAATCTCCCGAAACTAACATCATTGGGCTAGGATCATGTGCAATGCTATAACCTATAACATTCTCAAAGATTGCTGTTGTAAATCCTAATTGGACACCTTTCATTATTGCTATTTCTCTTATTGGGCTGTTCTTACTGAAACAATCTGCTATTTCTCTGGCATAGGGTGTATTGTCGTAGCTGAAGTTTCCAGTTATGTTACTTACTTTACTTGTCATGAAACGATTCTTTTCTGCCCATTCTGAAACTTCAGGAAGTAAGTCTTTGGGAAGAAATGCTTTTATAGTTTTAAATATTTTTTTGATTTGGTCTTGTTCGTTTTGATCTTGTTTGGTTGTTTCTGTTTCTTGGTTTATTTGTTGACTTGTTTTTTTCTTATATGCTTTTTGACTTAGTTGTTTCATAATTTTAGAAATTCTTTTTCTGCCTTATTCACTGTTGCTTCTATTTCTTTTTGAAGTGACTTCGTTATGAGGTTTATAATTAATGGTTTAGGTTCTTCTTCAGTCTTTGTTATATCTATTAATTCATCAACTATGTTTATTGGAATCTCTACAATGTTTTTGGCTAGGTTTCCAATTGTTTTACTTATTATTCTATTTAGTAATTCTGTGTTGATGAGATCTCGTTTTCTCTGGCAAACTTCCATTTCTAAAAGTTCAGCTTTATATTTTTCGCTGTCTAGTTTATGTCGCTTGGTTTCATATTCTATGGTACTGAAGTTTGGATTGTCTTTTAGTGATTTGTTTGTTTTATTATCAACGATTGGTTTATTGTTTGTTGTGTTTTTAATAGGCTGGTTATTTGAATTATCTTCTTTTTTATTATTTAGTTTTAAATCTCTTTTTGTAATCCTTTCTTTATGTTGTTGAATCTCAAGTTTTTTGTTTGCTATGTATTGTTCCATCTCTGGACCTGAGATATCTATTTTACCATTTACATCAACTTTGACTTCGCCTTTCTTTACCAGTCTACTTACTACTATTGGAAGACAACCGAGCAGATCTGCAAATTCTCTTTTTAAAAGTTTTGTTTTTTGTTTTATCATGTTTCATTGAATATTCCTTGTATTATTCCTTGCTATTCCTTCACTATCTCTTGAACTATTCCTTTGACTATCCCTTTGACTATTTCTTTATTATTTTATTAGCTTTGTTTCAGTAGCTTCCGTTGTTGTATTTGCAATGTCCGTCTATCTATTCCTTGAAAAATAACTTGGGGAGTGCGTATGCGGGGCGGTCGCCAAATTTAACCGCGAGGCATTTGAATGTCGCACAGTACCTTTGATGTGCTGTGGTGTGTGTATTGTGTAGTGCTGGTTGGTGTGGTGTGTTGGTCATGGTATTTGGTTTGTTTGTTGTTGTTTTTATTTGTTTTTATTTATCTTTTGTTGTTTGTTTTGTTTTATTAATAGTTCCTTATTTTTATACTAAATGCTCTTGCATTACTGTCTATTACATTCTGTGCTACTTGTGTGTAGATTTTATTCATGTTGTTTAGTTCGCTTTCGTATGTTGGTTTGAGCCATTCTCTTTTCTTGATGTGTGTTTGTTTGTTGTTGAATGAATAAAACTTGGTTATTTGTAGTTTATTATTTATTGTATTGTTTGTTGCGCTGTTATTGTTGCTCTTGTTATTATTGTTATTATCACCTTGCTTTGTTATTCTGAATATTCCTACTTTATTGTTCTTTGTGTATGCTATGATTGGTTTGCTATTATTGTTCCATGTCTTTATTCTATTGTGTGCTATAAGCATTGATATTCTACTTAGTTCTAGTGTCTCTTGATTTGTGTCAAATCTGAATGTTCTCAGTATGTTGCTTGCTGGTGCTGGTTTTAAGTTAGCGAGTCTGTTTTCTTTTTTTATTGTTTTGTTAAATGTATTTCCAGTTCTTATTGTTTTAAGTCCTAGTGTTGTATGCTTTGTTTTTGATGTTACTGTTTGTCCTAATTCATTTTCTTCAAGGATAGTCTTTGTATTATTATTTCCTGCATTCGCGAGTTGTCCTACCATTGCATTCATGGTATTCATATCATAACCAATTGCTTTAGTATATCTTATACTCATTGGTGCAAAGTTATTTCTTTTTATGAACTTAGTTTGGATTGTCTCTTTTTTTAGTTTATTATTTATGTTGTAGGCTGTGGTATTAAGAACTCTATTCATTATTTCGGGGAATGAGATTATTTTTATCTTGATGAGATTGTTTCCGAATTGTTTGAGTTGATTGGTGTTTATTTGCATGGGTGTTTATCTTTTTTCTTTTTTATCTTTTTTCATTTTGTTTCAGTCTTTATCATTTTTCTTGTTATTCTCTCCCAATACATCTTTGATCAATTCTACAGCTCTTAAATCTCCCTTTACTGCCTTTGCTACAGTATTAATTGCAATGACTTCTTTTATTGTTGCTGTTTCGCCTTTATCGTTTGTTGACTCTTTATTTAACAACATTTCAAATATTTCTCTGAATTTCTTTTGTTCTCTTCGCTTTTCTCCAGACTTTATTCCGCCTTTTTTACCAATTTCTCGTGCTTTGCTCGTGCTTAGTTTTCTGAGATTTTTTTTATTAACCATATTCTATGTCATATTTTTTATACTTTGGTTGGGTTTTTGTATTATTTGTTTTATTTGTGAAGATTTTAATGGATTATAATTCATCTTTTTTATATTTTGGTTTTTTATAGATCATTATATTTAACTCCGTCACTTCTTACTGCATCTTGCTTTGTTAAATTCTGCCACCTTTCAATTATAACATCACAATAGTGTGGGTCTAGTTCCATCATGTAGCATTGTCTATCTAATTGTTCGCTTGCAATCAGTGTTGAACCGCTACCGCCAAATAGGTCTACTATAAGGTCTTTTCTTTTACTGCTATTTATTATGAGTTTGCCTATTAATTTAATAGGTTTCATTGTTGGATGTAGATCACTCTTGTTTGGTTTATCACAATGAATTACTGATGTTGGCTTTGTATCATCTGTTTGAAGTATGTCTTGTAGCATTTTAAGTAATTCATCTTTCTTTAACTTTGTTAAATCAACCTCATCTTCAAATACAGAACTATTTGTTCTAGTATCTATGAAGTAATGACCATTGCCTTTTTTCCAACCATAGAGTATTGGCTCATGTTTATTTTGATAATCTTGTCTACCCATTACAAAGTGATTTTTTACCCATATTATAGTTTGACTGAAGTAAAAGCCTGTATCTATAAATGATTTGGTGAAGTTTATTCTCTCGCTATCACTATGGAAGACATAAATTGCCCCTCCATCTTTTAAGACTAAATCATTATAGTTTTTGAAGACTTTGAATAAGAAGTTATAAAAGTCTTCTTTACTCATTTCATCATTTAGGATTTTATCAAAGTTTTTACTTTTATCATAGGCTACATTATATGGTGGATCGGTGATGACTAAGTCTGCTTGTTTATAGTTTGATTTTTCTTTATCTTCTTTGGTATTTTTGTCTTTAGTATCTATTCTGTCTTTAATGTTTTGATTCTTATAATTACTCATTAATCTTTTTACTGATTCTGAGTCTGTAGTATCTCCACACATCAATTTGTGATTATTACCATTACTACTTAATATGAATACATCACCAAGTTTTGTTTTAGGTTGTTTGGGTATATCTGGTAGTTCATCACTATCATCTATCATTTCATCAACTTTATTCTCTTCAGTTTTAAACTCTAACTTATCAAGTTGTTCATCATTAAATCCCCAAGATTCTAAATCACTTATATTGAAGTTAGAAAGCAATAAGTCAAAGTTCCATTCTCCAGTATTAGAGTTTAGTCTTATGTTTAATTCTCTTTCTTGTTCTATGTTAAGATTGACAATTACACATTCTACCTCTTCTATATGAAGTTTGATTAATTCTCGTACTCTGAAGTGTCCACCAATAATAATATTCTGTCTGTCTGGATTCTCATTTACAATTATTGGTTCTATACAACCATACTTTTGAAGACTTTCCGAGAGTGCTTTCTCTTGTTGCTTGCTTGCCTTTCTTGGATTGTATTCTGATGGTATGAGATCTGTGAGTTTTTTGGTTTCAATTTTCATGATGGGTTTTAGTTGGTTTAATTGGTTTTATACTATTTCTTATGAGATTTCTGTTTTTCTAATATTCTGAGTTTAG
>DATIQT010000005.1:0-2794 GCA_035470525.1 Rickettsiales bacterium
TCTTTGCTTATTATATTTTTTTCCATTTTTGTATGTAATTTCATTGCCGCAATAAGGACAGTTTGTCATAAACTACTAGTTATTAATATAGTTATTATGTTATAGTGGAAAAATTAATAGTCAAGAAATGGTAGACAATACAGTATTTGGGTGTAAAGACTTTACATTTTAAAATAACTAACTATATTCTAGTATAAAAATGTGGCGAAATTAATATGAAAGATAAAATATTAGAAGAAGATAAGGAATTACTTTTATTATTATTTTCCTTGTCTGAAATTAAAAATATTGATATTAAAAATATTCAAAGTTTAGATATAGGCGGAAGAAGTTTTTGTTTTATTTGTAAAAATACCGAAAAAGGTAATCTTTTTATAAAAATAGATATGGATTTAGAAGCTTTTTCCTTTGTAAATTCTTTTAGAGAGAGAGAGATAAACTTAGAAAAAAAGAAGTTGATTTATATTTGGAAGAATTTTCAAAATTCAATCAGTCTATTGCTAAAACTTTTTATAAAACGGTTATACCAGCTTTTATTGGCAAAATTAAGATACCAACTCACTTAGTTGATCAACCTATAGTTTTTTCTCAAATGATAAATGGTAAGGACTTTAAAACATTTTTACAATCGCCAACTGAATATGATAAGTTTTGTATGAAATATTACAAAAAAAGTGATATAGAATCTATGTTTTCTGAAGTAGCGAAATTTCATAATTTTTTCCAAAAAAAAGAAATATCTGGTAGGCAACCGTTTTTTCAATTAATAGCTGAAGATTATATTACCTTAACTGAAAAACTAATTAGAAATTCTATAATACCAGAATTTTTGAATTTTAATTTTGATAAATATTTTACACTTTTAAATCAAAATATTTTGGAATTATATTCCAATATAACCGGTTTTAAAAATGTAGAAATAAGTAAAATAGATAAAAATGAATTAATTAATATAAAAACTAAATATTTAAAATCTATTTTATCTAAGTATGATATTAAAAATTTTGATATAAATAAATTTGATGTATCTATATATAACAATACTGGTAATATTTCAGAAGATGATATATTTCTTGGAAGGAAAATAATTTTATTAGAATCTTTATTGAATATTAATGATCAAAAGGAAATATTCAAAAGCATATTAAATTATTTAGTTAAATTAAAAGATAAAATTCCAGAAATATTATCTTTGCCTGAAACTATTACACATAATGATATACATCCATTGAATTTTTTAAAAGGCGAAAATTGGCAAATTTTTTTGGTTGATTTTGATAGAGCAGGAAAAAATAAAAGAATTTGCGATTTAGGTTTAACTTTTACTACTAATAATATTGAAGATGAAAGTATTTTATATTCAATTATCGCTGGATATAGGAAATACAATACAATTACTCATAAAGAATTAAAATTAATTTATGATTTTTATATTTTATCTTATTTAACATCTATAGTTAGGGAAATAGACGAAATGAAATTTGAAAATTTTAGAACAATTAAGCATATTTTTGATCCCAAAAAATGGTTTGAAAAGATTAAAAAGTTTGAAACATTGTCGTTACACAATAATTTACCAAGTATTTTAGATGATGTAATTGAAACTGGGCTTGATGGACTAGATTTAGCTACAAGAGATATAAAAAATCAAACTAAAACTTTTCAACAAAAAATTTTGAAATTAAGATTAAATTTAAAAAATAAAATTAAAGAGATTTAATATGAAAAAAGATTTATTATTTGATTTAGATGATACATTGGTTTCATTAAATGAGAGCAAAGATTTAGCAATTATTGAAACATTAAATTTTTACTTAGACAAAATTTTTTCAATTAAAGATATTAATGCTTATAAGTCTTTCTTTAAGGAAAAGAATATATTTATTTTGATTGAACTAATTTTAAAAGAATTTAAAACAATCACGAGTATAGATTTTATAAAAGATAATTTTTTAAAATTTTATGTAAAAATAGGGTTTGAAAGAGAAAAAATGCTAATAAATACATCTTTATTGAAGGATTTAAAGACAAAATATGATTTAAATATAATAACTAATAGACCTAGAATATTTTTTGACATAATTTGGAAAGATAGATTAAACAAATATTTTAAAAATGTTGTATGTGTTGACGATTTTGTTAATATTCCTAAAAAACCAAACTCCTTAATCATTACAAATGCTATTGAAAAATTAAAATTAAATGCTGAATTTTATATAGGCAATGAAGAAAATGATTTGATAGCTTCTAAAAATGCTGGTTTAAAATGTGTTCTAATAAATTCTAATAAAAATTTGAATGCTGATTTTATATTAAATGATATAAATGAAATTAGTAATTTATTTTTATAGTAATATTTTGACTATAGTAGCAATTTAAATGATACTTCTATTATTGAATACACAATAAACAATGAAATCAATAATTCAGCTACCGCAAGAATTCATGAATCCTGCTGGAGTTTTATAACAAGATTGTGTAATTCAAGAGGTTTACTTGTCAGAGATTTAGGAAATGGATCAATAAGTATAGGAACAATAGAAAATGCAGAAAATGAAACAAAATACTCTTTCATACTCGGAGACAGCA
This sequence comes from Rickettsiales bacterium, assembly GCA_035470525.1. Lineage (GTDB taxonomy): Bacteria > Pseudomonadota > Alphaproteobacteria > Rickettsiales > UBA1997 > CALXSC01. The sequence continues at coordinate 2,590 of DATIQT010000005.1, forward strand.
CCATCTCAAATTGGCTTCCTCTCTATAACTATGATAACCTAGCAAGATATTATGAAGTTTTATTCGGGTCTGTCCATAACTCTGTGTCAAATCCATTTTTACTTCAAATCCAACCTCAATCTCTTTTCAAAATATAAATCCAATTGTGAAATTATCAAGCTCCAATTTTGAATTGGTTGACTCCATTTTTGAGTTATATTTTGTA
>DATIQT010000006.1:0-4830 GCA_035470525.1 Rickettsiales bacterium
AGATACATTTGCTAGATTTAGAAGAAGAACAAAATGTTATAGTAAGAGTTTAAAGATGGTTTATTATAGTATGTTGATGTGGAGTAATATCTATTTGTTGAAAGAATTATTAATTAATTCAATATTTATTTAGCAATGCCATAGAACAAAAATATTATTGACAATTAAATAAGAAGCATTATACTTATATATGATAAGTAAATTATATTTATAAAATATGAAACCTCAAAAGCTACAAAATCAACAAAAAGTTATTTTCGCTACTGAGGCTTTTGTGAATATAACATAAAGATATTAATAATAAAAATAGGGAAAAAATATGCCTGATACTTTTAGACTTTCAATTGACATTGACGAACAAAGTATGATTGTTACTGCTAAAAAAGGTGCCAATGTTGAAGCACCCATTCGTGCTCCTGTTACTTCTACAAAATCAAGTAATTTAAATGGGATTACTGATTTAAAAGTAATTTTAAATGCTTTGGGAAATGGTCTTATAGCGGAGAATAAGGAGATTGTTGAAGAAGAAAAAAGAAGGAGGGTTGCTAACATAAAAGAAGGTAAAGCAAATGGTTTTTTAATTAAATTCGATAATGAAGTTAAAGTTGATACAGTATTTACACTGGAAGTTCTTGATGTTATCCAAAAAGCTATTTCTTCTGCAGCCTTACAAGCTAATACCGTTCTTGGTGTTGCTCAAGCTGCTGCTCAAGCTGCTGCTCAAGCTGCTGCTCTTCAAGTTGCCAAAAATATAAATGCTTTATTAGCTCAACCAAATATCAGAGATAACTTTCTTGGGGTTCTTCAGGGCTTAAATGCTACTCAAATAAATAGCATGGCTAATAATGATGTTCTTGGAATTACTTGTATTCAAAATGGTGTTGCTGCTGCTGTTAATAGAATAACTGTTATTAATGGTATTATAGCTGCTGACGGTAAAGGTAACTTCTCAATGCAGTCTGCAAATGATGGTGTTATAGTAGTTATCAAAGATATCGCTAGTTTGAACAAACAGCAAAAACAAAATGTAATTAGTGTTATATGCAGATTGAATAATAATAGATTAAACTCAGATGTAATTAATGCAATTTACGATCAAGCTGATAAGCTTGCTGGTATGACATCTGAACAATTAAATGCTGTAGCTTATGCTTATAATACATTAGGTTCTGATAAAACTGCTGATGTTGCTGCTTTATTAGCTCAACCAAATATCAGAGCTAACTTAGATGTTCTTCAGGGCTTAGATGCTGATAAATTACATAAATTAGTTAATGAAAATATTGTTGTTGTTAATTTTAATGGTACGAAATTAAATCTTATAGCTTCTATTTTATCTGCTGGTGCAAATGGTATTGCTGTTAATTTTGGTTGGGATGTTGATGTTCAAGAATTTGGAACCTTAGAAGCAAATCGAAAACGAGCTGCATTTGGTGTATTAGTTAGATTAAATAATGATAAGTTAAAAGATGTAAATGTAATTAATGCAATTTACAATCAAGCTAATAATCTTGCTGGTATGACATCTGAACAATTAAATGCTGTAGCTTATGCTTATAATACATTAGGTTCTGAAAAAACTGCTGATGTTGCTGCTTTATTAGCTCAACCAAATATCAGAGCTAACTTAGATGTTCTTCAGGGCTTAGATGCTGATAAATTACAGAAATTAGTTAATGAAAATATTGATGGTATTAATTTTGGTGGTACGAAATTAAATCTTATAGCTTCTATTTTAGCTGCTGGTGCAAATGGTATTGCTGTTAATTTTGGTGATGTTTATGTTAAAAAATTTGGAACCTTAAAAGCAGATCAAAAACGAGCTGCATTTGGTGTATTAGTTAGATTAAATAATGATAAGTTAAAATATGTAAATGTAATTAATGCAATTTACGATCAAGCTGATAAGCTTGATGGTATGACATCTGAACAATTAAATGCTGTAGTTTATGCTTATAATACATTAGGTTCTGATAAAACTGCTGATGTTGCTGCTTTATTAGGTCAACCAAATATCAGAGCTAACTTCGTTGCTTTAATGTCTAATAAAATTACTGCTGCTAATTTAGCTGCAATGGTTACTAAATCTGAAGAAATTAATAATGCAATTGGTAGTAATCCTGATGCTTCTGCTGCAAAAGCTGTTGCTATAAATAAATTAATTACTACAGGTCTCAAGGTTGGAGATACATATAAAATAATAAAAAAATTAAGTAAGGATGAAGCTAATTTTATTGATCTTGGTGTTGCTAAAACAATTAGTAATTCTTTTTCTTCATTTATAATGAATTCTAATACTATTGTAGGTGCAATTAAAATTGCAGCAACAGTTACTTCTGATAATAAGAAATTGAGTTCTACACAATTTGCAGAACTTATTCAAGGGCTAGAAAATAAACAAGTTGAAAATATTAGTAAAGAATTAATTATTAATATTATTTCAGGAAAAACTCTAATTGAAAAAGCAAGAAATGAATTAATGGGTCTTAAAAATGAAGATATTGAAAAAAGAGCTTTAGTTAATTCAATAAATTCAAATGTTGATCCTAGTTTAAACTCAGAAGTCAAAGATTTAATTAAAGAAGCTGTTAATAAATTAGAAGAAAAAGGAGGAAGATTTAAAGAAGTAAGAACGGCTTTGGATAAAATTAAAGAATCTATTTTATCAGATGATAATAAAACTCTTGCTGAAACTAAAGTTATAGAAATTGTGACTGGTAGAACGGTATTTAATGAAAATATTGAAAAAGTGAATAAAATTGCTGAAGGAGGACTTGAAAGCACTAGTTTAAGTGAGGAAGAAAAGAAATTATTTAAAAAAGAATGGGTGACTCGTTCTCAAAGGTCAGTTAAATTACCTAATAACCCACCTGTTTCAGAATTTAGATTCTTAGGTGCAAAAGAAGAAGAAGAAGATGGTAGTAAATATATTTTTTCTGAATTTAGTTTTATTGGTGGAGATAATAGTAGACAAATATTAGCATTCAAAATTAGAGATTTTATACCAAAGGATCTCGTTGAAATAAGAAAAAAGGGATTGGAAAAATGGTATGAATTAAATAAAAAAAGATGTAGTGGAAGAATTTTAGAAGCAATTAAGTATGATAGTGCAAATAGATTATTAGCTAAGAAAAAAGGCAACGGAATGGATTTTTCTTCTTAATCTAATTAAAATGTTAAAAAATAGCCCGTCATTAAATTGATGGGTTATTTTATGTGTGATTTTCTGTAGGAATGGGTTTGTAACCTTACTCTTGAGGTGTTGAGGGTGAAGACCCAAAACCTCAAGAATATTACTTATAAACCTTAACCCACCGTCAACTTCGTTGACACCTCCCTTATTAGGGAGGCTGCAGGAATGGGTTTGCAACCCATTCCTCACCGTTCAAAATAAAGTTCATTAATAAAATATTAATGATGGTGGTTAAAGCAAGTTATTCTGAACATTAAGAAGGGGTTATAAACCCCTTCCTGCATGTATAGTCCCTATTGATTATAAAATGATTTATTTAATAATCTATCATTAGAAACCATAATAAATTTATTAAATAAAGAAGGAATAATAACAAATGCAAATTAAATTACACAAATTAGCTAAAACAACTCCTGCCATTAGAGAATATATTTGGAATGAAGTAAATATAAATAAGACAAGTCAAATAAAATTAGCTAAAGAATTAAAACTAAATGTATCTACGGTAAGTAAATGGAGTAAAAGAAATAAGTATGAATTAAATGATAGAAGTCATGCTAAACATAATTTAAATTTATTATTAAATCCAAAAGAGGAAGAAATAATAATATATTGCAGACAGAATATTGGTTTATCAATAAGAGATATTTGTATAGTTCTACACAATTTATTTAATAAAGAAAATATTAATAATAACAGAAATATTAAATATAGTAGAAATTCTATACATCAATGTATAAAAAGACATAATATAAAAACACCAGTTGAAATACTTAAAATACAAGAAAAATTAAATAACAATAATAAAAACAATAATAAAAACAAATTTGATGAAATAAATGAACCTGGATTTATTCATATAGATTTTAAATATTTACCAAGAATAAGAGAGTTAAATCCCGATTATAAAGATAATATAAAAGGTAACTTAATGACAAAAGATAATAAAAAATATCTAAATAAAAGAAGTTTTATGTTTAGTGCAATTGATAGATATAGTAGATATGTATATACAGAAATATTAACAGATAAATCAATAAATAAAGTAGTAGAATTTTTAAATAATTTTATAAATGATTTTAAAGAAAAAACATTTAACAAAGAATTAAATAAATCAAATAATATAAAAGTAATACTAACAGATAATGGATCAGAATTTACAGATAGATATGCAAAATAAAGTAAAAAGAAAAAAGAACTTAATATAGAACCAAATAGACCAAGTGGAACACATTTATTTGATATATTATGTAAAAAACATAATATACAACATAGATTAACTAAACCATATCATCCACAGACTAATGGAATGATAGAGAGATTCAACGGAAGAATAACGAAAGCTATTAAAGAATATAAAGCTTTTAAAGGAGAATTTAAAACACAAAAAGAAATGTTTGATTTTATAATGAAAGTTAGTAATAGCTATAATGAAACCAATCTACAATGTTTTCACTATAAAACACCATTAAGTATGTTGAGTGATTATGTTTTAAAGGGTCTGTCCCCAATTCTGTGTCAAATCCATTTTACTTCAAATCCAACTTCAGCCTATCTTTAAAGTATAAATCCAATTGCGAAATTATCAAGCTCCAGTTTTGAATTGGTTGGTTCCATTTTTGACTTATATTTTGTAT
>DATIQT010000007.1:0-3309 GCA_035470525.1 Rickettsiales bacterium
AGATACATTTGCTAGATTTAGAAGAAGAACAAAATGTTATAGTAAGAGTTTAAAGATGGTTTATTATAGTATGTTGATGTGGAGTAATATCTATTTGTTGAAAGAATTATTAATTAATTCAATATTTATTTAGCAATGCCAAAATAATTAAATAAAAATTGAATTTTATATTCTTTATTACATAATATAAATATTGGTGAAAATGTTTTTATGGAAGAACCAAATAATTATAACAATTTTGATAGTGAATATAAAGATTCGGTTAAATACTGCATCAGTAATGGAATTTATTTTAAAGATGCTTTTGAATGGTATTGCAATAAATATTTAAGACCAATAGTAGATAGAACATTTTTTGTTTTTATGTCAATTATGGGTGTTATTATTATTTATAGTGTTGTAACTATAATTTTATCAATATTACCAATGAAAGAAGATGTTTTTATTGCAATTAGAGAAAAAGATTTAACAAAATATGAAACCACTATTCATGATTTGTCAAAAAGTAAACAAGCTAAATCTACAGATGAAAGTATATTAGAATATTTAATATGTAATTACGTTAAAGAAAGAGAAAGCCATAATTATAAAAGAGCTAATATTAATGATGTTAACTTAAAATTGCAAAAAATAAAGAACAATTCTTCTGCTGACGTTTTTAATGATTTTAAATATTTTATGGGTGCTGATAATGAAAATGGACCATATTATTATTTTGGTAAAAATATAGAAACTACGGTTAAAATAGATTCTTTTAACTTTATAAGAGTTCAAAGAACAAAAATTATTGATAAAATTATAGATTATTTTAATGTTAAACTAATGCCAATTAAAGCTGAGGTTTTTTATACAGTGATTATGCAGATTGGAGATAAAGTAAGTTATCAAAAAAGAAAAGCTATTTTGTCTTTTAAATTTAATGGTGTAGAATATAGTGATGAAACTGAAAAATATTCACCACTTAAGTTTGTTATTATTAATTATAAAAATTATTCGTTATAAATATGAAAAAAGTATTATTATTAATTTTGTTTTTATTATTTTCAATTACACAAAGTTATGCTGTGCAATTACCAAGAGCCTTTGGAAAGGAAAAAAGATTTAGAACTTATGTTTATAATCCAAACGATGTATACAGATACGTTGGTTATTATTTAAACCAATCTTATATTGAATTTGAAGATAGTGAAACTATTCAAACAATATCAATGGGAGATCCAACACCTTGGTTAACAAATGTTCTTGGAAATAAGTTGTTTTTGAAACCAGTAGGTCCTTATCCTCAAACAACTATGACCGTATTTACTGATAAAAGAGAATATTATTTTGAATTGGATGCTATGGATGCTGATAATGTTAGTGGAAATGATATTTTATTCTTTATTAGGTTTGTTTATCCATCAAGTAATGATAAAAACATTGTAAAATTCAACGTTAAAAATCAAAGAGATGATTATCCAGATCTAACTGATTTAAGTAAATATAATTTTAATTATGAGTTTGCAGGTTCTACTTCTATAGCTCCAATTAAAGTATTTGATGACGGTGTATTTACTTATATGGAATTTAAGACAGACAACGCAGAAGTTCCAGCTATTTTTGCTGTTAATGATCAAGGCTATGAAACACTAGTTAACTTCAGAGTTGTTGATGAATATGTTGTTGTCGAACAAGTTGCGGGACAATTAACTTTAAGAAGTGGTGGTGATGTTGTTTGTGTTTATAATAATTCATTATATGGAGCTAAGTAATTTATGAAGAAAATATTTTTATTATTAGTATTATTTTTTATTTCTTCATGCTCTTCAATTACAAGTTACAAACAAGCAAGCAATAATGAAAAACAAGAACCATATGATAGTATAGATAATTATGATCTTTCAGAAACCAATGAAAAAAGATTAGTAGTTGCTATTTTATTACCTTTAAGCGGAAAAGCTGAAAAAATTGGAAATATGATGTTAAATTCAGCGCAACTTGCTATGTTTAATAATAATATTAATAATATAATCATTAAACCTTATGATACAAAAGGAACCTCTTTTGGTGCTGTTGATGCGATAAATGAAGCTATTAGAGATAGGGTAGATATAGTAGTTGGACCATTATTTACTCAATCAACAAAAGCTATCCTTGATATAGCTTATACTAATGATTTATTAGTTTTATCTTTTTCTGATAATCAGGATTTGTTAAGCGAAAAATACCCGAATATTTATTTAATGGGTTTTACTCCAAAACAAGAAATTGATAGAATAATTAGTTATTTAATTGATTATAAAAACTTCTATGGATTTTCTGCAATGTTTCCAAATGATATATATGGAAGCACAGTTTCAAAGATGTTCAAAGAGGTAATTTCTAGAAAAGATGCTAAAATTGTAAAGACAGAATTTTATTCAAAAAATGATACGAATTTAGAAAAGAAAGTTAATAATTTATTAGGAACAAACACCTTTAAAGATGAAGTTTATGAAAAATATGAAGCCGATCAAGCTTTAGCAAAAGCGGAAGGTTTAAGTACAGATATTGAGTTTAAATATACAGATGAAGATAAAATCTATTCTGATGCTTTATTACTTCCAGATAGTGGCTCTGAATTATTAAATATTGCAGAATATGTAGCAAACTATGCAGGAAAAAATAAACCGTTATTAATTGGAACTAGCAAATGGTTAAATAGCAATCTATATAACAATATAAACTTTGATAATACTTTATTTGTTGCCCCAAACCCAAATGGTTATTCTGAATTTGAAGATGAATATTTTGAAGCTTATCAATCTTATCCTTTAAGAGTTGGATCTTTAGCTTATGATGCCTTAACAGCTGTAATCGAATCATATGCTAAAGCTCAAGATAAAGAAAATATAAAATATGCTTTAGAAAATTATAAAGGATTTGAAGGATTTAATGGCAAATTTAGATTTTTATCTGATGGAATGTTAGACAGAAAACTTGCAATTATTAAAATAATAAATGGTAGATTTGAAATAGTTGATTATAATGATGAACCATTTCTAAAATACTAAATAAATAGGAATAATTACTCACTTATTTTTATAATTTAAATTAATACTTTGTCATTCATATATAGTAAATTTATTTTTTTGCTCTAAACTTTATAAAAACAAATAAATTTAATAAATCAAAATTATCTTGGGCAGTATATAGTCAAACAACTTTCACTTAACCACTAAATAAACCGCTTTTGCAAAAATATACGAGGAGATTTAAAATTTTATTGCGATAGCGTATAACTTAATACGGTGAGACAATAAAATTTTAGAGCGACGAAGGGTGATTAAG
>DATIQT010000008.1:0-2759 GCA_035470525.1 Rickettsiales bacterium
CCTTAATCACCCTTCGTCTCTCTAAAATTTTATTGTCTCACCGTATTAAGTTATACGCTATCGCAATAAAATTTTAAATCTCCTCGTATATTTCTGCAAAAGCGGTTTATTTAGTGGTTAAGTGAAAGTTGTTTGACTATAAATAATGCAAATTTTATAACCATTGTTTTTTATTTAATATCAATTAAAACTTTAAGTAGTTTTAACAAAAATCAAAACTGTGGAAAATCCAAATATATTCACCACATACACTAAAAAAATGGTTGATGAACAATTAATTCCAAGAGGCATAAACAATGAAAAAGTCATCAAAGCAATGATCGAAACCCAACGTGACCTATTTGTCCCAGACCCATACAAAAGCCACTCATATGAAGACCACCCATTACCCATAGGATACGAACAAACCATTTCACAACCATTCATAGTCGCATACATGGCACAACTTCTAGATTTAACAGGTGAAGAAAAAATTTTAGAGATAGGCTCAGGATGTGGCTACAATGCCGCAATCCTCTCAAAATGCGCAAAACAAATTTACACAGTCGAAATAGTCCATGAACTAGCACAATTCGCCCAAAGAAACCTACAAAAAGCGAACTGTAACAATGTTCAAGTTCTTTACGGAGACGGTAAACTTGGATATCCGCCAGAAGCACCATACGACATAATCGTAGCCACAGCCTTCGGCAAACAAGTTCCTGAAGCACTTCCATCACAACTAAAAGAAGGTGGTAAAATATTAATACCACTAGGCGATGAGACATCTCAAACAATGACACTAATCAAAAAAATTGACGGAAAATTGGTTGAGACAAAGTATACTGCGTGCAAATTTGTACCAATAGTTTAATACAGTGATTTTATTATGTGGTTTATTGATTGGTTGTGAGTATAATATATATTATAAAACAAACATCCGCCATATTATTTTCATAAACACAAAAGAAGCTAGCGAACTAAATTTAATTGTATTAGGTCCCAAAACCCGCACTACTGTCCGAGATAATTACAAAAAAACTCAGCTATCATTGAAAATAATAACTAGGTTTGTTAAAAATCACTATAGAGACTTAAATTAACAAATTTAATTTATCCCCTCCCTTTCTCTCTAGTTTTGTTAGTTTCCTCTTTTAAATTATTATTTAAATCTTTATCTGCTTCATTCTTGGTTTCTGTTTTTCCATAATTATTATTTAAATCTTTATCTGCTTCATTCTTGGTTTCTGTTTTTCTATAATTTGAAGAAAATCTAGGACTTAATACTGAATTAAAAACTTCATAATTATAATGTAAACGAATTTCTTTTATACATAATCCAACTAATTTAGGATTTGTTTTTAGCATATTTTCATCTGTAGCTATCGATTTAAAAGCATTAATACACTTATTAAAAGTTTCTGGATTATCTGTTTTATTTGCTATTGTACTTATTTTTTCAAAACATAACCAAGCTAATTTAGGATTTGTTTTTAGTATATTTTCATCTGTAGCTATCGATTCAAAAGCATTAATACAGTTATTAAAAGTTTCTGGATTATCTGTTTTATTTGCTATTGTACTTATTTTTTCAAAACATAACCAAGCTAATTTAGGATTTGTTTTTAGCATATTTTCATCTGTAGCTATCCATTCAAAAACATCAATACAGTTATTTAAAGTTTCTAGATTATTTGTTTTATTTACTATTATACTTATTCCTTCAAAACATAATTCAGCTAATTCAGGATTTTTTTCTAATATATTTACATATATAGCTATGCATTCAAAAACATTAATACAGTTATTTAAAGTTTCTAGATTATTTGTTTTATTTACTATTGTACTTATTCCTTCAAAACATAATTCAGCTAATTCGGAATTTGTTTTTAGCATATTTCCATCTTTAGCTATGCATTCAAAAGCATCAATACAGTTATTTAGAATTTTTAGATTATTTGTTTTATTTATTATTGTACTTATTTTTTCAAAACATAATTGAGCTAATTCAGAATTTGTTTTTAGCATATTTCCATCTTTAGCTATGCATTCAAAAGCATTAATACACTTATTTAAAGTTTGTGGATTATCTGTTTTATTTACTATTGTACTTATTCCTTCAAAACATAATTTAGCTAATTCGGAATTTGTTTTTAGAATATTTCTATTTTTAGCTATTTGTTCAAAAGCATCAATACACTTATTAAAAGTTTCTGGATTATTTGTTTTATTTACTATTATACTTATTTCTTCAAAACATAACCAAGCTAATTTAGGATTTTTTTCTAATATACTTACATGTATAGCTATCGATTCAAAAGCATTAATACAGTTATTAAAAGTTTCTGGATTATCTGTTTTATTTGCTATTGTACTTATTTTTTCAAAACATAACCAAGCTAATTTAGGATTTGTTTTTAGTATATTTTCATCTGTAGCTATCCATTTAAAAGCATTTATACAGTTATTAAAAGTTCCTAGATTATTTGTTTTATTTATTATTGTAATTATTCCTTCAAAAAATAATTCAGCTAATTCGGAATTTGTTTTTAGCATATTTCCATCTTTAGCTATACATTCAAAAGCATCAATACAGTTATTTAAAATTTCTGAAATATCCGTATCTTTTGCTATTTTATTAATTTTTTTAATACATGATAAAACTATATTATAATTCTCTAAAACTTCGTATATAGAAGTTTTAATAATTTTAAAAACATTATTAATATTTAAATTAATATTATTATTTGCAAGTATTGAAGAAAATATATTAAAATTAT
>DATIQT010000009.1:0-11837 GCA_035470525.1 Rickettsiales bacterium
ACATAATGATTCTGATGAACAATTTGGAATTACTCTTACAAGTTTGGTTTCTCTTGCGTCAAAAGCTTATGAAATTTTTGAAAGTTCGAAAATTGAAGAAAAACGCCAGTTAATCAATTTTATGTTTTCGAACTTAAGATTAAATGGCACGGAACTAAAGTTTTCCTTGAAGCAACCGTTTAACTTAATGGTAAATTTGAGTAGTTGGATAAACTGGTGTGCCCTAGTGGGTTCGAACCACTGACCTACAACTTAGAAGGCTGTTGCTCTATCCAACTGAGCTAAGGGCACAAGATAAGTAATATTATATAAGAATATTAAATTAAAAATCAAGTATTTTATATGTGATTTGGGTAATTATCCCTTAATATCGTGATTTGGGTGCATTTTCCATCTAGAAAATTAAAAATTATAAACCCAAATTTCAAAAATTTTATAAGCAATTAGCAGGATTAAAATGTTGTTCTTTTAATTTTTTTATTTTTTGTTCTATAAAATATCTCATGAAATTTAATTCTTCATCAGATATTTTTTCATCCTTCTTTTCGTAATCATCAATTATTGAGTTGATTATTTTTATGGCTTCACAATTTTCTCCTTTGTCAGCTAATAATAATGCCAACATTTGTTTTGTCCATAATGGTGCGTCATCTGGGGAACTATTTTTTAATTTTGTAGCTAATCTTATTGCCAAATCTTTGTCTTTATATAAATTATTTGCTATTGACATAGCTTGATAAAACCACCACCATTTATTTTGCGGATCTCTATCAGCATGTTGTTCTAGATAATCAATGATATAAATTAAATCTTTAGTATTTTGTGTCATAGAATAATAATAAGCAGCTAATGAGGGGATATAATTAGATTTATTATCTAAATTATCTAAAAGCATGAACCATTCAGTTAATTTTTTATAATCATAATCTTTTAATGGGAGAAATCTGCCAAAAGTATCACCAGCATTTTGTAATCTTAAGCCTTTGATTCTAAAATAAAATTCTTCATCACCAAAAGAAAAAGCTTTTACTGTTGCGAGGGTTGGAACTTCTGGTACAATTCCTAAATTTGGTTTAATATTTTCTGTTTTTTTCCAGAAAACTATTTGTAAAATTAAAAATATAATAAAAAAACCAAAAGTTATTCTTATTTTATCTTTTTTTGAAAAATTTTTCATAATTTCCCTTTTAGAACTGTTTCCTTCCAAAGTCATAAAAAGCTATAAAAAGCATCAATGGTATATAGATTAAAGACTGTAACAAAATAATAGTAATATCGTTATAATTACTAACTCCATATATTAGCCATTCACTTTTACCAAATAAATCTAATCTAGGAAAAATACTAGAAATAAATTTTAAAATCACTTGGGTAAAATTTTCAAAACCTTTTAAAGATTCTATATTACTTGGTAAGTTAATACTATAAACAAAAAATCCCATCATTCTACCAATAAAATAAAATGATATACTAGATAATATAGAAATAACAGCATTTTGTAAAATTAGTGAAGATACAATAGCAAATGTAGAAACAAGCATAAGTTCTAATATCATACTAAAACCCCACCAAACTAAACCAATAATATTTCCTTTAACAAGAAACATTGTAACCAACAAAGTTGGAATTATTAAAATTAAAGAAATTAAAGTAAAACTTATCCAATAAGAAAATATAAGTGTATTTCTTGATATAGGTTTAGACATTATAAAGTCAATTTCTTTATGCTCAAATTCTTTATTTATATAAAAACAAATAAATAAAATCATTCCACAAACAATTACTAATCTTGATAAAAAAGAAAAGTAAACAATTTGCATTTTTGTTTCTTCTGATAATGCAGAAAAACCTACTAAATTTGATAAACCAAAAATACCAACTAATATAATTAAAATACTAAAATAAAGCTTATCTCTTAATCCGGTTAGTAGAACAAATTTAAATAATGTTTTCATGATAGACCTTATGTGATTAGAATAATATATTAATACTTATCTCTTTCACCTCTTCCATATTTTTCATAAAGCTCTTCATCATAATTTCCTATATCACCATTAGGTTTTATAATAGTAGCTTTTATAAAAATTACAGTTTCTTTTATCTCTTTACTTTTAGTACTACTCTTAAATAACCAACCCAATCCGGGAATACCACTTAATATTGGAATACCTGTATCAGTATTAATAGTATCTTCTGACATTAAACCACCAATAACCAAAATATTTCCAGACTTAACTTTTAAAGATGTTTCAACAGAACGACTTTGAATAACAGGAACGACATTTAATTCATTTATTGGATCAACAACTTCATCAACTTTAACTTTTAACTCAGGTAAAACTTTTAAAGTAACCTCATTATTTTCTAAATCTATAGAAGGCCTAATACTCAAAGTAACACCAACTTCTTCTTCCTGTTTCGTAGATGTATAAGTTGTTGTAATATCACCTGTATCACTGTCTTCATCTTCATCTTTTTCCAAACTAAAATAAATTAATTTATTAACAAATTTTAGATCAGCTTTTTGATTATTTATAGCATGAACTCTAGGACTTGAAATTGTTTTTGTTTGACCAAATGTTTGAAGAGCATTTATAGCAGCTGTTAAACTGCCACTAAACAAATTAGTAGTAACATTACCACTTATTCCTCCGGGAGCGGTAGCATAAGAGCCGTCAGTATAACCCATTGTCAAAGCATTTTTCGTTCCTTTTGTAAAACTCCAATCTATACCAGCTTGAAAATCATCATTTAAAATAACCTCAACTACTTTAGCTTCTATCAAAACTTGAGAAGCATAATTTACTTTTACATGTTCTATATACTTTTTAACAGCTTCTTGAGTCTTTTCATTAGCAAAAACAGTTATCATACTGCTTGGCTTATTAATTATAATTTTATATTTACTTGAATCTGAATTAATATTTTGACTCATTTGTTGAGTATCTATCTGTTGAGGTGTTGCAGTATTGAGAATTTCGGATTTAACATTTGAAGGAGCGTTTAAAGTAATTATTTCATTAAGAGCAGAATCAATAGTAGACCAAACATCATTATCAAGCAAAAAATCTACATTATAAGTTTCTGTGTATGGTAAGTCTTTTTCAAATCTTAATATATTATTAGTATAAGTATATTTTAATCCAGCTAAATCAGCTATCCTCTTTACAACAACATCTAATGCTTTGTTAGTTACCTTTAAAATAATACCACCTTTAATACTAGGATCGACTTCTATATCAATATCAGCAACTCTTCCAAGCTCTATTAATACATCTTTTATTGGAACTTCTTCTGTAACAGAAAAAGATATCAAATTACCATTTCCCATTGGCGGTGGAGGTGGTGAAACTAATAATTTTGAAATATTTGGTGGAGTATTTTTATTAGATAATTCCATTATAGGACCTTTATCTTTTTTATTACTTTTTAAAGAAATAAAATCGTTAAAGTCTTTTCTACTTAAATTTAAATCAGGATCTATAACACTTTCTTCACAAGAAGGTAAAATAAGACAACATAATAAAAAATAAAAAATCTTTGTGATGTGTTTCATGCTAAAAACATTCAAATTTTTATAAATCTATATTCTTATAATTATTTTATAAGTCAAGTAAATAAACCTATTATATACAATTAAATAAAAATAAATTATTCAAAATTTTCTCCCAAATAAACCCTTTTAACTTCTTGATGTTTCATAATTTCTTCAGGTGTTCCAGACATCAAAATACTTCCATCATAAACAATATAAGCCCTATCTACAATTTTCAATGTTTCTCTAACGTTATGGTCAGTTATCAAAACACCTATACCCTTATCCTTTAAATGTTTAACCATGGACATTATATCACTAACAGCTATTGGATCCACACCCGCAAATGGTTCATCTAATAACACAAATAATGGATTTGAAGCCAGTGTTCTAGCAATTTCAACCCTTCTTCTTTCACCACCAGAAAGAGCCAAAGCAGGACTTTTTCTTATATGCTCTATTGAAAACTCTTCCAACAATGACTTTAATTTTCTAACTCTTTGTTTTTTATCTTTTTCTATTATTTCCAAAACTGACAAAATATTTCCCTCAGCAGTCATTCCTCTAAATATAGAATTTTCCTGTGGCAAATAACCTATACCCATCTTAGCTCTCATATACATAGGCAACGATGTTATATTTTCACCACCTAATATCACATTTCCACTATCAGCTTTAATCAAACCTACAATAGTATAAAACAATGTCGTCTTTCCTGCACCATTTGGTCCAAGCAAACCAACAACCTCACCCTTTTTCAAAGACAAGCTAACATCTTTTAAAACTGTCTTTGTTCCATAAGTCTTTTTTAAATTTGAAACTTGTAATGTTGTAGCACAAAAACTATCGTCAACCATGTTATAAATATAATAATTATACTTATATATAATAATAAGCTCAAATAAAAATCAATCCAAATATTAAAAAAGTTACAGCAATTATGCTATAAATAATGGGCTAGTAAATTTAAACACCACAAACGATATAAAAAATACTTTTATAAAAAACAAAGCACACCTCAATGTAAAAAAATACACACCGAATAATTTTGTAGAAAAAGAAACCTTACCTCTCGCTAGTTCCTTTGCATAAATGAGTTCTTTCATATATTTAAAGTTGTCTAGATAGGTTTACAATATAATCACAAAAAAATAAATCAACAAAAAAGAGAAAATTCTGTTGATTTATAATTTTAGTTGTTCAACTTAATATTGATAAACTATTCTTCGAATTCAATCAATATTTCTCCAACACCTACTAATGAACCATCTGTAAAATTAATCTTCTTAATCTTTACATCTTGATCAACTCTAATCATATTTTCCATTTTCATAGCTTCAATAACAACTAACTCCGCACCGGCTTTTACTTCATCACCTTCTTTTACAAGGAATCTTGAAATCTTACCAGTAATTGGTGCTTTTAATTTTGTAGGTTTTTTCTCAGCTTCAACTTTTGGCATATATTGTTCAAGTTCTGACACCCTTGTACTTCTTATTGAAATATCAAGTGCTGAACCCATCAATTGTAGTTTAAATGAACCAGATTTATCATTTTTTAAAATTTTAACATTAATTGGTTTTCCATTAACTTCCCCTCTAAATACATTATCACCAAATTGCCATGAACTCTCAACAAGTGAAAAACCATTACCATATTCTACTGTATAACCTTTTGTTGTCTTTGCAACATTACATAAATACTTATTGCCATTCAAATCAGCAACCCATTTATCAGCAAGCTCAAATTTTGAATTTAAAACTTGTCCACTTATGTTCAACAACCTATCAGCATTTTGCACAAACATATAAATTGCTGTTCCAATCAAAATACCTTCATCTTTATCATTTATCTCAACGCCAGAAAATCCATTTGAAAATTCTTGTTTGATAAAACTTGTAGAAATATCTCCATTTTCAAACCTCTTATTATACATTATAGCTTCCAAAAACGACATATTATGAGAAATTCCATCAATATAAAAACTTCCCAAAGCTTCTCTCATTCTTTGCAAAGCTTCATCTCTATCTTGTCCATATGTAATAAGTTTGGCAATCATACTATCATAAAACATACTAATAGTATAACCTTCATAAACACCTGTATCAATCCTTATATTTTCACTCTTTTCAGGCTCTATATACTTACTTATTCTTCCTGATGATGGCAAAAAGCCTCTTGTTGGATCCTCAGCATTAACTCTTGCTTCCATAGCCCAACCTTTCAACTTCACATCAACTTGCTTAAACGGCAACTTTTCACCCATAGCAACTTTTATCATCAACTCAACCAAATCAAGACCTGTCACATATTCCGTAACACTATGCTCAACTTGAAGTCTTGTATTCATTTCCATAAAATAAAAATTTCTTTCCTTATCCATCAAGCATTCAACTGTACCAGCTGAATAATATCCAACCTTTTTACACAAAGCTACAGCTTGAGCGTACATCTTTTTTCTTGTTCTTTCATCAACAAAAGAACTTGGACTTTCTTCAATCACTTTTTGGTGATTTCTTTGGATAGAACATTCTCTTTCACCCAAACAAACCACATTTCCAAACTTATCACCTAATACTTGAATTTCAATATGTCTAGGATTTTCTATATATTTTTCCATGAAAATTCTATCATCACCAAAATTATTTTTAGCTTCATTCTTTACACTACTAAAAGCATTAACGATTTCTTCTTTCTTATAAACAACCCTTATACCCTTTCCGCCACCACCAGCAGAAGCCTTCAACATAACTGGATATCCTAACTTTTTAGCAGATTCTTCTGCATCTTTCACACTTTCCAAAATACTATTATCACTAGGGGTTATATTAACTCCAGCACTCTTTGCTATCTTCTTAGACCTTATCTTATCACCCATCATCTTAATCGCTTCAACAGGCGGACCTACAAAAACTATATCTTCCTTCTCTAAAGCTTGTGCAAACTTTGCATTTTCAGACAAAAATCCCCAACCCGGATGCACGTACTTAGCACCAGTCTTCTTACAAGCATTAATTATTTTTTTAATATCCAAATAACTTTCTGATGCCAAAGAACCACCCAACAAAACAGCCTCATCAGCTAATTGAACATGCAATGAATTCATATCAGCTTCAGAATACACAGCAACAGTTTTTAAACCCATTTTCCTTGCAGTTCTAATAATTCTACACGCAACCTCTCCTCTGTTAGCAATTAAAATCTTTTCAACCATTTTATAATTTATATTGTTGTAATACGAAGAATAATCATATTTTTTTAAAAAATCAAGATTATACTTTTATTAGACCTCCTACTGCTTAACTGTATTTCTTTCTAATGTAGTATCTTTACTATTGGTTATATCTCTTTTAGTCATAATATATACCTTATTTAACTATTTCTTTATTAATAATTTCGGATTTTACAATTTTATAATTTCAAATTGTAAAATCTGTCAACGAAATAGTTAACATTTACAGGGGGAAAGAGAGCAGAAGATTTGACACTACAATATAAACCAACTTAGTATTTTCAATATTTAATTACAAAAATGTAGGAGAGTAAGAGTTAAATATCCAAATGACAAATTGGAATTAATAATTTATTTGAAATAATTATTTATTGCATTTTCTAAAGAATTGATGATTTTGGTTTTATAACCAAAAGATCTTATCATTCTTTCATCTGTTTTGTTTGATAAAAATCCTATTTCTAGTAGTATAGATGGCATATCTGCTGATGTTAAAACAGCAAAATTACCAAATTTTCTGGTTTGACCTGAGCCTTTTATATTTCTGCTAATTAATTCTCTTTCTAGAATTTTGGCAAACTTTTTCGAGTCATTCATAGATTGTTGTCTTGAAATATCTACAAGCGTATTAATTGTGTCTTGATATTCTCCATATAAATTTAATCCACCTATTATATCAGTTTTGTTTTCTTCTTGGGCTAATTTAGCTGTTCTTGTATCTGATGCGGTTTGTGACAATGTATAAATTGAAAGCCCTCTAACATTTTTATTTAAAGAAGAATCTGCATGAATTGATATGAATAAATCCCCTTTATATCTTCTTGCCATTGATGTTCTTTCTCTTAAATCTACAAAATAATCTTGACTTCTAGTTAGGTAAACTTTGTATTTTCCAGTTTTGTCTAAGGCTTCTTTTATTGATTTTGCATATATTAAGGTTAGTATTTTTTCTTTTGTTCCGCTTCTACCAACTGCTCCTGGGTCTCTACCACCATGTCCTGCATCTATTATGATTCTTGGTTTTCTAGTTGATGACTTTGCAATGTTGTATGATAAATTTTTCGGTTCTGATTTTTCATTTTTTTCAAATTTGAATGTTGCCGGTGTTTGTGCTGTGTTTATTGGTTGTGTTAAAATTTCATTTATTATTTCGTTTAATATTTCTGGTTCAACATTATATAAATTGTTTTCGTCTATTAATTTGCCGATTAAGTCTTCATTTTCTAAGTCTTTTTTGTCAAATTCTATATCTATTACAATTCTGTGATTTGTATTTTCTTTATTTGGTTCTAAGTAAAAACTTTTTAGTATTTTTGCTTTTGCATTTAAATCGAAAACTAGTCTAGTGTCGGTTTCGGAAAATTTTCCTACTCGTATTGCATCTATTACTTTATCGGTTTTTACATCAGGTGCTGTTACATTCTGACTTGTGTTTCCGAAGTCTATTACTAATCTGTTTGGTTGAACTAATGTGAAAGCATTAAAAGTAGTTTTTGAATCTAAATCAAAAACTATTCTTTCATTATTATTGTTTGTATTTAATCTAATGTTTATTATATTGGCTTGTTTTGCAAAGCTTGTACTAAAAAACAAAAAAAATATTAAAAATAATTTTATTAACTTCATTATTAAAATAAAAAACACTGTTTGTAAAAAAACAAATTTCTTAGATAATTGCAAGTTAATTTTTAAAAAATACTAGACATTAATAAGAGAAATTTATAATATGTGATTATTGATTATAGTTTTGTTATGATTGATTATATTTTATATCATTATCCATTATGCCCGTTTTCAAGAAAAATAAGGTTTATCTTGAACGAGATTGGTTTGTGTTATAAATTAGAAGAAGTGAAGTTTTGGAATAGAGATGAAAATTTCTTAAGGTTAAATCCAGCTTCTGAAACTCCTGTTCTTGTTAACAAAGAAAAAAATGCTATTATAGTTGATAGTTTTGTTATTGCTGAATATTTAATTGCTCTTTATGGAAAAAAAGATGATTTGTTAAATATTTCGTATTTGGGTAATAATGAAATTGATAAAGCAGAGATTAGAAGACTTGAAATGTGGTTTGATAAAAAATTTTTTGATGAAGTTAGTAAATATATCTTAGAAGAAAGGGTTTATAATACTTTTTTAAAGAAAAATGTTGATATAAATACTAAGAGATTAAGAGCGGGACAAAAGAATTTGGATATTCATTTAAAATATATGGAATTTCTTCTTAAAAAAAGAAAGTGGTTAGCGGGAGAAAATTTTTCTCTTGCTGATATTACCGCTGCAACACAGATTTCTTCACTTGATTATTTGGGTGAAATTTCTTGGAGTAAATATAAAGTATTAAAAGACTGGTATATAACTATAAAATCAAAAATTGCCTTTCAAAGTATTTTGAAGGATAAAGTAGAAGGATTTAAACCTTCTAAATATTATTGTGAATTAGATTTTGATTGAGGTAGATATGAATAATATTATAAAACCAAAAGTAATTATTTTTGATTGGAATGGCACACTAGTTTTTAATGATGTTAATAATTCAATTAAACTTTTACCAAATGCTTGCAAATTAGTAAAAAAATTAAATGAAATTAATATTTTTGCTTCCGTTGTTAGCAATACATATGAAAATTTTTTGCATAGAACAATCAAAAGATACCAATTACAAAAATATTTTTTGAATGTTATTGGAACAAGGGGTGAAGTTGAGTATAGAAAACCTAGTAAAGAAGTGATTGATTATGCTTTAATTGGAAGTGATATTACAGAAATAAATCCAGATACTGTGTGGATGGTTGGTAATGGCATTCAAGATATACAAACGGCTTATAATGCTAACTTAAGACCGATTATTTTTGGTGATGAATTATTGCAAGAAATTTTACATAATGAAGGACTTGAAAAAAATAGAAAAGCGATTTATCTTAGAAATCATGCGGAGTTTTTAAAAATGTTAGAAGGTTTACAGTGAAAACACCAAATTTCTGGAAAGACAAAAATATAATTTCATTTATTTTATATCCTTTCGCTATTGTTTATAAGGTCATTAGAAGATTACATGTTTTATTTTCAAAAGAATATAAAGCTAAAAATTTGAAGATAATATGTGTTGGAAATTTAACAGCCGGAGGATCTGGTAAAACTCCAATTGCATTAAAAATAGGTGAAATTCTAAAAGAAAATGATAAAAATTTTGCATATTTAAGTAAGGGTTACAAAGGAAAGATTAAAAAATTTACCAAAGTTGACAGCGAAACTCATTCATATTTAGAAGTTGGAGATGAAGCATTGTTATTAGCACAACTTGCTGATACTTTTATTTGTAAAAATAGAAAGCAAGCAATTAAGACTTTATCTAAAGATTATAATTACGATATTATAGTTATGGACGATGGTTTCCAAAATCCAACAATTTATAAAGATAAAAATATTATAGTTATTGATGGAGAATATGGAATTGGTAATGGAATGTTATTACCTTCTGGTCCATTAAGAGAAAAAATTCACAATTCTATAAAAAAAATAGATTCTGTTATTATTATTGGACAAGATAAACAAAACTTAGAGGAAAGCTTTATAAATAATGGTATAGAGGTTTTAAGAGCAAATATAGAAGAAAAAGATAAATCTCAAAATAATAAAAAATATTTAGCTTTTTGCGGTATTGGTAGATGTGAAAAATTTTTTAATAGTTTAAAAAAAGCTAATTATGATATTAAAAAAGAAATATCTTATGAAGATCACCATAAATATACTGAAGAAGAATTAAAAAATATTATGACCGAAGCAAAAAAAGAAAGTTGTAAAATTATTACAACTTCAAAAGATTGGGTAAAGTTGCCAAAAAAATATAGAGAAAAAATAAATATTTTAGAGATTGAAATTAAATTTTACAATAATGATACATTTACGGAGCTAATTTTAAAATGAAGAAAAAGACTAATTTTAGTGATTTTATTTATAAATCACAAGCATTTGGACTGAAAGTACTTGAGAAAATCTTTATATTAATTGGCTTAAAATGGTCTAGTTTTTTAATAGGATTATTATTGGTTATTTTTGGACCGTGGACTCCTCCAAGTTTCTTAGCTATGAGAAATTTAAAAAAAGTTATGCCAGAACTAACACTTTTCCAAAGAATAAAAATCATATTGGGAATGTGGAACAACTTAGGTAAAGGTATAGCTGAATTTATACTAATTAATAGTATAAGTTATGAAGAGTTAGAAAAATATATAAATATTGATAAAGAATCCGAAGAAAATCTTAAAAAAATTAAAAATAGTAAACAAGGTGAATTAATTTTTACAGCACATTTTGGAAATTGGGAAATATTTTCTAGAATTTTTGCACATTTAAATATACCAATATCAGCAATTTATAGAGCAATGAATAATAAATATGTTGATGACATTATTTTAGAATATAGACAAAAGAATAAAATGGAAATGATACCAAAAGGACAAAAAGGTGTTATAAAGTTAGCAAGAAGTCTGAGAAGTGGTAGAAAAATTTTAATGTTAGTTGACCAAAGATTGAGTAATGGTATAGATGTTAAGTTTTTAGATCGAGATGCAAAAACAACAGATTCTGTAGCTACACTTGCATTAAGACATAATTATAAAGTTTATTCCGCTGTTGTGTTTAGAAGAAGTTTTTCAAGTTTTTTCGATGTCAAAATAGAAGAATTTGATGTTATAAATACAGGAAATTTAAAAGAAGATATTGAAGCTACAACACTCAAAATAAATAAAAAAATAGAAAGTTGGATAAGATTAAAACCAGAACAATGGTTTTGGGTTCATAACAGATGGAAAAAATAAATAAACCTCCTGTAAATAAAATTTTTCCTCAAAAAATAATTTCTACAAAAAAGACAAGGATATTTCAAAGTATTTAATAGAAATAGTATACTTATACATTTCGTTGTTAAATAGACCTCCTGCAAATATCCATCCTTATTTATCACAAATCAATTCAAAATTATAAATCCCAGATATTAAATTAAACCTTAATCCAAATCTCTTTCTTCTGCACCTATATTTATCTGCTATTATTCTAAACTTCTTTAAA
>DATIQT010000010.1:0-6008 GCA_035470525.1 Rickettsiales bacterium
CAAGAAACTAGACTCATTTGGAAACAGATATGTAGACTTAAAGATAAAAACTATACTTATCATGAAATTCATGATTTATTAAATGTTTCAGTTTCTGTTATTCAAGATGTCATAAAAAATATAAAGATTTGAATAAAGATACTAAAAGTAATAAAAAACAACGAAAACAATAAAAAACATAAATTAATTCCAACTCCAAAAATAAGAGGAAGAAAAAATGGAGAAAAAAGAATACTTTCCAAACAACAAGAAATAGAAATAAAAAGACTTTTAATTGACAAAAACCCAAGTCAATTAGAATTTGAATGCTTTCTTTGGAATTTAAGTACAGTTAGAGAATTTATTAAACATAAATATAATATATAGTCAAACAACTTTCACTTAACCACCAACTAAACCTAACTTTTGCCTTAATCACCCTTCGTCGCTCTAAAATTTTATTGTCTCACCGTATTAAGTTGTATGCTATCGCAATAAAATTTTAAATCTCCTTGTATATTTTTGCAAAAGCGGTTTAGTTGGTGGTTAAGTGAAAGTTGTTTGACTATAGTAATTAGCAAAGAAAGTATCAGAAGGTATCTCGAAGAGTGGGGGAATGTCTTATCAAAGACCAGTAAAAAGAACTTACAACCAAAAAGAAGTATTTTAAAACATTAATCTTTCCAGAGATAAAAAGACTAGCAAAAGAAGAAAATGCTGAAATATATTTGGAGATAAAACAGGTGTTAATAATCAATCTTATAATCCAGCAGGCTATTCATTAAAAAACAATCCTCCTATTATAAAATTTCAAACTAGTAGAGAAACAATCAATATGTTATCAGCAATAAGTCCAAGTGGTGAACATAAATTCATGTTATATGAAGATTCAACAACTCAACAAAAATTAATAGAATTTATGCAAAATCTAATTAAAGATAAAAAACAAACAAAGATAAAGTCTATTTAATTCTAGATAATTTAAAAGTTCATCATGGAAAACTTGTTGAATCATTCATAAAAGAAAATAAAACCAAAATTTCAATTTTTTACTTTCCATCCTATTCACTAGAATTAAATCCTGATGAATACTTAAATAATGTCTTAAAAATGCACATCCACACTGACTTTCCACCAAAAACAAAAGAACAAATTAAAACAAAAATGGAAAAGTATATTAGTTCTATTACACCAGAACAGATAAAGAAGTTGTTTTTGCATCCAAAGTTAAGTTATCAAAATATGTTTTAAAGATTACTTAGTTTTAATGGGTTTGGTAATACTACCTTTTATCTTAATTTCTTTATGTATTCTTTGATAAGTTCTTTTACTTATTCCTGATATATTCTCTATTTCTTTATAAGATAATTTATCATTCTTATTCTTAATAATTTTTTTTTACTTAATAATAATTTAAAAGTTTCATAACTATTTTTTCTTTTGATTATTTCTTTATCACTAATATAAGATATTTCTAGATTTATTTTTCTTATCCATTTATTATTTATCTTAGGAATTCTATTATGAATTCTCATAAATCCTCAACATTTTATTAATAAAATCACCATTTTAATAATAAAAGTGAGGGTTTTTTGCTATGGATTTTGTGCTAAATGATATGAGGATGTACATTTAATAAAAACACTTGCAAATAAAAAACTATACAATAAAATCAAAATATTGATATAAAAAATTAATTAATATTATGATTAAAAAAGTTTCTTTTTATTTATTTTTATTTACAAGTTTATTAGCATTATTTGGAATAAGCGAAGCGTCAGCAGCCGTTTCTGATACTACTACTACTGCTTCAGCTGGTGCAATGGGTACCGTTTTGTGTAACGTATTAGCTTTTGTAACAGGAACTGTTGGTAGAACAATAGCAACATTTACTATTATTGGTATTGGTGTTGGTTTCTTTACAGGAAAAGTTAACTGGGGTGTTTTAATAGGTGTTATGTTAGGTATTGCTGTTTTGTTTGGTGCTCCTGCTATAATTAGAACAATAGCTGGTGGTGAAATTTTGTGTGAAGATTAATTCACTATAAAGTATTCATAAAAAATCCATTAGTTAAACTAATGGATTTTTTTATATATAAAATAATAAACCTAGTATTTTCACGATTTATATAGTTTAAAAAGCGAAGTTGTGGTTATAATTAAATAATTTCCAATCTTCTTGTTACTTCTTCTTTTCCCAATACTTTCATAATAGAATATAAATCAGGTGAATTTTTCCTACCTGTAACTAAATATCTGAAAATAGCAACGAAATCAGAAATTTTTCCTTTATGTATTTCAGGATTAAATTCCTTATTATCAATACAATAATTGTATCCTTTTGCCATTTCTTTTAATTGATTAAACCAGTCATCATGATTCTGCATTAATTTATCATAGCAAGAAACATATTCATTAATGATCTTTTTAATTTCATCTAAAATAATATTAGGTAAATCTCTTTCAAAATCTGATTTTGTATAGTTTAAATCAAAGAAATAAGCGATTTCATTGTAAATACTAGATAATGTGCAATAGTCTTTTCTAACTTTATCACAATTCTTTCTTTCAATTTCAAAAATTGAAATGAAATAATCTTTTTGTTTTTCCATTTTTTCAGCTAAAGTTTTGTCAAATTCTTTTGCCCAAACAAATAATCTATCATAAAGTTCTTGCGCTGAAATGCTTGCCATAAAGTCTTTGCAAATACTGTCAAGCTTTTTGAAATCGAATAAAGCACCACTGACACCAAGTTTTTTAATTTCAAAAGGAAATTCTTTCCAACTAGCTTTTGAATTTTCTTTTTTCCAGTCTTCATAGTTTGAATTTAATAAATTCATTAAATAATCAAAAATTACTTCTTTAGGATAACCTGCTTCTATAAAAAATTGGAAATTTGCTTCTGGGTCTTTTCTTTTACTTACTTTTCTTTTAGCTCCATTGTCAAGTTTTTGAATAGGTGCTGGTTGAACGTAAATTGGAGTTTTCCAATTCATAGCCTCAAATAATTGAACGTGTAAAGGTGTAGAAATATACCATTCATCAGTTCTAACAACATGCGTTGTTCCCATTAAATGATCGTCAATTAAATGTGCGAAATGATATGTAGGAAGTCCATCGGATTTCATAATTACTATATCTAAATCGTTTTCTGGTAATAATCTTTTGCCTTTTATTGCATCTTCAAAATTTATTCTATTATTAAAATTTCCGTTTGATTTAAAATATATTACATAAGGTTTGCCTGCATTAAGATTATCAATAACCTGTTGTTCTGTTAAATTTCTTTCTTTTGCCCATAAGCCATACAAACCTGTTCTAATTTTAAGTTTAGTTTGTTCTTCTCTAATTTTATCTAATTCTTCATGTGTCATAAAGCTTGGATAAGCCAGGTCTTTTCTAAGTAATTCTTTTATGTAAGCTTGATAAATATCTTTTCTTTGACTTTGAGTATAAGGTCCATAATTTCCGTATTCTTTTCCATCAAGTTTTAAACCTTCATCAGTTTGTAATCCCATGTAATCCAATGATTTTAAAATTGCCTCAATAGCGCCTTTAACTTCTCTTTTTTGATCTGTATCTTCAATTCTTAAGATAAAGACTCCATTATTTTGATGAGCTATTCTTTCATCAGTTATAGCTGTCCATACAGTTCCAATATGCATGTAACCAGTAGGGCTCGGTGCAATTCTTGTTACAACAGTTCCTTTAGGTCTTGCAGGGTATTTTGCTTCTATTTGTGCTATTGTGGGAATCTTACTTGGTATTAGTCTATCAACTAACTCTTGTCTCATTTTAATATGTTTTATTCAGTAACTGAAATATAACAATTTCTTTTGAAAAATCAACTATTACTTCCTTATTTTCTTTTTAATATTTATAAAATGAAAAATTATCTTGCTAATTAAAATGAATGTTTTACAATATCTTAAGCTTTAAGCTTTATAACGCGGGTTGGAGCAGCTTGGTAGCTCGTCAGGCTCATAACCTGAAGGCCGGAGGTTCAAATCCTTCACCCGCAACCATTCTATTAAATAATCATTTTGTGTTTTGATGTATGGTACTTTTTGGTACTGATAAAGTTTAAGTATTATAATTTATAAATGTTGAGTAAAAGATGAAATTTAAAGATATACAATTGCCAAATGTTATTTTGATGGCATTAGAAAAAAATAAATATGAAAATTTAACACCAATTCAAGAAGGTGTGATACCAGCAGTTCAAGAAGGACATGATATTTTAGGATGTTCACAAACTGGTTCTGGAAAAACAGGGGCTTTTTTAATCCCTATATTATCAAAATTAATTGAAAATGAAGAAGACAAAGCTATTATTGTTGCTCCTACTAGGGAATTGGCTGTTCAAATTATGGATAGTGTGAAAATTTTTTGTGAAAAAGGTGTAAATAAAGCATTGTTGATTGGTGGTGCTTCTATTAGGGAACAATTATTGTCTATTCAGAAAAAACCAAGATTAATAGTTGGAACACCGGGAAGAATTAATGATTTTTTGGAAAGTGAAAGATTAAATATAAGTGACTTTGGGACTTTGGTTCTAGATGAAATGGATAGAATGCTTGATATGGGTTTTTCTGTTCAAATAGATAGAATAATTGAGAATTTACCGAAAAATAAACAAACTATGTTGTTCTCTGCAACTATTTCTAAAAAAATAGAGAAAACTACTGAGAAATATTTGAGAGATCCTATTGTAGTGAAAATAGGTGAGTCAAATCAAGCATCTAAAAATGTTAGTCAGGAAATTATTAAAGTTGATAATGAAAAAAAGTTTGATATTTTGCTTGAGAAACTCAAGGGAAATACTTTGTTTACTTTGATTTTTGTAAAGACTAAATTTGCTACGGAAAAATTGGCTTCTAGGCTTGAAAAGGAAGATATAATGGCTAGGGCTATCCATGGTGATTTGAGACAATCTAAAAGAGCTAGAATTATAAAAGATTTTAGGGAAAAGAAGTTTAATGTATTGGTTGCTACAGATGTTGCAGCAAGAGGACTTGATATACATCATATTGATACTGTTATTAATTATGATTTGCCACAATCTCCTGAGGATTATATTCATAGAATTGGTAGATGTTCAAGAGGTCTTGAAAAATCTGGAATTTCTATATCATTCTGTAACAAAGAAGATGAAAAAAAGTTAAAGGCTATTAGGTCTTTGATAAGTTATGGTGAGTATGATGAATCGTTATGTACTCCATCTGGAAGTAAGAAAAAATTTAGAAAACCGGATAACCATAGAAGAAGACAAAAAGATAGAAACCATGGTGAGTTTAACAATCAAGGAAAAAATCAAAATAAAGATAATTTTGTAAAAGAAAAAAGTTTTAAAGAACATAAAAAAAATGATTTTGTAAAAGAAGGAGATTTTAAAGAAAATAAAAAACATAGATTTTCAAAAGATAAAAATTTTACGAAAGAAAGAGAATTTAAAGAAAACAGAAAAAATAATTTTACAAAAGATAAAAATTTTAGAGAAAAAGATAGATTTAAAAAGAATAACGAATCTGAGATAAAAATTGCTAAAGGATACTTTAAAGATAGAAGAGCTAAAAGTATGGAAGCTAGGGGTATTGTTCCTAAGAATAAAAAGAGAACTGGTTCTGGTTATGATATAGAAGGTTTGATGTCTGGTGATTTTAGAAAGCCTTCTTTTAAAAGAAAAGGTTCTTATTTCATATCAAAAAAAACATCAAATAATAAAAGAAAAAATACTGGATTGAGATAATTTTGTGATTAGTTTTAGAGACTGTTCACAATTCTGTGTTAATAATCAAACAACTTAATTAAATTTTTAAATTTTTTATGTTTAAAAATTTAATTTAAGTTATTTGATAGTTAATTATTAAAAAAATTATTAATAAAATAATAGACCTCCTGCAAATATCCATCCTTATTTATCACAAATCAATTCAAAATTATAAATCCCAGATATTAAATTAAACCTTAATCCAAATCTCTTTCTTCTGCACCTATATTTATCTGCTATTATTCTAAACTTCTTTAAA
>DATIQT010000011.1:0-26986 GCA_035470525.1 Rickettsiales bacterium
TTTCCTCTTGATAAAGCATTTAACACTTTTCTTCTAAGATCTATTGAATAATACATTCCCATTTTTTATAAAAAGTTGTTTTATTGAATATTAGTTTAATTTAAATATTCTATGTTGCAACAAGATTTTAAATTACTATAATAACCGAAAAACACTATGCAAAACTTTGCAATCAAAACATCTTGGTTTCACTAGAAAACCGATAATCAAAAATTAATAGACACAATTTAGACACAGGGGAATTTGACTTTTAAGACACAGCAATTCTGTTCTATTGAAAATGCTGGTGGGTCCGGGGAGATTCGAACTCCCGACCAATTGATTAAGAGTCAACTGCTCTACCAGCTGAGCTACGAACCCATACATTGCATAATTATAAAAAACTCTTTTGAAAATGCAAGTGTTATATTAGATTTATGCTATTTAAATATATAATTTACATCTTGAATAATACTATTTTACAATCTTTACAAAATCCTCTATAATAGTTTTTACACCATAATCTTTAAAAGCTATAGTAAGTCTTTTTCCATCTTTTTTTATTACCACACCTTCACCAAATGTTTGGTGAATAACTCTTTTTG
This sequence comes from Rickettsiales bacterium, assembly GCA_035470525.1. GTDB lineage: Bacteria > Pseudomonadota > Alphaproteobacteria > Rickettsiales > UBA1997 > CALXSC01. The sequence goes on from DATIQT010000011.1 coordinate 585, forward strand.
TTAAGTTTTGAATAGGTTTAGATATTATAGTTTTTTCTTCTTTATCTCTGTTTTTGATAGGTCTACCATCGTAATCAAACCCAGTTTTATCATTGTTAGTAAAAAATTTATTTGGGTTATAATAATTTTTGTATTTTCCAACTCTACTATTACTATACTCCATTTCTTCTCCATCTTGTTCTTCAATAAAATTTATGTTGTTGCTAATTTGTAAATTTTTTTCTGGTAATTCTTTTACAAATCTAGAAACCTGCATAGTTTTAATTTCTCCATACTCATATCTTGTCCTAGCATAACTAATATTTAATCTATTTTTAGCTCTTGTAATAGCCACATAAGCAAGACGTCTTTCTTCTTCCAAGCCATTTCTTTCATCAACCGAACGTGGACTTGGAAAAATCCCCTCTTCCCAACCCGGTAAAAATACTGTATCAAACTCTAATCCCTTTGCTGAATGAATTGTCATCAAATTCACAGAATTATCACTTGCAGAATTAGTTTTATCATTAACCAAACTTACATATTCCAAAAATTCACCTAGGCTTGAAAATTCCGCTAAACCCCTAATAAATTCATTAATATTTTCAATCGCACCTTTGGAATCCTCTGTTTTTTCAGCTTGCAGACTTTCAACATAACCAACACCATAAATAATATCTTTTGCAAGGGTAATATGGTCTTTTGTAGTTAACTGTTCGCTATATTTTCTAATTTTATTAACAAAATCCAGAATATTTGTTGCTGTTTGTCCTTTTAGTTGTCCAGCAAAACACATTCCTTCGCAAACTTCGAGAATATCAAGTTTTTGTCCCTTTACCTCTTCCATAATTTTATTTAGTGTAGTAGTTCCCACACCTCTTCTTGGTACATTTATAATCCTTTCAAAAGCCAAAAAGTCAGAATGATTTTTTACAAGCCTCAAATAAGCAATACAATCCTTAATTTCCTTTCTATCATAGAATTTAAAGCCACCAACTATTTTATAAGGTATTGATTGAGCTATAAACACCTCTTCAAAAACTCTAGTTTGATAGCCCGCCCTAATCAAAACCGCAATATCTTTATACTCAATATCTTTAATTAACTCAATAATCTCACCAGAAATCGTATAAGCTTCTTCTTTATCTCTATCAAAACAATTCAAACAAACCTTTTCACCAACATTTTTTTCATCAGTCCAAAGTGTTTTTTTATGCCTATCTTTATTATTAGCAATTACAGCAGAAGCCACATTCAAAATATTTGAAGTAGAACGATAATTTCTTTCCAACCTAATAATTTTAGTATGCTTAAATTCCTTTTCAAACTTCAAAATATTTTCAATTTCCGCGCCCCGCCAGCCATAAATTGATTGGTCATCATCACCAACACAAGTAATATTCACTTGCTCCTTCAAACCCAAACCAGAAATCATTTTAAGCCAAGTATGTTGAATAGCATTCGTATCTTGATACTCATCAACCAAAACATATTTAAATTTTCCAACATAAGACATCAAAACATCTTTATGCTTCTTAAAAATCTCAACATTAAAAAGCAATAAATCTCCAAAATCACAAGCATTGAGTTTTAAACATCTTTCTTGATAAATTCTGTAAATATCTTTAATTTCTGGATAATAATTAAAATCAACCCCTAAATCCAAAACTTTATCGCAAGTAATTCCCTTATCCTTCCACTCATTAATTTTATTCACATAATTCTTCACAGGATATTCTTTTATATCAATTTCCAAATCCGTCATTATCTGCTTAATCAAACGAGTTTGGTCATCAGGATCCAAAATACTATAATCCGGAGTTAAACCAACCAAATCACAATGTTGCCTCAAAATTCTATTTGCAATAGCATGAAAAGTTCCAAGCCAAATTGGTGAAATATCTTTTTGCAACAAATTACCCACCCTTTCCTGCATTTCCCTAGACGCTTTATTTGTAAATGTTACAGCAAGAATTTCAGACAGAAAACATTGTCCTGTTTTCAACAAATATGCAATTTTAGAAGTCAAAACCCTTGTTTTACCTGTTCCTGCACCAGCCAATACCAACACAGCACCATCTGTTTGCAAAACAGCTTCTTTTTGTTCTTTGTTTAAACTCTCTAAAATATCGGTCATTTGACCTTGGTATATAATTTATTATTTATAAAAGTTATATCATGATAGTTTGAATTTTCCAGTAAATTTTATCTTAATTACTCTAATTTCATTCCTAGAACATTATTACAGTAAGTAATAAATGGAGTTTTTAAACTTTTACATAACTTACAGAATGTCTTTTTATTCATATCATTAATTAAAGGCAATAATTCATCAACTTTAATTTCATCAACAGAATTATATTTTTGGATAATTTCATTTACACTTGTTGCAAACTTTTTACCCATACATTTTCCACAAGATTCTTTCTCATAAAAATTTCCAATTCTTTTCAAGAAAGTTAAGAAGTTTCTTTTGCTTTTATCATATATTTCAATACTTCCTGCTCCAGTCATAATAATATCATTTAATTGACTTTTATTATAAACAGGGCCACTTGCACTTCCACCAATTTGAACAAAATAATCAAAATTTGGATTAACTTTGTTGTCTTTCAAAATTTGGGCTATAGTTGCATTAACGTCATGTCTTGCAACAAACTTTTTTTCAATTCCATCGCCAAATATACCAGAAAATCTTGTATTATCATAAGTTCCATCTAATGTTTCTGCAATCTCGTAGAATGTTTCAACATTGTTCATCATTGTAGGTTTTTCAAATAAACCAGCAACCACAGTTCTTTTAGCTCTCAATTTTGGTTGAGCAACACCTGTTTCAATAATATTCATCAAAGCACTTGCTTCACCACCAATATAACAAGGATTTTCAATGCTAATATGGAACTTTACACCAGACCATTTATAATCATTTATATATTTAAAAATCTGTCCTTGTAATTCATTATAATAATCTTGGTTTATATGAATAAAAACTTCAACATCGCAATTTAAAAATTTTATTCCGTAATCTATACCTTTGAAGACTTTATCCATGTGATTTCTCCAAACATATAAATCTTTGAATAAACCCATCTCACCTTCAGATGAATTTACGATTATGTATTTTAAATTACCTTCAGCTTCACCAACACCTTTCCATTTTTCATCTGTTGGAAAAGCAGCTCCGCCTTTACCAAATATTTTAGCGACTTTTAATTTTTCAACTACAAGATTTTTATCCATATAAAAATATTTTTTAAATTACAGTAATAATAAGAAAAATTATTATTATTTCAAGATTTTTTATTTTCCTTCTTTATTTAGTAAAGTAAATTTGCCTTCGCCATTTAATACTTTTAAAAATGCATCAGATTCAGATATTTTAAATACTAAAACCGGCATATTATTATCTCTTGCAAGAGTTAAAGCTGTTGGATCCATAACTCTCAAATCTCTTCTAATTGCTTCATCAAATGAAATAGTGTCAAATCTAACTGCATCAGGAAATTTCTTTGGATCTTTATCATAAATTCCATCTACTTGAGTTCCTTTCAAAATAACGTCACATTCCATTTCAGTAGCTCTTAAAACTGAAGCGGTATCCGTTGTAAAGTAAGGACTTCCGATACCCGCAACAAAAATATTTATTCTGCTTTTTTCAAGATGATGTATAGCTCTTCTTCTTATATATGGTTCACAAATTTTATTTATAGTTATAGCTGATAACATTCTAGTATCAACTCCAAGTTTTTCTATTCCAGCTTGCAAAGCAATACCATTCATAACTGTTGCTAACATTCCCATATAATCAGCACTAGCTCTATCCATTAATTCAGTAGCTACGGAAACTCCTCTAAAAATATTTCCTCCGCCGACAACTATTGAAACTTGAGCACCAGCTTTATGTATTTTTACTATTTCTTCACATGTTTTTTGAATAGCTAACATATCATGTCCAAATGGTTTATCCCCCATTAATGATTCGCCAGACACTTTAAATAAAATTCTCTTATATTTTAGCATTTTTTTATTATTGTTGACCCTCGTGATTTTACAACAAAAATATTTTAAGGCAATAGGATATTTAATATATTTTTTTCTTGCAAATATATAAATTAAATAGATAATAAGGTTATAATACTTAAATTAATTAAAAAAGATGACTGGAGAAATAAATATTCAAATTTTTGATATGATGAAGCAATCTGATGTTGTACTTATAACAATATATTTAGTTTTAACATTTTATTCCATATGGAGTTGGGCTATTGTTTTTGATAAAATTTTTAAATTTAAAAGTTTAAATATTAAAACAGAAAAATTTAATAGGTTGTTTTGGTCTGGAAAAATGTTAGAAGATATTTATAAGCAAGTAAAAAATAATGTTACATATCCTTCCGCTGTTATATTTGTGGCAGCTATGCAAGAATGGGAAAGTTCAAATGTTTTAAACATAGTAAAAAGCAATGATACAGCGAAAAAAGAGTCATTAAAAGAAAGAATGGTACTCGCTATGGATATAGCTCTTTCAAAATCAATGTCTAAATTGAAATATGGAATGACATTTTTATTAGTTGTTGGTACAACATCTACATTTTTTGGATTATTTGGAACTGTTTGGGGTTTAATGCACAGCTTTTTATCAATTGCTTCTATGCAAGATAGTAGTCTTATAGTTATTGCACCAGGTATCGCTAAGGCTCTAACAGCTACAACATTTGGTTTAGTTGCAGCTATACCAGCAACAATATTTTATAATTTTTATAATATTAAGATCAATAATTTTGAAGATCAAATGAATAACTTTAGTTCAGAAGTATTGAATATTTTATCTAAAGAATTAGATCAATAAAGGCTATATGTTATGAAATATTGTAATTCATTCTTAAAAAGAAAACTTAGAAGAGAAGATTCAAATAACTACATTAACTTTGCTCCTTTTGTTGACATATTATTTTGTCTTTTAACTGTTTTCTTAATTGCTTCACCTATAATGTTAGGTGGTGTTAATATTGAATTACCAAAAGGTGACGCTGAAGTGATTATTGTAAAGAAAGAACCACTTGTAGTGACTATAAAAAAAGATGGTAGTCTTCTTTTAGAAAAAGATGAAATAAAATTAAATACACTTGCAAATAAATTATCAGAATTAACTCTTGGAGAAAAAGATGTAAAAATATTTGTAAAGGCTGATAAAGATATATTTTATGATAGAGTTATTACTGTTGTTAGTGCAATTTATAATGCGGGATTTTTTGATGTTACTTTAGTAACTGATTTAAGAAAAATGTAATGTATGTTAAGAAATTTATTATATTCTTTGTTTTTTCACTTATTGTTTGTTACAATATTAATTGTTTCTACATTTGAATTTGATAAAAAAATCTTAACAACAAATATTACACCTTTGACTATTAATTTTTTAAGTGAAAACACTATTGATGATTTGAAAAAAGTTAAAACGGAAAGTGAAAATGATAAAGTTAAAGATCTAAATCTTGAAGAAAAAATAGAGCTTTATAATAAAATAAAAAATAAAGGAGATGAAGTAGAAAATATTAAGGTAGTTTATGAGAAATCTTCAAAGAAATCCTTAATTAAAAAAACAGATAATGAAAATACAGATGGAGAAGAAAATAAATTCAGTTATTATTATACACCAGTTTATGTACTTGAAAGTAAGGTTAATACAGAAGATAAGCTAAAACTTATAGAAAATAGACTTAAAAGAGAAGGGTTAAGACAAAAAATGAAAGAAAAAAATATCATTCCAGAAATTAACACATCACTAATGAGACAAATAAAAACGCTTAAAGATATAGTAAAAATTTCACAAAAACCATTAATCATAAAAAAACAAGAAGAAAAGAAAGCTATTGAAGAAAAAGCTGAACAAATTTTAGCTGATAATAAAATAAAAGAGACAAAAGAAGGAACAAAACCTTTAAATAACGAAAAAACCGAACAAGAAAATAATTTAGATAGTAATTATTTAGATGAACTTATTTCTGAAGTTAATATATCTAATGAAAAAGTTGATGAAAAATATAAAGACATAAATGAAAATGAAATTTTTAACAAAGACGATTATAATAAATTAAAAGAAATAGAGGACAATAAAATTGATAGTAAATATGCTTTGTCTATAAGGGAAAAAGTAAATATTCAAAGACAAATAAAAGGATGCTATAAAATGGCTATTCTCAGAAGCAAAAAAGATAGTAAAGCAATAATTGGATTAAATGTTAATGTAAATAAAGAAGGAACTATTGATATGCATAACATTAAAGTAAATAAAATAGTAGATAATTTTGATAATGAAGGATTTGCTATAGCTCTAGATAATGCTAAGTCAGCTTTGGTTTTTTGTAGCCCTTTGAGAGGTTTGCCTTCAGGAAAATATAAAACATGGAAACAAATGACTTTTATATTTGATAGTAATAATTTGGAGTAAACATGAAAAGATTATATATCATTATTATATTTTTATTATTCGTTAATAATTTAGTTTATGCAAACGAACTAACAATTGATATCAATAATATTGAATCAAAAAAAATTAGTATTGTATTTGAAAAAATTAATAAAATAGATATAAAAAACTTTGATTTTGATATAGTGGACAAAATATTAAAAAATATAAAAAATAATTTATATACAACAAGCTTATTTAATATAAAAAACTCAAATAGTAATATTTTTAAAAGTGATAATAATAATAATATTGAAAAACTTTCAAGTATAGATTTAAATTCATTAGTAATGTCGAAATATAATAAATCTTCTTTTGATGCTGTTATGAGTGGATTTTTAGAAGTTAATTCAAGTGGTCAAGTTGAATTAAAAATTAGACTATGGGATATTTTAGATCAAAGAGAACTTTTTTATAAATCTTATATCATAGATGAAACAAATTGGAAAAAAATTTCAGATATTATTTCAGATATGGTTTTTGAATTTTTAACAGGAGAAGTATCAGGACATTTTGATAGTAAAATTATTTTTGTTTCAGAAAGTGGTTCACCTAAGAATAGACAGAAAAGAATAGCTATGATGGATTTTGATGGAAGCAATTTACAATATATAACAAACGGTACAAACCTTGTATTAACTCCAATATTTTCAAAATATAATAAAGATGAAATTATTTATTTAGAATATAAAAATAAAAAACCTCATATTTTTAAATTAAATTTATCAAATAAAAAGTTAATATTGATTGGAAATATAGCTGAAATGACATTTGCTCCAAATTTTAATCCGAGTGGTTTAAATGAAATTATATTCTCCGGAACAAATGATGGATATTCAAACATATATAAACTTAATTTTGACGAAGGAAAAATTAGACAATTAACTTATGATAAAGCAATTTCAACAGCTCCTAGCTGGTCGCCCGATGCTGAAAAAATAGTATTTGTTTCAGATAAAACAGGTGTTAGAAAACTTTATGTAATGGATAAAAATGGTAGTAATATTGAAATGATAAGCAAAGGAAGGGGTATATATGACAAACCGAGTTGGTCTCCTGATGGAAAATTGATATCATTTGTAAAAATGGAAAAAGGAGAATTTTCTATTGGTTTAATGACGCCAGATGGTGATAGTGAAAGAAGTATTATGAATGCATATTTAGTGGAAGGAATTAAATGGTCTCCTAATGGAAGATATTTAATTTACTCTAAACAGGAAGGACCTTTTGGAAAGGCTAGTATACCGAGTATATATACTATAGATATTTTAACTGGAATTGAATACAAAATTCCAACACCTAAAAATCAAGGAGCAACAGACCCTGATTGGATAATAAAGTAGTTTTATGTCAAAATTAAAAATATTAAAAATATATAATAACATCTACTATATTTTAGTCTTCTTAATATTTTTATGTATAATAAAATTTATATCTGACTTTTATAGCAAAAATAAAAATGTTATAAAAAATAAAAATAATGTTGTACAATATCAAAATATAATTATAAAACCACAATTACAATTTAATGATAATGGTTTTCAATTTGTTGAAGCTGAGCAAGGAATAGAAACTGAAGGAAATTATATATTTACAAATGTTTATACTTATGGTGATTTTGGAAAAGCATCCGCTGAAAAACTTGAAGTAATGGATAAACAAAATATTTTAGAATTTACCGGAAATCCAAAGTTCACTATTTATATTAATAAAATAAAATAATAGACCTATTGCGTTTTACTGCTAAGTATTGAAATTGTTCAAATTTTATTTGCAGGAGGTCTATTGAGTAATTAAAAATTTGATTAGAGATAGTATACTTATACATCTCGTTAATCAAATTTTTTTAATTGCGAATGTTATCTGCAGTAGAATTCGGAATTTTGTGAACTTTAAATAATAAAAAACAATGCTGTAAAATAAATAAATCTAACATTTTAAATATTTATATAGTTTTAAAAAGTGAAGTTGGAGTTATTATATTAATTTTTCAATTTCTGGAACAGATTTATCAGTTTTTCCTAATAAAGCTAATGTTGGATTAGATTTTTCTAAAATTTTACCCATCAAATCCTTTAACTTTTGCGTATTTATCTCTTCAATTTTTTGAATTATTTCTTCACTAGATATCAACCTACCAACCGAAAACAAATCACCAACATTCTTTTTTGCTCTACTAGAGTTATTTTCTTTACTCATTAAAATAGCTGATTTTAATTTAACGATAGCTCTTTTATATTCTTCTTCACTTATATTTTGTGTTGCATCTTTTAACTCTTCCATAATTGCAATAATAGCTTCATTTGTTCTTTCTGGAGCTGTAGCACATGATATTTCAATCATACCAGTATCTTCACTACCAGTAGAAGAAGCGTCAATCCTATAACACAAACCTTTCTTTTCTCTAATTTTTTGGAATAATTTTGATGACATTCCACCACCCAAAATAATTCCCAAAACTCCAGCTTCATAAAAATGTTCATCTAAAAAAGAAAATCCCTCAAACCCCAAAACTAATTGAGTTTGTTCAAGCTTTTTATTTTTAATAAAAGATCCACCTGTGTAAATAGCTTTTTCAGGTATTTTATTTTTTCCTGCTTTTAAATTGTTAAAATATTTTTTTACAAATTTAACCGCATCTTCAGTCTTTAAATTACCAGCAAAAGAAATTATTATATCTTCAGTTCTATATTGATTATTTACATAAGAAATAATATCTTCTCTTGAAAATGTTTTTATGTTTTTTTCTGGACCTAAAATGCTTCTTCCGTATGGCTGATTTTTGTAAGCGGTTTCAGCAAAATAATCGCAAATAATATCAGAAGGATCGTCTTTAGTCATGGCTAATTCTTGCAAAATAACATGTCTTTCTTTTTCTATTTCACTTTCATCAAATATTGAATTTTGTACAATATCAGCTAGTAATTCAACAGCTTTTTCTGTATTTTCTTTCAATACTTTAGTATAAAAAGCAGTTTGAGAAATAGAGGTAAAAGCATTCACCCTACCCCCAATATTATCAAATTCTTCTGCTATTTGTTGAGTATTTCTAGTTTTAGTTCCTTTAAAAGCCATATGCTCTAAAAAATGAGAAATTCCATTTATTTTTTTTGTTTCATTTCTGCTACCAGTTCTAACCCATACATTTGCTGATACGGATTCAATATCACCCATATATTCATTTATAACTCTTAAACCATTATCTAATTCTACAATATCAACCATTTTTACCTTTATATAAAATATTCTTTTCCATCATTACTTCTATTTAACAAGTGATTATCAACCAAATCTCTTCTCAACGTCACATGATCCCTACACTCTATTTTCGACTTTATAATTTCATTCACTTGAAGTTCAGTATATTTTTTATCTTTCTCAAACCAAGTTTGCATAACTTTATAAAGTTCTTGTTGCTCTGTAGGTCGAGAAGGGAAAGAAACTAATTTTCCATTCTTAAAAAATTTATCTTGAATTGATGGTTCTTTTCTTTCAAGTTTTTTAAACATTACAATATCAATTTTATCTTTTTTTATTTCTTTAAAATGATTTTCACTCCAAAATTTCAATGCGACATCATTATTTTCTTGAGCTACAGCTATCAAACTACTAACTTTCAAATTTAATAATAATTCTTCAATATTTTGTAATAGCTTATTTCCTATACTTTTATGTCTATAATTTATATCAAGTATAAACTCTCCAATTATCCATTGATTTTCTTCTGTATAATTTTGAACTAAATCAACCAAACCAACCAAAACATTATTATCAAAAAGACCTATAATAAATTTATCATCAATAGTTTTATTCGGTGGCAAAACATCAAATAACAAACCACCTTCAAATTCGCTAACACCTTTACCTGTAGTTATTTTAAAATAATCTTCATTATGCTCTAAAAATTTTTGAACTAAATCCAAATCTTGATTTTTTTCCAATAATCTCGCTGTAAAATTATCAATTTTAATTTTATGCGGAATTATACTCTTTAATTTATTATACATTTTTTCTATAAATAAATAATATGTCTTACTTTATATTAATTTATTTATTAAAATCAATCAAGAAATCTAATTGTATTTTTTTAAACTTGTATAATAATCTTAAATTAATCCATTCTTCATTCGAATGACCCCCACCACTAGTAGCTTGATGAGTAATTAAAGTCATTCCTTTATTATAAAAAAATCTACCATCACTAGCACTATCATAAAATATAAAATCAACATTATTGACAGTTTTTAACATTGATTTTTGATATTTTTGAATTAAAAAATCTTTTCTATTTCTAATTACTGGATTTGTAAATGCTAAAATCTCGTAAGATACATACTTGTTTAAAGAATTTTGTATTTTTTCTTTAATAGTGTCTATATTTTCATTCTCAATAATTCTAAAATTTAAAGTTGCTTCAGCATAATTTGCTACTTGATTTGGAGCGTCACCACCTTTTATTAAACCAACATTAACTGTTGAAACATAATTGCTATTTGGCACATTATCAACAGAATAATAAGGAAAAATACTTCTAATTTTATTTATAACATTTAATAAATTTTCAACAGCGTCTATACCTAACCAAGTTTTTGAACCATGAGCTGATTTTCCTTGTGATATTAATTTTGCTATTACTACGCCCTTTGATTTTTCCACTATGGAATTTATTGAACCACCTCCGTCTGGATCCAAAACCACTTTTGCTTTTAATCCTAATTCATTAACCCAATAACCTGTACCGTTAAATCCTCCTGTTTCCTCATCACTGACAATCAATAAGCCGTATTTAATATTGATTTTATTTTCTATAATGTATTCAAGATTTTTCATACCCACAGCTAAACAAGATTTCATATCAGCAACACCCCTTCCATACATTTTCCCATCTTTAATTTTTATAGAAAACATTTCATTCTCAGCTGGTATAACATCTATATGACCTACAGATATTACATCACACTCTAAACTATCTTGATTGGATATAAATATAGAAGGATAATTATTGTATTTAATTTTTTTTATAAAAACATTTTTATTTGAAAAATAATTTTCACAAAAATCTATACACTCATTTAATTTGTCAAACGAATTAACTTCGGATTTAATTTTAATTAATTCATTTATAAGTTTTAATAATTTCATTTTAAAAATTCTCTCTCATTGTTAATAATTTATAAAAGAAAAGAATTAAGACAATCCTTTTCTTTTAAATTAAAAGTTATATTTTTCATTGTAAAATAACGTTTCGTGAATTTTCTTGTTCTTTAACACGAACATAAGGTTTACAAATTTCAATATTATTTCCTTTTTTACACAATACATATCCAGATTTTATTAAACTACAAAACCTCTCATATTCTTGTTCTTGTCGTATAGGAAAATTTATTTTATCAATAGAAGGTGACTTTAAAAACACACAATTTTCTTTGATATTTTCTGAATTTACTGGAAAAAATACATTAAGACCTAAAACTTTTGATCCATCTGGAAAATTTCCAACCTCAGTTCTACCAATAAAAGAACCTTCTTTTTTCAAACAACCATTTATATTAGGTACATTTCCAACATTTATTCTTGATAATAAATAATCAGCTTTTAATTCTTGTTTTGCATATTTTTCAATTTCACTATAAAGCATTTGCGAAATTCCATTTCTTCTATGATTAGAATTAACTATTAAACCACCTATTTCAAAACCTTTATTGCCAAAGATAACCTCTTAAATCTTCATTTTCTAGTTTTTCATTAAGTTCTTTTTTATATAAAATTCTTTGGCCTATTAGTTCTCTATCACAAAAAGCACCAAAAGTAAAGCCATATTTCCCTCTATATTTGAGAAAATCCTCTTCGGTTTTTTCCATGATAAAATTTTTTTCGCAAGTTTTAATAACTTCATTTTGTAATTCTAATTGTTTTTTTACATCAAAATTTTCTGATAAAATTGATACTGTATACATTTTATTCCTTATTTTTTTATATATTATAATTGTAAATCGAGCACACTCGCTCTTAATTGAGTTTTAAAGTAAATACTAGGCGCAAGGCCAATTCAGAAAATTGAAGTTTAAACGAATAGAATAATTTATCAAGCTATTAAGCATAATTATTTTCTCGCTAATAATCATAAAATGATAATATCAAAAAAATTTCTTTTTATCAACACTTTTTTTTGGAGGTACTGGATCATAAGTAAACTGTCTATTCGGAGTACATTTTAAAATCCTCTTTATACCCAAATATACGCCTTTAAAAATTCCATGAACTTTTATTGCCTCAATCATATAATTAGAACAAGATGGCTCAAAATTACATCTTTTTGGGAAAAATGGTGAAATAGCAATTTGATATATTTTAACCAGCAAAATAAAAAAACCATTAATTATTTTCATTTAAAAATTTCCAATTAAAATTACTCAATAATTAAAATTACTCAATGCATCTTTTTTGATTAATAAACATATAGTTAATGTTATAAAAATCAAAACTATTAATATAGAACCATCAAAAATAGTTAATTTATTGGCACTTGTTAATTCAAAAACTATGTTGTGTGTAATAAATACGACAAAACCAACGGCTATACCTTTGATAATTGAAACATATTTTTTGTTCTCTCTGTTGTGTATTATACCAAAATAAGCTGAAATTAAGACCATAATTGCAAATAAGAAAGGCAATGTTAACATGTAATAATATCTGATTTCAAATTTTCTGGAATCAAATCCGGATTCTTTTAAATCCCTTATTGAACTTCTTAAAGTCCAAAATGGTATGTTATAAATTGATTCATAATTATTCTGTATCGTTTTTGATATAAAGCTTTTAGTCAAATTAGTTTGTAATTCTAATTCTTTTATAAATTCAGTTTCTTCACCTTTTTGTATTATATAATTATCAATTAAATTCCAATGATCATCATTTAATTTCATTATATTTACATTAATTCTTTTTATAAAATTATTATTTTCATCTGTAAAAATTAAAATTACATCATTAAAAACCAATAATTCTCTATACACTTTTGAAGCTTTAATAATTATATATCCACTCCCACTTTCCATATTTTTTTGTTTAAACCAAAAACCATTTTTAGCTTCAAACAAATCTTCTTTTTCATTTTTTAAATAAATGTTCTTCAATTTTACAGATTTTGCATTAAGTGTTGCTGAAACTGGATTATAAACTGCTATAATAAAAATACCAAAAAGGAAAGCTATAAATGCTGGAAATTTTACTATTTGAAATATTGATCTACCATTACTTCTCATAATAACAATTTCACTATTATTAGATAATTTATAAAAAGTAAAAAGACCTGCGAGTAAAATAATAAAATGTAAAATATTTTCTAATAAATTTGGTATTCTAAATAAAACAATTTGTATAGCAATTTTTAAACCATTTTCAATCTCTTTTACATCTTTTGAAACTTCGAAAAAATCAACAGCGAAAAATAATAAAAGTAATCCTAAAAACATAATAAGAAAATTCTTAAGAATATCTTTTGCTATGTAAATAGAAAACTTTTTTGCTCTAAAAATATTCAATATCATATTACTTTTTTCTCTTTTGTTAATTGAAAAGATATAATCATTAAAATAATAATACAAAAATACAAAATACAAAGAAAAATTAAACCATCAGCAACTTTTTGATATAGAGATAATAAAATAATATAAACAGAGCCAGAAATAATTGAGGTTTTTAATAATAATTTAGTACTATTAACTCTGTTGAAAGTAGCTTCCAACATTAATGAACCAGAAAGCAATGCTATAATAATTGATAATAATGGAAAAGTTAGTCTATAATTAATTTCATAAATAATTTTATTTTCATTAGGAAAAAATTCTTTATATTCTTTATAATTTTTAAATATTTGAATTAATTTAATTGTCGAAAGGCTATCAACTCTATAAATAGAAGTATTTTTTTCACTAATTAAATCATTTAAATTAACATAATATTTTTCAAAAAACATAATTTCAGGTGCTTCAGTATAATCGGAACTAAACTGTTGAAAATTACCATTATACAAAGTAATAATATTTTCATTTATTTCTGCTGTTTGCGCTTGTAGTAAAAAATTCTTTTCAGTTTCTTTTTTTGCCTGACTATAAATCAATATATTAAAAACTTTATTTTCAGTTTTTTTATCTACATAAATAACTAAATTTTTAAATTTAGCAAAACTACCTTCTTTTATCATTGAGAAAGAAATATTATTCTGAATCTCTTGCCTAAATTCTCTTAATGCTAAATTTGCTTTATATGAACCATATAAGCTAATGAAATAACCAAAAACTACAGTAATAATAGATAAAACAATTAATGGACTTAAAATTTGACTTTTTTTAACTCCGCAATTCTTAATTATAACTATTTCCCTATTTTCTATTAATTTACTATAAGTTAAAATAGCGGTTAAAAATATAGTGAGTGGTAAAATCATTAAAACTAAAGATGGTAATATAAGTAACGTCATTTTAAAAAAACTAACAAATTCCGCACCATCTTCAACAACTAAATCCATAAATCTGATCGCTCTACTACTCCATATAATTAATACTAGAGTAATCAAAGATGTGATTAAAGGCTTAAATAAATTACCTATTAAATATTTTTTATATAATTTCAAATTATAAACTATTAATGTTTTCTTTACTTTATATCTTATTTTTAAAATATAAATAAATTTTTAATAGAATAGTAATCACACTTACAAAATATATCTATAAACTATTTCAATAGCATTTTAAAATCTACAACAACCGCTCTATCTTTAGTAATCAATGCAGGATTAGCATCAATCGCTGTGATTTCTGGAATTTCAAGAACAACTTGTTGAATTTTTTCGAGTGTGTCAGCTAAAGGTTTCACTGCTTTTGCTTCTTCGCCTCTAACACCATTTAAAATTATACCAACTTTTGTTTCTTTAATCATTTCATCAAAGTCATCTGTTGGTAAAATTCTCAATGTTGTATCTTTCATGATTTCAGTATAAATACCACCAGTTCCAAATACCATTACTCTACCAAAATTGTGGTCAGAATTTACACCGATAATTGTTTCTGTAGATTTAGTAATCATTTCTTGGATAAGTACACTTGCACCTTTTAAATTGAATTTGTTGATTGAAGAATACAAACCTTCCCAACCTTCGTTGAATTTAGCCTCATCATCAACATTTAAATAAATACCTTTCATCTCTGTTTTGTGGAGAGCATCTGGTGCTGATAATTTTAAAACAACAGCTTTAGGGAATAATTTTTTACAGAATTCAAGGGCTTGAGTTTTATCTGTAAAGTTGCCAGATTTTGGATAATCAATACCGTAGTAATCCATAATCATATTAACAACATTTTGTGGTAAACTTGCTAAACCATCATTTTTCGCTTGCGCTACAGCATTTTTTATATCAACTGGAACTTCTTTTGTTTTGCATTCAACACAATTCATACATCTAAATTTCATTTGAGATTTTAACAAACCAAGTAAAGTTGTAGCATCTGTTGGATATTCAAAATTGACAATGTGATTAGCATTAAGAACATCAATACCTGGTTGAACTCTTCTTCCACCAATAAATGCTGCAAATATATTTACATCTGGAAATTGAGGATATAATTTCACAATTGCCTCTGCAGTGCCTTTTGCTTCTGTTCCCATTTGAGGAGTTAAAAGAACTAAAATATTTTTATATTCTCCACTTTCACAAAGAACCTTTAAAGCAGCTTCATATCTATCAGCTTTTGCATCTCCAATTACATCTATTGGATTTCCAAGTGCAGCTTCAGGAGGCAAAACAGATTTTAATTTTAATATAGTTTCATCACTTGGTCTAGCTTGATCTAAGCCGTTTTCTTCACACAAATCACTTGTTAAAACACCTACTCCGCCGGCATTAGTTAAAATCGCAATTTTTCCATCAAAATTATGATGATGAGCATATTGCAATATTTCTAATAAACCAAACAATTCTCTTGTATTTCTAGCTTGAATAGCACCTGATCGTTGTAAAGCAATTTCTAAAACTCTATAATTTGGAGCTAAACTTCCAGTGTGTGATAAAGATGCAGCTTGAGCCTTTTTTGATTTACCTGGTTCCATAATAACGCAAGGTTTAGTTTTTGAAACTTCTTTTAAAACTTTTAAAAACTCTTTTCCATTTTTTAAACTTTCTAGATAGAATACAAAAGCAGATGTATTTTTATCATTTTTCAATGCATCAAGTAATTTATCTTCACCCATAACAGCTTTATTTCCAATAGAAATAAAATGAGAGAAACCAATACCTTTCTTTTCAGCCCAATCCAACATTGCAGAGCAATAAGCACCAGATTGTGAAACAAATGCCACATTTCCTTTTGTAGGGAAACCATCAGCAAAACTTGCATTTAAATTATTAAATGTAGAAATATGTCCTAAGCAATTTGGTCCTAATAAATTAATTCCATTATCAAGACATTTCTTAGCAACTTCTAATTCCAAATCTTTATTTCCAACTTCAGCAAAGCCTGCTGTAATTATACTAACATTTTTTGATTTATTTACTATACAATCATCAATAGTTGCAGAAGCAAATTTCGCAGGGACAACAATAACAACTAAGTCAACCGGTTCCGTTATATCACGAACACTCGCCACACAAGTTTCGCCATATAATACTTGACCAGCATTTTTTGGATTTACTGGATATAATTTTCCTTTATAATTAGCATCTTGTAGATTTTTGAAAACTAAAGATCCTAATTTTGTAGGAGTTTCTGAAACACCAACGACCGCAACGGATTTTGGGTTAAAAAAGGTTTCTAACATGGAATTTTATATTTTATTTATGGGCATATTATTAAAAATTATAATATATTTTGTCAAGTAAATAAGTTTAAATATTCTTATTTCAAATTTTATTTATAAAAGCTTTTAATTACATCGTCTAGTAATTCGCCGTTTAACATAGCATTAACATTACCAGTTTCATACCCTGTTCTTAAATCTTTAACTAATTTGTAAGGGTGAAGTACATAATTTCTTACTTGGTTTCCCCAACTGTTGTCACCTTTTGCTAAGTTATTTTTGTTTTTTTCATCTTCACGTTTTTTCAATTCAATTTGATATAGTTTTGATTTCAACATTTTCATAGCTTCTTCTTTATTTTGATGTTGAGATCTTTGCTCCTGACATTCAACTGATATATTTGTTGGTGTATGTAAAATTCTAATTGCACTGTCCGTTTTATTGATGTGTTGTCCCCCTGCACCACTCGCTCTACAAGCTTCAATTTTTAAATCTTTTTCAAGAATTTCTATATTTATTTTTTCATCAACAACAGGATAAACATCAACTGATGTAAAACTTGTCTGCCTTTTTCCAGCAGAATTAAAAGGAGATTGTCTAACTAATCTATGAATGCCTTTCTCATTTTTCAATAAGCCATAGGCATTTTTTGTTTTTACTTTTATAGTTGCTGATTTAATTCCTGCAACATCATCTTTACTGATTTCAATTATTTCATATTTAATTTTTTTCTTATCGCACCATTTCATATACATATTCAATAGCATTTCCGAAAAATCACATGCATCAACTCCACCAACACCAGTATTTATTTCAATAAAGCAATCATTTCCATCAGCTTCACCACTAAATAAATTTTCAATTCTAAATTCCTCAAAATCATTTTTTAATTTTTCTAAATCATCTAAAATTTCTTTAAAAGTTTCTTGACTATTCTCTTCTTTTGCCATTTCATACAGCATTTTATTGTAATCAAGCCTTTTTTGTAAATCTTCAAATTTATTTAAAGTATATTCAATAGAACTTTTTGTTTTTAATATTTCTTCCGCTTTTTCCTTATTTTGCCAGATATTTTCATCATTAGCTTGTTTTTCTAAATCATCAAATTGATTTTTTAATTTATCATAGTCAAAGAAACCCCCGAAGAGATTTCAAACCTTCATTTGTAGTCTTTAATAAATTATCAATTTCTAGCATAACACCTCACAAATATCTTTTGGTATTCTAATAGGTTTTAAGTCTTTATTCAAGCAAACTATTTCAACTTGAACCGAACTAATATTATCATTATTTTCATTAAATATTTCCTGATTCATTTTCAAAATAATTCCAGTATTTTCAACAATTTGAGTTTTTACAATTAACAAATCATCAAGTTTTGCTGATTTTTTATAATCAATTTTTAAAGATTTAACTACAAAAGTAATTCCAAAATCTGATTTAAGTTTTGTTTGTATAATTCCTTTTTCTCTGAGTAATTCAGTTCTACCTTTTTCACAGAAATCTAGATATGTTGAATGGTACACGACACCACCCGCATCTGTGTCTGCATAATAAACTCTGGTTTTAAATTCAAATGTCTTAGTCATAAAAATAATAATTTTTTCAGTATAACTTTATTAATAAACTACTAAAAAAGCAATAGACATCTAACACAATACTACTATAAGATCCCCTTTGTCTTTCGGACATTTGACTTCGTCGCAGAGAGACAAAGGGGGCTAAAATATTTAATACTAATTGATTACAATATTGCTTTTTTCAAAATAAATAATATTCTTATTTTGTACTTAAAAGGAAAATATGAAAATATTACAAAATATTGGTAAAAGAGTTATAGAGAATTTTAGAAGTCTTGGAGTTATTTCTATTTTTTATTATAAAATTATAAAATATACGATTACTCCAAAATGGTATTTTTCTTTAATTGGACAACAATTGATTAAAATAGGATTTTTATCATTGCCTGTCGTTGGTATGACAGCAATTTTTACAGGTGGTGCTTTAGCATTACAAATATTTGTTGGTGCTTCAAGATATTCAGTTTCTGATACAGTTCCAAATATTGTTGTTTTGGGAATTACTAGAGAATTAGGACCTGTGCTTACGGCTTTAATGGTTGCAGGAAGAATAAGTTCAGCTATTGCAGCAGAACTCGGAACTATGAGAGTTACAGAACAAATAGATGCTTTAAAAACACTATCAACAAATCCTTATAGATATTTGATTGTTCCAAGAGTTATAGCAGCCTTAATTTCATTACCATTACTTACATTTATTTCTGATATAATTGGTGTTTTTGGTGGTTATATTACAAGTGTTGCTAGCTTAGATTTTAACGGCTCTGCCTATATTATTAAAACATTAGATTTTATGCAAACAGAGGACGTTGTTTCTGGTCTTATTAAATCTGTTGTGTTTGGTTTTATAATAGCATCAATGGGGTGTTATTATGGGTATAATTCTGGTAAAGGTGCAGAGGGTGTAGGAAAAGCAACAACAAATGCGGTTGTTGTTGCATCTATTCTAATCTTATTATTTAACTACTTGATGACACAGTTATTTTTTGTGTAGTATTTTATATTTTTGATTTTATACTAATATTATAATAATTTTTCATGGATTATGCCTAAATTAGAATTAAAAAATGTTGTTATTAAAAATTTAGAAGAACAAAAAATAGAAGATCTTATTTGTATAGATACTAGTAGAATAAGTTCTCTGGCTGATTATGTTATCATTGGAAGTGGAAGATCTAACAAGCATCTGGAATCAACAATAGAAAATTTAAAAACATTTTTAAAACACAAATATGAAATTAGCGGACAAATAAATGGAAGTGAAGGTTGGTTTGCATTTGATTTGGGAAATATTATAGTACATCTTTTTGAACCAAAAGTTAGAAAGCTTTATAAATTGGAAACATTGTTTGAATCAAGAATAAAAAAAGCTGATAAATTGGAAGCTAAAAAGAAAGAAAAAGTAATTAAAAAACCTGTTGCAAAAAAAGTTATTAAAAAAACTAAGAAATAATATGAAGTGTCCTTTTTGTGGAAATGAAGAAACCTCTGTAAAAGATAGTAGAATTTGTGATGATGGTGAAGGTATTAAAAGAAGAAGATGCTGTCCGAATTGTGATGCTAGATTTACAACAATTGAAAGAATAATTAAAAAAGAAATTTTTGTTATTAAAAAAGATGGTAGAAAAACTTTATTTGATAGGGATAAACTTGCAAAATCAATCTATTCAAGCGCTGGTAAAAGACTTGATGATAAAAAAATAGAAGAAGTTGTTAGAGAAATAAGTAAAAGAATAGAAAGTAGCGGAGCTACAGAAATAAAGAGTTCAACTATTGGTGAAATTACTATGGATTATCTTGAAAGAGTTGATAAGGTAGCATTTATTAGGTTTGCTTCTGTCTACATGGAATTTGAAACACCAGAAGATTTTAATAATTTTATCAAAAAAATTAGCAATTAATTTATTGATTTATTTTTCAACTCGCATACACTAAAACATATTATCATTTATATATTTAATATGAAACCATTTTATATAACTACTCCAATTTATTATGTAAACTCAACACCTACTGTTGGTGCAGCATATACTACGATGTTTGCAGATATAATGGCGAAATTTTATAAAATGAATGGTTATGATGTTAAATTTTTAACTGGAACAGATGAACACGGACAAAAAATAGAACAATCTGCTAAAAAAAATAATGAAAAAGAAATAGAGTTTGTTGATAAAGTTTCACAAAAATTTAGAGATTTGGCAACTTTTATGAAATATGAGTCAACTCAATTTGAAGCTTTAAATGACAATTTCATAAGAACAACAATGCCTTGTCATAAAGCTTTCGTGCAAGATGTTTGGCGAGTAATGATAAAAAATGACTGGATTTACGAAGGAACTTATGAAGGTTGGTACTGTGTAAGTGATGAAGCTTACTATGATGAAAGTGAATTAATAAAAGGCACTGATGGAATTTTAAGGACAGAACTAGGAAGTAAAGCTGAATGGAGAAAGGAAAAAACTTATTTCTTTAGACTAAGTGAATTTCAAGATTTGTTATTAAAAATATATAAAAAATATCCTGAATTAGTTAGACCTTCTGGAAAAAGAACAGAAGTTTTATCTTTCATTAGCGGTTTAACAATTAAAGATTATGAAGCAGGAGAACCAGCTAAAAAAGATTACTTAAAAGATTTATCCGTTTCAAGAAATGGCTTTGATTGGGGAATTAGAATACCTTGTGATTTAAAAGGAAATGAATTACTTGATGAAAATGGTGAATGGAAAGCAAACGTTCCACAAAGTGAAAAACATGTAATTTATGTTTGGTTTGACGCTTTATTCAATTATTTAACCGCATTAGGTTGCAAAACAAATCATAGTGATTATCAAAATTTTTGGTTAAACAATCCTAACAAATATCACTTAATGGCAAAAGAAATTCTAAGACCTCATGCTGTTTATTGGCCAAGCTTTTTAATCGCTTTTAATTATACAAGAGAGCAAGTTAAGAATATGAAAGAAGTTGATGAGAATATCAAAAATATTCTACCAACAACAATTTATGCACACGGTTGGTTGACAAATGAAGGTGTAAAAATGTCTAAATCTTTAGGAAATGGTGTTTATGCAGAAAATGAGATTGAGTGGCTAAAAACAGAATACAATTTAGATGAAGACACAGCGAGAGATTACTTCAGATATTATTTATTAACTCTAACAACTTTCGGAAACGATGGGGATTATTCAAGAGCAAAATTAATTGAAAAAGTTAACAGCGAATTAGCAAATAAAATTGGAAATTTAGCTAAACGAACTCTTGATATGATTTATAAAAACTGCGGTGCAAAAATTCCAGAAATTAAAAAATTTGATACAATAAATTCAACAGACATTTCAGTTTTTGAAAATTGCATGAAAAATTTTGATTTTACAGGATATGTTGAAAATTTGTTAAGAATAGCTGATGAAACCAACAAATACATGGACGAAAAAGCCCCTTGGAAATTAAAGAAAGAAGCAAAAATTGAAGAAATGAATGAAGCACTTTATTCGATAGTTAATATGATTAAAAAAATAGCTCTTTTACTAAAACCATTATGTCCTTATTTGGCAAATAAAATACTTACTGAAATTGGATTTAATGAAAATATTTCATTCAATGAATTAAATAAAAATATTATCAGCGGACAAAATATTTTAGAACCAAGTATTATAGTTCCAAGATTAAATAGTTTAACTTGATTTAGAAAAATATTTTTTTAGAATTAGACAACAATTTATATGAAATAGTTTAAAAATGTCCAGTGTACCAATATATACAGAAAAAGATTTTGAAGGCTTGAGAAAAGCTGGAAAAATAGCTTCAGAAATACTTGATTATATTACTGATTATGTAGATGTTGGTGTTTCAACTGGTTATTTAGATGATCTATGTTATAAAAAAATAAAAGAACTATCAGTTATTCCTGCACCATTGGGCTATCATGGTTATCCAAAACCAACTTGTATTTCTGTCAATCATGTTGTTTGTCATGGAATACCAAGTTATGATAAAAAATTAAAAGATGGTGATATTTTAAATATCGATATAACTGTTATTGTTGATGGATATTATGGTGATACAAGTAGAATGTATTACGCTGGAAATCCATCAATAAAAGCAAAAAGATTAACTCAATGTACTTATGATTGTTTAATGTTGGGTATAGACCAAGTAAAAGCAGGTAATACTTTAGGTGATATTGGTTATGCTATTCAAACTCATGCTGAAAAAGAAGGATTTTCTGTTGTGAGAGATTTCTGTGGTCACGGGATAGGAACTAAGTTTCATGATGAACCACAAGTTTTACATTATGGACACAAAGGCAAAGGTATGGTTTTAGAAGAGGGAATGGTGTTTACGATAGAACCAATGATAAATGCTGGAAAATACGAAGTTTTAGTTAGCAAATTAGATGGTTGGACTACAACAACAAGAGATAAAAGTTTATCCGCTCAATTCGAACATACAATGGCTGTTAAAAAAGACGGTGTAGAAATTTTTACATTATCTAATAAAGGATATACATGTCCACCTTATAAATAATTATTTTGGGAGTTTATATGGAAAAAATATTAAAAGAAATAGAAACAATTGAAAAACATACTTTTGACAATTTACATGATAAAGAAAACAAAAAATCAGAACTATATAAACAATTATCAGAGTTTTTATTCAAAGCAGCTAAAGAGAATGATAAAAATACAATAAAAGAAATCTTATTATCACCAAATATTTCTGCAAAAAATTTACTTGATGAAAATGGTTACAATATAATTGAATATTGCCTTTTTAATTCTGACAATGAATTATTCTATTTTTTATATGAAAATTTATATGATTATGTAGATTGCTGTTTTGCGAAGATACCTGAGTTGTTTACAATAACATTTAAAAAAGAAAATTTTGAATTGGTTAGGTTTTTCTTAAAAAATTTTGGTAAATATTTAAAAAAGATAAATATAGTTGAGTGTCTTTTTAAAGCTGTTGAATATAATCAAGAAGATATTATAAACTCAATAATAGATAATTTTTCTGATTTTATAGATTCAAGAAATCTTCAAGCGTCAATTATTTATTTTATTTCTTATAATAAGTTAGATGCTTTAAAGGTTTTATTTTCAAAATCTCAAATATTAAATAAAATCCTTGATAAAGATATTGAAAAAATGTTTTTATTATCAATTTTAAATAAAAACGATAAAGTTATAGAAATAATGTTATCAAATAAATATTTCAATGATGCTTTAAATAGATTAGATGAAAATTTAATAAAAAATATAAATAACTTAGCATATGAAAATAAAAATTTAGTTATTTTAGAAAATTTACAGAATTTATTAAAATGAAATATTGAATTTTAATATTTTTATATTTATTATTTTAATAGTTTTCCTAATCTTTGTAATATTAATGGAAGATTTTAGTTTTAAATTTGAAGAAATAAAAGATGATAATAATTATAAAAGAATCATAAAGATTGTTTTAATAATTATTACTTTTATAGTTTCGTTGTTTATTTTTATTAAAGTTATTAAGTTGATAATTCATTCTGACAATGTTGAAAATCCAGAAAATGTAATTTTAATTAAATCACAGGGAGATTCTATTAAAAGAATACCAGAAGAAAAAGGAGGTTTGAATATTGAAAATCTAGATATTGGTGTTTACGATGTTATAGATGATCAAGAAAAAGATGAAGTTGAGCCCACTATAAAAAAGACGA
The DNA here is from genome assembly GCA_035470525.1 of Rickettsiales bacterium. Taxonomy (GTDB): domain Bacteria; phylum Pseudomonadota; class Alphaproteobacteria; order Rickettsiales; family UBA1997; genus CALXSC01. The sequence continues at coordinate 25,120 of DATIQT010000011.1, forward strand.
CCCAAGATATTTTAGTTAAAGATAACAATCAAATAAATACTAAAAATCTAGGAGAGCAAATTTTGTTAAGTGATAAAATTAAAGAAATTAATCAAAATGATGAAGAAATTATTGCAATAAATGATATTAAAAATAACACAAAAATAACAATAACAACAGAACAAGTACAAAAAGCTAATTTAGATGATTTAAAAAAATTAGGAAACAATTCTTTAATAAAAAATTTAAAAAATAAAAAATATATAAAACCAGGTATAAAAGTTCAATTATTAGCTGTTAAAAGCAGAAAAACAATAGAAAGTTATTGGGAAAATTTATTATCGAAATATAATGCACTTTTTAAAGACAAAAGCTATTATATTGAAAAAATTGATTTAAATCCAACAACTTCAATATATAGACTACAAGTTGGAATGTTTGCAACCGCTGAAGATGCAGATAATTTCTGTCAAGAGTATATAAAGATTACTAACAAAAACAAAGTTGATTGTATAGTGGTAAAATAATATGCACGAACAGGATATTTTTGAAAACAATAATTTTAAATTACAAAAAATATTAGGTATTATTCTCACCCTACTATTTGTTTTATATGCCTCATATCATTTATACAACGGACATTATGGTTTCAAGAGTTATATAACCAAACAACATAGGATTAACCAGAAAAACATAGAATTAAAAAAAATTGAAAATGAAGTTTTAACAATAAAAAACAAAATAGAAAATTTACAAGACGATAATCTTGATAGCGATTTACTTGATGAAGAAATCAGAAAAAATACTGGCTATGCCAAAAAGAATGAAATCATAATATATTCAGATGATTTATAATTTATTTGAAAATTAATTTTTCAAATATATTATATCTTGTGTTATTAATAACACAAAAAAGTATGACTACTATAATTTCTGGAAACTGGAAAATGAACGGTTCAAAAGCTATGATTAATCAATGGTTTGAAGATTTCACAAAATCTGCAACAGAATTTGAATCAAATAATCAAATAGATAAAAACAAATTGCCAGTTATTTTACTTTGCATTCCTGATATTTATATCGACTATGCACAACAACTTGCAGAAAAATATAATTCAAAAATGAAATATTTTAAAGTTTTAATAGGTGCAGAAGATGTTCACTACGAAGAAAAAGGTGCTTTCACTGGTAATATAAGTCCACTTTTCTTAAATGAAATGAATTGCAAATATGTACTAATCGGACACTCAGAAAGAAGACAATATCAAAAAGAAACTGACGAACTAGTTGCTAAAAAATCAAATGCAGCCTTAGCTCATAATATAACTCCATTCGTTTGTTTTGGTGAAGACTTAGCGACAAGAGAAGCTGGAAAACATTTAGAAGTTGTTGGTGAACAAGTATTAAATTCCACAGCAGGACTTGACTTAACCAAAGTTGTTTTATCTTACGAACCAGTTTGGGCTATTGGAAGTGGCAAAATACCAACATCAGCTGAAATTGAAGAAATGGGCGAATACATTCAACAACTAATAAAGAAAACAAAAAATGTTGACCCTAGCAATTTAACAATTGTTTACGGCGGTTCAGTTAAAGCATCAAATGCATCAGAAATTTTACACACAAAAAGCATAAATGGTGTACTAGTTGGCGGTGCAAGTATGAAAGGTGAAGAATTTTTTGGAATTGTTAAAGGAAGCTTTTAATAATTATAATTGAAAAAACTCACTAGACAATGCCATCAAAGGTTTAACCTTTTTAAACTCGCTTATACAAAGAAATACAAGGAAGGTCATAAATTTTATTGTGACGGTGTATGTGATACATTTAGCAATAAAATTTATTGATGACGAAGGTTGTTCAAAGTATAAGTAGAGTTTAAATGCAA
>DATIQT010000012.1:0-14834 GCA_035470525.1 Rickettsiales bacterium
AATTATTTGAGTAAGACAATTAATAGTTGTGAAAAAGAAGAGGGAAACTAGTCAAGCCACTTTCGATTTATAGATTTAAATAAATAAGGAATAGAAATAGGCTTATTAATATCATTTTGTTTAATTAATTTACTATTTTTACAATATCCTGATTGTTTTCTTCATTAATAGAATTATTTTTACCCTCTAATGAAGAAATATTTTTGTTTTCCATAAAATTACTCCGTTTTTTATAAAATTATATACTAAATTACTTACCAATCAAGTTAGTCTTATTTTTAGAAATTTTTCTGTTTTTAAAACCAACAAAACCAATAAGAACAAAATTATCTTAACAATGAATTATCTGGGATATTAAATATTAATGGATTAACAATTAAAGAAAAATTATAATTTTATATGTTAGTTTAATGATTTTAGCAATAAGTATTATTTTTATTAATATTTAGCCGTGGGAAAATATTAAGAAGAAAAAATAATTAACTTAGAAATGTAAGGTATATTGATATCAAAAATCCACCTAATAAAGGTGGATTTTGTATTATAAAGCAATTAAAATTACCAACTATAATGTGCGAAAGCTTTGTTAGCTTCAGCCATTTTAAATACTTCTTCTTTTTTCTTGAATGCCCAACCAGTATTGTTTAAAACTTCATTTAATGATTTGTAAATCTTTTCAGCTAAGCTTTTTCCTGATTGTTTTCTAATAGAAGTAACAAGCCACTTTAAAGCAAGTGCAGTTCCTCTTCTTTCCTTCACTTCTGTAGGAATTTGATATGTTGCACCACCAATTCTTCTTGCTCTAACTTCAACTGATGGAGTTATTTTCATAATAACTTCATCAAAAACTGCTAAAGGCTCTTTTTTCATTTTTTCTTCAACCATTTCAAATGCTCCATATACAGCTTTTTCGATGATTGATTTCTTTCCGTGTAGCATAATAGTATTGATTAATCTTGTAACCATAATACTATTGTATCTTGCATCAGGAATTATTTCTCTAACGGGAGATTTTCTTCTTCTCATTTTAATCCTCTTTATTATTTTTTACCTTTCTTAGTACCATATTTAGATCTTCTTACCTTTCTGTCTTTAATACCTTGTGTATCTAAAACACCTCTGATAATATGATATCTAACACCTGGTAGATCTGGAACTTTACCACCTCTTAGCATAACAACACTGTGTTCTTGCAAGTTGTGTCCTTCTCCCGGAATATATGCAATAACTTCAAATCCGTTAGTTAGTCTAACTCTGGCAACTTTTCTCAAAGCTGAGTTAGGTTTTTTAGGAGTTGTAGTATAAACCCTTTTACATACACCTCTTTTTTGAGGACATCCTGTCATAGCAGGAGCTTTAGTCTTTACGACCTTCTTTCTTCTTGGCTTTCTAACCAATTGGTTAACTGTACTCATTTTTTCCTTTTACTGATTAAATTAATTAATAAAATTAAAGACTTTGCAACTCATCTTTAATCAGCACATTAATATGTTCAGATGATTAGAAATATAACCTATAACAATATATAAAGTCAAGAGAAATTATTAATTGACTTTTAGTCTGATGTTTATAATCTTAATATCATGTTGCTTTAAGGTTTGTGAATGTCATTTATTACAAGAAAATTTAAGGATAAAGCGCCTGATATTAGAAAATCTCTATATATTGCGGATAATTGTGTGATTATTGGTGATGTAAGATTGGGTAAGAATGTTAATATTTGGTCTAATTGTACGTTGAGAGCTGATTTTGCTTCAATAATTGTAGATGAAAATACAAATATTCAAGAAAATACAGTGATACATGTTGATAAGTATGAGAATGAAGATTATTTAGTTAGTCGTAAAGGTCATGTTATAATTGGTAAGAATACAACAATAGGACATTCTTGCATTATACATTCATGTAAAATTGGTGATAATTGTTTGATTGGTATGGGTTCGATTATAGGTGATGATGTTGTGGTAGAAGATGGAGCTTTTATTGGGGCTGGTTCAAATGTTACACCAAATACTATTATTAGAAGTGGAGAAATGTGGTTTGGTAATCCAGCGAGATTTATGAGGCAATTAAGAAGTGCTGATATTCAATATATGAAAGAAAATATTGATGAATATCTAGAATTAGCAAAAGAATATGCGGAATAATGTTCTCAAAAGAAGATTTAGAAGAGTGGAATAATTTTAAGAAAAAGTGCAGGAAGTCGAATAATGTTGATTTTTCTAATATAACTCAAAATGGCAAAGCACTATTGGATAAAGTTAAAAAATCATTAAAAAATAAAGAAGTTTATAGTACAAATAATGAATCCGACGTTACTTCAAGTAATGGTTTTGTGCTGGAAAAAGATAGTAGTCTTGGTATTGATAGCAATAGTGATAGGAAATTAATACAAGGTAAATATCAAATAGACTATAGTGTTGATTTACATGGTTTTACTATAAATGAAGCATATTTGAGAATTAAATCACTTTTTGAAAAAGCTAGAGTTAATAATTATAAGTGTATTTTGATAATAACTGGAAAAGGTTTACACTCAAAAGATAAAACAATAAAAAGCAGTGTGATAGAATGGTTTAAAGAACCATACTTTTCTAGTAAGATAATAAAATATACTGATGCACATAAAATGCATGGTGGTAGTGGTGCTCTTTATGTTCTTCTAAGAAAATAAATTATTCAAACTTTATATCAAAACCTTCAAGTTTTAACTGCTCAGCTAATTCTTTTTTACAAATTTCTAAACCTTCAGCAGTCATAGCTTCGGCTCTCGCTGTCATTGCAGGCTCAGTATTTGAACTTCTAATCAACCACCAATCAGTTTTATTTGTATAAACTCTTGCTCCATCAATTTGAATTACCTCTCTACCTAAAGCTTTCATTCTTTCAGCAATTTTATCTGGAACTGTATATTTTATAACATCATCAGGGGTTTTAATTTTAATTTTTCTTGTTAAAAAAGTTTTTGGGAATTGTTTTCTAACATTTTCCAAAGTTTCATCTGTATTAGCTAAAATATTAATTAATTTCATTGTAGCAACTAAACTATCATCAAAATTATGATTTTCAGCATAATAAATATGACATGAAGTTTCACCAGCAATCTTAATATTATCAGCTTTCATTTTAGCTTTCATTGTAGAATGCCCAGGTTTCCACATCACAGGAACACCACCAAATTTCTTAATATCTTCTACTAAAACTTGGCTTGAAGAAATTTCAAACAACACTTTTTCATTAGGATTTTTCTTTAAAAAATCTCTCATAAGAAAATCCAACATCTCATCACCAAACCAAATATATCCTTCTCTATCAACAAAACCTAATCTATCACCATCTCCATCATAAGATATACCTAAATCATACTTTCCATCAACAACAGCATTTTTTAAATCTTGCATTTCTTTTTCCAATGAAGGATCAGCTAAGTGGTTTGGAAACATACCATCAACTGTATCATACAAAAATTTATGCTTACCTTGAATATTTTTCACAACATCATGTATCACATCAGCAACAACACCATTTCCAGTATCAAAAACAATATTCAATGGTTTTGATTTTGGCGTTAATTTCAAAAATGATAAAACATATTTTATATAATCTTCTCTTATATTTTTAACAAAAACTTGTCCTTTTCCTTCTGCAAATTTTCCACTTTCCGCAATTTTTCCTAGTTCTTGAATATCATCACCCCAAACAGGATCTTCCTTTGTTAACATTTTAAAACCATTATATTCAGATGGGTTATGAGAAGCGGTAATAATCATTCCCGCATCAACATTCAAATGCCAAACCGACCAATATAAACAAGGGCTCATTGCTAAACCAATATCATATGCATCAACACCAGTTGTAATCAAACCATCAATGAAATATTTTTTTAACTCTGGTGAACTAACTCTTCCATCTACTCCGACTGAGCAACTTTTTTTATTAAGATTTCTCAAAAAAGTTCCATAGGCCTTACCCATAAAATATGCATCTGTGTTGTCTAAGTCTTTTCCAACAACACCTCTTATATCATACATTTTTAAAATTGAGGGAGTAAATTTGTGAGTTCTTGCTTCCATAATCAAATAAATTATTCAATTATGAATAATTTACAGAAAATAAATAAATATTCAAGATTATTTAGAATTTTCCAACTTGTAAGTTAAACTTACAAGTTGGAAAACATTTATTTTGCTTAAATTAATTCTTATTTATTACACTTTGTAATAAACTTTCCACACTCTCAACCATACACTCTTTTGTTCTTTTTCCTTCATGAGTTCTTTCAATATATCTTAGCAACTTTCTCAAACCTTTAGTATCCAGTTTTATATTAAAGTTATTATTTGTTGCATATTGAAAAGCTTTTTTCTCAATTTGAAATAATTCCTCTTCAAATATCCTTCTTTCAATATTAATTATTTCAAATTGAGAATTTTTTTTAAAATTATTTAAATTTATTTGCTCATTAATATTTATTTTTTCATTTATAATATTATTAAGTTCTTTTATTTTTTCTGTCATCATTTCTTTCCCTTTTTTTATTAATAATAAAAATCGCACTAAGAAAATTCAAAGTGCGGAGGTTAAGAAAACTGACATAAGACAGTTCTTGCGACCTTTTGAATTGTAACCAATTCATTATAATCACAAGCCTCCGCTTTATCTTTATGATAAAAAGAGGGTTTTCTTATGTTCGGTTTCTTATACCGCACCCGTAAAGGCAAGATTATTGTTAATTATTTGGTTTTAGTTGTCAATAAATATAAATTAAATTTACTTGTTCGGTTTTTCCGAACAACTGAATTTATACTATCTTTATTAATATTAATTGAAAATAAATAAAACCAATATATTATATTACTTATATTAATGCCCCAATGGTGAAATGGCAGACACATCAGCTTCAGGTGCTGATAATCGCAAGATTGTGGAGGTTCAAGTCCTCTTTGGGGCACCAAAAAGGATAGTATGCAATTTATAGATGAAGCAGTTATAACAGTAAAAGCAGGTAATGGTGGCAATGGAGCGATTAGTTTTAGAAGAGCTAAGTACGTTCCAAAAGGTGGACCTGATGGTGGTGATGGTGGAAAAGGTGGAGATATTATTATAAAATGTGTTGATAATATAAACACTTTGCTTGACTTTAGATACACGCAACATTTTGCAGCTCAGAATGGAGAGGGCGGACATGGAGCAAATAAACACGGAAAAGACGGAAAGGATTTGATAATAAATGTCCCAAAAGGTACGCAAATTTATTTCAATGAAGACACTGAAGACTGCATAGATTTCACTGAAGTTGGCTTAGGAATATTGATTGCTAAAGGTGGAAATGGTGGTTTTGGAAATACATATTTTAAATCATCAGTAAATCAAGCCCCTAGAAGAGCTAATCCCGGACAAGCAGGAGAAGAATTTAATTTACACTTAAAATTAAAATTATTATCTGATGTTGGTTTAATTGGCTTGCCAAATGCTGGTAAATCAACATTTTTATCTGTTTCAACTAAAGCAAAACCAAAAATAGCCAACTATCCATTCACAACTTTAGAACCACAATTAGGTGTAGCTAAAATTGATGATTATGATTTTGTAATTGCCGATTTGCCTGGTTTAATTGAAGGAGCTAGCGAAGGAAAAGGATTAGGTGATAGATTCTTAAAACACACAGAAAGATGCGGTGTATTACTCCATTTAGTTGATATCAACAGCGATGACGTAGTAAGAGATTACAAAATAATTAGAAAAGAATTAAAAAAATATAGTTCTATATTAGCTAAAAAGAATGAAGTTGTTGGATTAAGTAAATGTGATATTTTGAGTGAAGAAGAAATAAATAAAAGAAAAGCCTTACTTGAAAAAGAAGTTAAAAAAGGCACAAAAGTTTTTGTTATTTCAAGTGCTACACGAACAGGTATTACTGAAATATTGAGAGAAGTAAAAAAAGAAGTGAAAAAATTTAAAAATGTAAATTAAGTTATTTTAGACACTGTTATCAAGGGTTTTGTTTTTTGGCTTAATTAAAAATTTAAATCCCTTAACTAATCAATTTATCAAACATTTCACTCTTTCTTTTTAATCTTAAACCAGAATGGTTTTTTAATTTGTTTTGGGATTCTTTGTTGTATAGTTCTTTATAGTCTTTATTTGATGAAAACAAGGCCAAACCGATGCAAGCGACTTGCGAAGCAATGCATTTGCAATCGGTAGCTTGTCGTTTGGCCGAAGTTTGCCGAAGGAAATTGACATAATTGAATAGGTATATTTGGATATAATCTTTCTAATAATTGAATAACTCCTTTACTACAATCTATTGTAAAACTTTGGAATTTGTAATTTAAATTAGTTTCAATATATTTTAAACATTCTTCTAAAACTGTTAAATTTTCTGTTATTATATTTTTGATAAATATAGTTTCATTATTGCTTGTTCTAAAAACATATTTGCCAAGATTACTTCCTTTTAAAAAAGGTTGCATCAAATATTAAATTTATTGATTGTTTGTTATTGTTTTTATTAAGCTTATTTGGTTTATTATTTAAAATATCAAAATATTTAACTAATGTTGGAATACTTTTATTGTATTTATAAATATATTATAGTTCCCCGCTTTCGCGAGGACAAGCTTTATAAATTATACCTTTAAAAGCATAATCATTATATGCTTTATTCACCCAAGATGGTAGCTCTATTTTTGGTTGAAATTTGTAATTACAATCTTTACACAAGTATCTTTGTATTTTATCATTTTTATAAAAATTAAAACCTTTTTTAACAAAATTTAAACTACCACAATTTGGACAATTTTTAACTTTCATACCTTTTAAAAATTATTAAAAAAATATGTGTGTTAATTTATATAATAAAATCAAGGAAGCAAGAGGATAATTGGGGACTTAAATTTTTAATTAAGCCATAATTTTACAAACCTTTGATAATGGTATCTAGTAGATAAATTCCCAAATGTATAGGTCTTGTATATTAGAAAAATATACTTGACTATTTTTCAAAGTGTAATACTATTATATGTGTGTATTTCAATTATTAACAACTTAAAGTATATAATGAATAATTTAGTTCAAACCAATAGTTTAACAGAAAATAATTTATTTAGATATATTGCTGAGATAAATAAAATACCTATGCTTACCGCAGAAGAAGAGCTATTTCATTCTAAGGAAAAAGATAATGGTAATTTAAACTCTGCTAAGATTTTGGTGTCAAGCCATTTAAGACTTGTTGTTAAAATAGCCAACCAATATAAAAATTATGGTTTGCCTATGATGGATTTGATATCAGAAGGAAATCTTGGGCTTATGAGAGCGGTTAAGACTTTTGATTATAAAAAAGGTTATAAGTTAGCTACATATTCTATGTGGTGGATTAAGGCTTTTATTCAAGAGTATATTTTGAAGAGTTGGTCTATTGTAAAAATTGGAACTAGCATAACTCAAAAGAAATTATTTTTTAATTTGGGAAAAATTAAAAGCAATATTTTATCTTATAATCATAAAAAATACTTAAGCGATAAAGATGTAAAAGAGATTTCAAATTTTTTGAATGTCTCACCGCAAGATGTTGTAGATATGGATTGCAGATCTAAAGGCGATGTTTACCTAAATAAAAAAGTAAAAGCAGATGAAGATAATACTGAAATTTTAGATTTGATACCAGCTAAGCAAGCTTTACAAGATGTTGTTGTTGATAAAAAGAGAATAAATAGTAGACATGCAGAATTATTAAATGAAGCTTTAAATATTTTGAATGAAAGAGAACTTGAAATTATCAAATTAAGAAAATTAACAGATAATCCATTAACTTTGGCTGAAGTTAGTAAACAATGTAATATTTCCGGTGAAAGAGTAAGACAAATTGAAACTAGAGCTATTGAAAAAATGAAAGATTATATAGTTAAAACTTCTGATAAAATTTAGAGATTATAGTAAATTCTGATTAACTCAATTTTCGTAAAATAATTGCCATTTGTTGTTGATTTTATGCAGATAAAATTTAATTTTTTACTCTAAACTTTATAAAAACATTATAGTCTGTTTTTTTACTGCACTACCGCTTGGATTCCAGCTTTAGCTGGAATGACGATAACTGAACTAGTGGTAATCGTCATTCCTGTAAATGTCAACTATTTCGTTGACAAAATTCTTCTCGTGGTGTTAGGTCTTGGTGATGCCTTATAAATAAATTTTTCTTGAAAAATAATAAATTACTGTTATATTTCTTGCATAATTATTAATTAAAATCACAACTAATTCTACTTTGGTGTCTTGATTATAAGATATTGAATTGGTGTGGTATAACCAAAGAAAAGGAAAAAAATGACTGATGTAATCAATCAAAACGAAGTTGCAGAAGAGCAACAAAATACTGAAGCAGTGGAAACAAAAGAAGATAAATCTTTTGAACCTGAATTTACAATAAGAGAAATGTTAGAAGCTGGTGTTCATTTTGGACATAGAACTGCTAGATGGAATGCTAAAATGGCTCCATATATTTATGGTGTTAAAAATGAATTACACATAATAGATTTAACTCAAACTTCAATTTTGCTTGCCGAAGCTTCAAAAATAATTAGAGAAATTGTAAAAAGACATGGAAAAATATTGTTTGTTTGTACTAAAAAACAAGGAGCAGAAACTGTTAGAGAAGTAGCAGCAGAAGCTGGACAATTTTTTGTTACAAATAAATGGTTGGGAGGTATGTTGACTAACTGGAAAACAATTTCTAGATCAATTAAAACATTAAAAGAAATTGAAGTTGAATTGGCTGATGAAAGTTCTAATTCAACTAAAAAAGAAAAATTAATGTTAGATAGAAGAAGGTCTAAATTGGAAAATCAATTGGGCGGTATTAGAGAGATGACTAGATTACCTGACTTAGTATTTGTAATTGATACTCCAAGAGAAGCATTAGCAATTGCTGAAGCAAAAAGTTTAAATATTCCAGTAATGGCAATAGTTGATACAAATTCAGATCCAGATGGTATTGATTATCCAATTCCTGGAAATGATGACTCAATTAAAGCTATTAGATTATATATGAACGTAATTGACCAAGCTTTGAAAAATGCTTTAGATAATATGGTTGCTATAAAAGAAACTAAGAAAGAAGAAAAAGATAATAAGAAATTTCAATCAAGGAAAGCAAGTAAAAGTTTTGGTAAGTCAAAGTCTTTAGTTGTTAAAAAAGAAGGAAAAATTATTTTAAAAAAAGAAGCTAAAACTCCAGCTGTAAAAAAAGAAGCAGAAGTTCCTGCTGAAACAAAAGCTGAATAATAATTTTAGAGGGAAAAAATGGCAAATACTGATTTAATTAAAAAACTTAGAGAAAATACAGGTTGTGGTATGTCAGACTGTAATAAAGCTCTTAAGGAAAACAACGATGATTATGAGAAAGCTGTTGAATGGTTAAGAAAGAAAGGTCTTTCTAGTGCGGCTAAAAAAAGTGCAAGAGTAACTTCTGAAGGTATAGTTGGTGTTGAAAATGAAGGTAACAGAGCTACAATAATTGAAGTTAATTCTGAAACTGATTTTGTTGCAAGAAACGAACAGTTCCAAAGCTTTGTAAAAAAATGTTTGGTAACAGGTTTAGAAATAAATGAACAAGATCCAAATAAATTTGTAGAACTTCTAAAGGATACTTATTGTATACCTTGCGGTCAAAAAATTTCTGATGATTTAACTCAAAATATAGCAACAATAGGTGAAAATCTTCAAATTAGAAGAGGGGTAACTCTTTATATTGGAGAAGGTTTAATTGCTTCTTATATACATAATGCTATAAAGCCGGGGCTTGGAAAAATAGGTGTTTTAGTTTCGCTACAATCTAGTTCTTCAAAAGATAAATTGGAAGAATTAGGAAAAGGAATTGCAATGCACATAGCTGCTACAAAACCTGAATTTTTAAAAGAATCAGATGTTCCTTCAAATAAGGTAGATTCTGAAAAAGAAATTGCAAGAGAATTGGCTAAAAAGTCAGGCAAACCAGATAATGTTATTGAAAAAATGATTGAAGGTAGAATCAAAAAATTCTATGAAGAAAATGTTTTATTAAATCAAATGTATATTATGGACAATACTAAAAAAATCTCTGATATATTAAAAGATTTTGAAAAAGAAACTGGTAAAACTGTTGAAATTAAAGAATTTGTTTTATTTGTTCTGGGGGAAGGAATTGAAAAACAATCGGCTGATTTTGCAGAAGAAGTTGCTTCAATGGTAAAATAATTTAAAATAATAGACCTAGTAAGTATACACTAGGTCTAAATTTATATAAAAAATACTACTATTTAAACTAGTAGTATTTTTTATATATTTAAAAGAAAAATTTTATACCAAAATCAACATTGTGTGTTTGATAATAGTAATCTTCTTTAACTTGTACTGTACTATATGTTCCACTTGTATATTGAATTTTTGAGAATTCTTGTTCCATTTTTGCGGTAAAGAAACCTCTATAACCCAAATAAAATGCCACTATACCATCTGAAATAGGATATGATAATCCAATCATAAATTGTGCTGCTGGCGCATAAGCTCTGCTATTACTAACTAAACCTTCAAAATTAGCAGAAGCCATACCAATACCAAAACCAACATATGGTTTTATTGCTGTTTTTGCTTGTGTTTTTTCTAATATAAGATTTAACATATATGTATCAATTTTAAGATCAAATTTTACTTTATCTGAATATGTATAAGTACTATCATCTTCATTATATGTATAAAAACCACTGGTATCAGTAGCATCTCCATCTATTGCTGTTGCTGAATATTCAAATTCGGTTCTTATTCCATTTCTCCAATATAAACCAATGGAACCAAAATAGTTAAAATCACTATTAAAATTTAAATTTGTATTAGTATATTCACTTTCTTTTGGTTTAAGTATTTCATCTCTTGCAAAAGTAGCTCTACCACCAACACCAATATAAATCCTAACATCTTTTAATCTAACTTCTTCAACCCCTTCTGTATATTTTAATTTCCCTTTATATTGATTAGGCATTCCAACTGTTTCAGAATAATTAATATTTTTCAATCTGTCTTTTTCATCTTTATTTAATTGTTCTATTTCCAAATCTTCAGGTGTAGCCAATCGTACCTTAGCATTTGCATTAAACAACGGTACCAAACATAGCGACAAAACAAAAAATAAATTATGTAATTTCATATTTAACAAGTAAAAACCATGATTGTAATAGTACAAATAAAATATTATTTTTCAATATATTTTAAAATTCCTTGTCTTTTTTTACAATGATAATAAAATATAATAAGCTAAAAATGAGGTGATAATGGTTAAATTTGGTTTAGAATTTTTACAAGAAAAAGACGAAGCAAACAATGGTAATGCTAGATTAGGTCTTTTGCACACAGCTCATGGTGATATTCATACACCATGTTTCATGCCAGTAGGAACTATCGCCGCCATGAAAGCTATGCACTTTGACCAACTCAGAGAAACCGGTGCAGAAATTATGTTATGCAACACCTATCATCTTATGATTCAAGACAGATACAACACTATCGCCAAAATGGGTGGATTGCATAAATTTATGAATTGGGATAAACCAATTTTGACGGATTGCGGTGGCTTTCAAGCTATGTCCTTAAGCAGTTTAAACAAAATCACAGAAAAAGCTTGTACTTTTAGATGTCACTTATCAGGACAAAAACACGAACTAACACCAGAATTTTCCATGGAAATTCAACACAAACTTGACACAGACATCACAATGGCACTTGACGAATGCGTAAGACAACCCGCGGACTACAAATACACAAAAAGAGCTATGGAAAGAAGCTTGAGATGGGCGCAAAGAAGTAGAGATGCTTTCGTTGAAAGAGATGGTTATGGAATTTATGGTATAGTGCAGGGTGGTGCAGATAAGGAACTTAGAACAACATCTATTGAAGGGCTTAAAAAGATTGGATTTGATGGTTATGCTATAGGTGGCGATTTATCTATCAATGATGGTTGGGCCTTAATGTTTTCAGTTTTAGATTATTTGACACCTATGATGCCTGATGATAAACCTAGATATTTAATGGGTGTTGGAAAGCCAATTGATATAGTTGGTTCTGTGCTCAGAGGTGTGGACCAATTTGATTGTGTAATGCCTGCCAGAAGCGGACGAAACGGACAAGCTTTTGTTAATGGTGGTACTATTAATATTAAAAACTCAAAGTATAGGTTTGATGATAGTCCTCTCGATGAAACATGCAATTGTAGAGCATGTAAACAACACACGAAAGCATATTTAAACCATCTTTTCAAAGCTGACGAAATATTGGGAGCTATGTTATTAACAGAGCATAATATAATGTATTATCAGAATTTGATGAGAGATATAAGAGAAGCTATAAAAGAACATAGGTATAAACAATTTGCTGAAGATTTTATTAAAAAAGAAATTGATAATAGATTGTAATCCAAGCAATAGTGTAACAAAATTTAAAAGATTATACTAAAACAAATAATTTTAATAAATCAAAAATTATCTCGGATAGTAGTGTGAAAGCAGGTATCTACAAAAATATCTTCCTTGTCTTTTTTGTATAGTGTTGCTTGTTTTCACACTTCACTTCGTTCAGTGGAAAGACTACACCTTCCCCTCGAGGAACGCACTACTGTCCCATTAAAATTCAAAAAAAATTGAATCAATATTTGATTATATTGATTCAACTTGCTAAAAATTATTTTAGAGACTTAAATTTTAATTATTTTAATTTTTAAAATAACCCCTAACTCCTGTCCCCTTCCCCTCAAGGTGGAATGGGGACGAATGCAATAAAATTTTGTGTAAAAAAATTTTAATGGGACAGTAGCGCGTGAGGAACGAGCGGTTGGAAACAAGCACATTTTTTGTGGAAAAATTATTCATGTAACAGGTCTATTAATTTTTTATCTTTTTGTAAAACTCTTCAATTATCTTAATTGTATTTTCCTTAGTTTTTTCATCATTCAATGCAAAAGAAATATTTGCCTTCAAATAACCAGCCAAGCTTCCACAATCAAATCTTTCACCTTTTAACTTATATGCATAAGTAGAGAAATCTTTTAGCATTTTTTTCATAGCATCTGTAATTTGAATTTCATTATTTATACTAGGCTCTGTTTCTTTAATATATTTAAAAATTTCTGGTTCAAATATATATTTTCCAGTCATAGATAAATCAGAAGGAGCTTCCTCTAGCTTTGGTTTTTCTACCATATTATTAATTTTAATATAATCTCCAAAATCTTTTTCCGGTGATATTATACCATATTTTGAAATATCTTTTTTATTTTCAACCTCTTGCACGGCCACCAAATTACATTTTTCATCAATACTATTATAAATATCAATCATCTCTTTTAAAACATTACTGTCTTTTTTATAAAATAATTCATCAGCAAGACTTACAGCAAACGGTTCATCACCAACAAATTTTTCAGCACACAATATCGCATGTCCCAAACCTAAAGCCTTTTGTTGTCTCATAAAGATAATCTGACCAGCCGGAGGAAGCCAACCCACTGTTTTTTCCAACATTTCATTTTTTTTAGCATCAGAAAGAATAGTCTGTAACTCAAAATTATTATCAAAATGATTTTCTATCGAATTTTTATTTCTACCTGTAATAAAAATAAATCTCTCTATTCCAGCATCTCTAGCTTCTTCAAAAGCATATTGAATTAAAGGTTTTTCTGCCACCGGCAACATTTCTTTTGGTGTAGCTTTTGTAGCAGGTAAAAAACGAGTACCTAACCCACCCACGGGGAATACCATTGTTTTAACTTTTTTATTTTTCATAAAAATTATGTTTATTGAAATTGTTATAATGATAATTAATAATTTTTCTTTTTCAATTATAAAATTAATCAATTTATTCTTTTTGGTATTAGACACTGTTATTAAAGGTTTACAATTTTTAACAATTAAACTATCATCTATATTTTGATTAATCATATTTTGCATTTAAACTCTACTTATACTTTGAACTAATAAATTTTATTGTTAGATGTATACACAATAAAATTTATGACCTTCCTTGTATTTCTTCGTATAAGCGAGTTTAAAAAGGTTAAACCTTTGATAACGGTGTCTAGGTATTCTCACCATTGTAATAATCAATTGACAAAAATATTTAAAACTATATAAAGATATGTATAAATATCTATTTTCAGCTAATGAATAAAGAAGAAATTATAAATAATATTTTAGAAGCTATAATACCAATAGCTATAATTTCGATTATTTTGTTGATTTGTATTTTAATTTTAAGAATTTTGTTTTACTTAATTTTATGGATAGGTTCTTTATTTTATATAAAGAATAAAAAGGTGAATGAAGTAAATAAAAAACCAAAAAAAACCGAAATTGTTCCTTATAAAAAGGAAGAAGAATTGTTGCGAGATAAGAAAATTGAGGATAAAAAAATTAAAGAGGAATTTGAGTTGAAAGGAGTTCATAAAATAGGGGATGGCTTTGAAAAACAAATAGAATTTAATGAAGATAAAATAGTTGGTATAGCTAAACCAATAGGTTTTTGGACTTCTTTAGTTTTGGGTGATCAGTTGTCGCAAATTTTGGGAAGAGCTAGTGCGTTGAATGATAGGACGCATAAAGGTTTTTGGGTTAGTATGTTGGAGGCACAAGCTAGAGGTCTTGGTAGGAAAAAGAGTAGAATTTTAGAATAGACCTCCTGCAAATAAAATTTGAACAATTTCAATACTTATAGTCAAACAACTTTCACTTAACCACCAACTAAACCTAACTTTTGCCTTAATCACCCTTCGTCGCTCTAAAATTTTATTGTCTCACCGTATTAAGTTA
>DATIQT010000013.1:0-2703 GCA_035470525.1 Rickettsiales bacterium
TAAAAGAATGTGAATTTAGATTTAATAACAGAAAACTAAGTAATGAAGAACTAGAAAAAGTTATTTGGAAATTATTTAAAAATTATTTCAAATATCAGGTTTAAGTTGCGAGTTTTTAGAGAGATACTTGTCTAGCCCCTATGTTGTAACTAAATTGTAATAGATTGCAAAAATTTCTTAACTAAAATTTCCGCTATTTGAACTAAATTTAAAGCCCCGCCTTTCCTAATATTATCACTAACAATCCACATATTCAAACCATACTTTACACTATTATCTTTTCTAATTCTAGAAACAAAAACCTCATCTAAAGCTGCACATTCTCTTGGAACAGCGTATATATTTTCTTTAGGTCTATCTAAAACCAAAATACCTTTTGTTTTAGACAAAATTTTTCTAGATCTTTCAGCAGAAATTGCTTTTTTAAATTCCACATTAACACTTTGAGAATAACAAGCAAACACTGGGACTCTAACGCATGTAGCTGAAACTTCAACATCATTCCCAAGAATTTTTTTAGTTTCATTTACAATTTTCGATTCCTCTTTATCATTACCATCTTCCATAGGACCATCTATTTTTGGTAGAACATTAAAACATATTGTCTTATCAAACTTAACAGGTTTTACAAATTCACCTTCATATACCTTTTTAGTATGATCATATAACTCGTCCATAGCCTCCTTACCAGCACCAGACACAGATTGATAAGTTGAAACTACAATTCTTTTAATCTTAGCTACATCGTGCAAAGGTTTTAAAGCAACAAGCATTTGAATAACCGAACTATTTGGACTAGCAATAATATTACTTTTTTTATAATCATCTATAATTTTTGGGTTAACTTCAGGAATAACCAAAGGAATACTTTCATTCATTCTAAAACAAGAGCTTTCATCTATAACGATACAACCAGCCTCAGTAGCTTTCTTACCATAGACCTCTGAAACACCCTCAACATCAACAAAAAACACTATATCAGTTCCCTTAAAATCATAATTTTGAAGATTTTTAATAATCAACCTTTTATCAAAACCATAACTTATCTCCTTACCTTCAGACTCTTCCGAATCCAACGCAACAATTTCTTCAGCTGGAAATTCTCTTTCAGCTAAAATAGATAACAATTCTCTACCAAGATTTTCAGTTGCCCCAACCACCGCTATTTTTTTAATCATAATAAACATTTTTATTTCTAGAAGAAAATTTTATCAAAAAGTATTTAAACTTCAAGATAGAAAATGGTGCCCAGAGGCAGAATCGAACTGCCGACACAAGGATTTTCAGTCCTTTGCTCTACCGACTGAGCTATCTGGGCATACCATACTTGTATATTTTAATTACTAATTATTTATTTTGCAAGAAAAAAACTTCATAATGTACTAGTTTGTAAAATTTTGAGAAAATCCCATTATTCTTTACTAGACCTCCTGTAAATAAAATTTTTCCTCAAAAAATAATTTTTATAAAAAAAGATAAGGATATTTCAAAGGGCTTTTGAAGTAGAAATTAGAATTTTGAGGAAAATTATTTTAAAATTATAATTTGATTTACTCTGCTAAGTATTGAAATTGTTCAAATTTTATTTGCAGGAGGTCTGTTGTAGCATTATACATAATCTTTTCAATGCTAATTATATATAATCAACATATAACTAAAATTATTATTGAAACATATATGATAATGTATGGAACTACAAAAATTACTCAATATTTTATAATTAAAAAATTTAATAAATCTATTATATAAATAAATTTCTATTTATTTATATTAATTACATCCTATTGAACTCCAACTTCCACTTGTTGAACATGTTAATGAACTTGAAGTTTTTGTATATCCAGTATTACAAGAATAACTAAATTCTCCAACATATCTAGCATCATAACTAGGTATTCTTAATTGGCTAGACGGTATACTACTTACGCCATCAATTGTACCATTTGTAAGAGTCGGTATTGAAGAAACAGTGCAAGATCCCAATGTACTTTCCCAACCATTTTCTGTACAATATAAATTCAATCTTGTATTTATTTCTGATGAAGTAATAGAGTGTACTGTATCTCCACATGTTACATAATCACCAATTTCAGCTTCAAAAGAAGAAATACTGATTGCTGTTGAAGAAGACATAAATCTACAATAATTAACAAATTTTTGATTAGTTCCCATTAATAACATTCCATTAAGTACTTCATACATCAAATTACCATTAACATCATAAACAGGATCACTTCCATCACAAGTAAAAACAGAACAAGTGTCTTCAACATCTATACCACTACTATTACTGTAAGCCCAAGTACCATCTGACTGACATGTTGCAACAGCTGTTCCAGTTATTTCATAATTAGTATCGCAGGAATCTGCAACTTGTGTATCATCTGGTAATGTTGTTCCCGTTAATGTTGGAAATGTTAAATTTGGAATTTCATCACCAGAATTAAGATCGCTATTTTGACATACAATTAGAACACAAGGATTTGTTATAGTCTCCCATACTCCTTCACTTGAACAATCTCTTATAGGCGAACCAGCAGTTGCTTCGTTATATCCATCTAAACATGTACCAACAACATCTTCTACCCCACCAAGAACTTTTTCCCAACTAGAACCAACACCATCATCACTTACAGCATCACACCATTTTGCATCTTCTTCATCTTGACAATACGAATATTCAGCTTTTTCTGTTTCTGTCAA
>DATIQT010000014.1:0-9661 GCA_035470525.1 Rickettsiales bacterium
TCATATTATTTGTATCAATATTTTATTAATAATTTTAATAATTAATTATCAAATAACTTAAATTAAATTTTTAAACATAAAAAATTTAAAAATTTAATTAAGTTGTTTGATTATTGACACAGAATTTGGAACGGTCTCTATTATTCTCAATTGCTTCTGTTAAATAATTATGAAATGCTTACAAATTTATTGTATTTGAGTATAAAGACTATTACGGAATATGGGGGAATCTGCGAGAAATTTGTTCAAAATATAAATATTTAAATTGATATACAACTTTTAGACATAAGTTTTACCTTTGCATACCAAGAATTAATTTTGTATTTTGGATCTCTTTTTTCTAATTCAGCTAGTTTCTCTTCTCTCAAAACCAATTGTTTATCTTTTTCTCTAAGCATTAATCTTAATTCCAGTTTACTGTATTTTGGACTCAATTTTGAAATTAAAATATCCGTTGAAACATAATTGTCCTTATCAGAATTATAAACAACTATATCTGGATTTGGTAGTAAACTCCTACTTGTTATAGTAATGCTTTTTGTTAAAAAATTAGGGATTGTTTTTGATCCATACTGCTGATATTTTTGATAAGCATCTACTAAAAGTGGTAATTCATCTCTAACCAAAATATGTTCTATTTTACAAATTGCATTATTATCTAAAATAACGACTTTATCAAATAGGGTAAAATTTAACATAATATATTGTGAATATAATTCACTAGCAATCACTGTAAAATCATTATTTTTACCTTGATCTAATGTTCCTTGATATATGCCAAACCAAAATGCATCTTTGTTTTTATTAATAATTGCCACATCTTCTAACAAACTTCTACAAAAAATCATTGCTGGACTTGTCAAAGTATCAGTATATTTTTTATCAAGAGTTTTTATCTCATTAGTCCAAAATACTGGATATAAACTTTTATCTCTTAAAAAATTAATATTATGTCGTTTTATAGTATCAATCAATTCTAGTAATATTGTCTCTATTTCTATTTTATTACTACATTTTAATAATCTTGTTTTAATTTCAAGAATATAATCTTTATTCTTTATTATTTCAAACATATCAAAATCCATATTTATTATTATAAGTATCAATTTCCATGATATTATTCAATGGAATTATCATTTTTCTTTTGTCATGACCAAATGGAAAATTTGATATTATTGGTATTTTTATATCTTTGAATATTTCTAATATAATATCATTAACATTTGAATAAAATCCCGTTTCTGCCTCAATATAATTCATACCACCGATAATTAAAGCTTTTATATTATCAAACTTTCCAGCGTTTTTTAAATGGAATAATTCTTCATGAATTCTAGTAATTTTTTCGCCAACATTTTCAATTAATAATATTTTATTTTTTGTGTCAAAATCAGCTTTTGTTCCTATACTATCAGATAATAAAGCTAAATTTCCTCCTATAGTTAAGCCTTTCGCAGTTCCATCTTTTAAAACGATTACATCTTTTAACAAATTTTTTCTGTATTCTGTGTTATCTTTATTTGAAAGAAAATTTATTAAATAGTTTAATGAATCCAAATCTATATCATCTGTTCTTGATGCCCAATCAAGCATTGGACTATGGTATGTTATTAAACCTGTATTCTTAATAATAGCATTATGTAGTAGAGTAATATCACTATAACCAAATAAAGGTTTTCCACTTTTTTTGATAATATCATAATCAATTTTATCAATAATTCTGCTTAATCCCATACCACCTTTAAAAGCAAAGACAATATCTACATTTTTATTTGAAAAAATTTCATTTATTTCATTTATTTTTTCTTCATCAGTTCCTGCAAAATTATTAATGTTTTTAATGTTATTTCTTGCAAAGATTAAATTAAATCCTTTATTTTTAAAGAAATTAATTGTTTCATCTATCTTTTTTTTATCACAAAAAGATGATGGAAAAATTACACCTATGTTCTTTATTTGCATAACTTTATTGTTTGGCAATCGCACAATGATTGTAAATCAGTAATATAAATAGTCAATGATTTTTTAAAAAGTTTGAAGTTTATAATTAAAATATCTTAATACCATGTCCGCCATCTACTCCATAGCTCTCAAGCTTTCCCTTGAGGGTGTTAATCAATTAAAAGATAGCTTCTCCATTGCTACCCAAGAAATCAGAAAAGCCTCTTCCGGTATATCTGGAATCTTCTCTACTTCAACTAAACAGTTAAAAGAACTAGCTAATACTCAAATAGCTCAAGTTATTAGTATAGCCTCTATAGTAGGGAGTATAACTTCTGCAGTAAAAACTGGTATAGAATTTGAAGATACATTTCTAAGAGCTACATCAAAGATTAAAGGTGCAGCTAAGAAAATATTAAATAGTTTTAATAGTTTGGAGTTTTTGAAAATCTTTTAATAACATCTCATATCTATTTTTCCCCAAAAGATTTTTTTGATGATCTGACTCTTCAATACCAGTAAACTTAAATCCCAATCTCTTTGCCACCGCTTCACTTTTTGGATTACTAGCATCCATGTGAATTGTGATTTTTTCAAGTTTTAAATCAATAAAACCATGCTCTATAATCTTTTGACAACATTTAGTTATTATACCTTTTCCTTCATAATCTTTCGCAATCCAATATCCAATATCTAATTGTTTTTCACCCTTAGTGTAGTCAATTACTCCAATTATTTTGCCTTTATTTATTATAACAAATGCATCTCTATTGCTTCTATCTATTGAATTTATAAATTTTAATTCATCTGAAACATTTTGTATTTTATCAATCCATACAAGATGTTGTTTTAAATGTTCACGATTTTTATCTATTACATCATATAATTCTCCAGCCATAGTAGGAACAAGTTCTGATATTTCGATATCTTCTGTTACATGTGTGTTTGTTCCCTGTCGTATTTTAACTTTTTTAGATCTTTCATATATTACAAATTCTTTCCACTTATCAAAACATTTCTCTAAATTTTTGATCTCTCTTTGATGTTTAAAATTCAATAATAGTTGTGCTTGCTCGTCTAAATGCATAAATATTGCTTTATTCTGCTTTTGACATTCCAATAATTCTGCTCTATCTATTATCGGTTTTCCATCTGATAAATACAAAGTAGATGTATTAAAAAATCCATCATGAGCAACATCTTCCTTGTATCTTGTATTGTGCAATAAAAAATACTTTGGTGTTTTCAGTTCCAATAATGAATATTTATCAACAGTCTGACTTGGCTTAAGTTTGGAAAAGCGCATATCTGTTGCTTGTTGCAAAGTAATTTTCATTTTGATATCTGGGATAAAACTTGATACAATTTCTAATTCTCCAAGATTGTCTGTAGTATCGCTAAGCAATAAAATATTAGGGTGATAATAATCATATACTTTTTCAGAACCATCTAAATATTTTATTTCTATTGGAACTGTTCTTTCTATAACAAAACTTTCATGACCTACAGCTAAGTACATTTTAGCTTCTGTGTTTTTAAGTCTAAATAATTTTATATAATTTAAATATAATAAGCTGCCAAATTTAAAATATTCCAAACAATTCATATAACTGTTTGGACACAAAATTTCTACAAAACTATCTTTATTTGCTGATGATAATGATTCTTTTTTTCTTATTGAGTCAGCAGTTTTTACACATTTATTAAGCAAACCACAAGTTATTATACCTAATGTGCTATAATCAGTTATTGCTTGTTTATCAGCTGTAACTTCATCAATAGAGCCGCCAATATATAAAATCAATTTCGTTTGATCTTTTATTGGGATATCAAACATTGGATCAAAACCTAATAATATTAGAATTTTCTGTATTCGTAATATTTTTTTCATAAAGATATGCTCTACAAAATTAGCATTTCTTTTTGTTTCATTTTCAACAAATTCAAATAAAGAAGTCACTTCTTTTAGAAAAAAATCAAACAAAGATTCATCAATTATACCTTTGCAATTTTTTTTTGCTTCTGCAGTAATTACTACAATTTCTTGCAAAGATTTATCATTATGATTTTGAAAATCATAGTTATATACATCTTTTTTAAAATATTCAAAAAAGTTTTTTAAAATTTTTCTAATATCTAAAACATTTTTATCTGAAACTGTAGATTTGATATTATCTATATCTGAATCAAATAAAAAATCAGGACTTATTTTTATAAGTTCTGAAAATTTTTCCAATCTTTCCATATTTATTTCTTAATAATTTCTTCTATATGCTTATAAAAATCTGCAATAAACTTTTCTTCAAAATCTTCTCCCAAAAGAATTTTATATTTATTATCATCATTTAGTATATAATAGTCAGAATCAGGAATTTCTTTAATTTCTGCAAACATATCAATCATTTTTTTGTTTGCTAAACTTTCCAAATGTTTTTCAAGTTGACCTTTGTCTTTAGCTAGCTCATCAAACATCCAACGATTTTTTACACCTTCTTCATTTTGGTAATATCTTTTAAAAATATCATCAAGTCTTTCCTTAAGAGAATTTGGTTTCAAGCTATCACCAGTAGCAAGAAGATCTGCCATAGCAACTATATAATCATATTCATCAGGAGTAACCTTTTTTCTTTCTAAAATTACTTCTTGCTCGTCTTTGTTTATAATATCTATATTATTTGGATTATTACTTCTATAAATATCAAAACTTGAATAACTTTCTTTTATAGGACTGTTTATTAGAGTATGAGTTAAAGAAATTCTTGCAATATCTTTAAAAATCTCAATTCCAGTTTTTTCAAAAATTTCAGTAAATAATTTATAACCCATCAAACCGTGAAATCTTTTATGTTGAAATCTCCCAATATCATGTAATAATCCAATGATAAAAGCTTTATCTTTATTGAGGTTCATATTTTCAGCAAGCTTTTCAGAAATTATAGCAACAACTATACAATGTCTGATAAATCTTTTTGCTACAAAATCGGATTTTTTTAATCTTTCCTCCGATTGTTCACTTTTTAATATATTATAATAAGCATTATTAAACATACTTACTCTTATTCTTCCGAGCATGTCTACAGCGGATTGTCTTGAAAACATTTTATTTATTTTATCGCATATGCACATTATTATATAATTTGTGTTTTTATAAAGTCAAAATATTTATTTAAAGTTAACCAAACAAAAACAAGGCTTATACTTTAAAGTAAACAATTCAGCTACAGCAAGAATCAATGAATCCTGCTGGAGTTTTATAACAAGACTATGTAATTCAAGAGGTTTACTTGTCAGAGATTTAGGAAATGGATCAATAAGTATTGGAACAATAGGAAATAACACCACAAATATAAACAACAATAAAACAACTAAATCAAAATACTCTTTTATACTTGGAGACAGCACCATCTCAAATTGGTTGCCACTATATAACTATGATAACCTAGCAAGATACTATGAAATATATTCACAATTCAATACAAACTCAAAAGAGCTTATAGTATTTGAACCAATTAAACTCCCAATAACAAAGAGAATTATAAATAATGAAATCAATGAGGGTATAATAAGTAATTATGCTAATTGGTTAATATGCAGAGAAATTGGAAAAGCAATAAAAGTTCAGTTGGAAATAAATGGAAACCTATCAGAAATTAACACGGGCGACTATGTAAATATTCAAAATAGTAAAATAGGATTTAAATCAGAAACCCAAATGCTTATTGAGAATAAAATAATAAACTACCCAAATAAAACAATTCTGACTTTAACATTGCCATGTGCTTATAATGGAACACTGCCAAATGAACTACCGTTCATTTGAATTGATAATTGATAATTGAAAATTGATAATTAAAAAAACAAAATGTTTAAACTAACTATTCTTGAAACTTTTATAAAAAATACATTCAGAGTTATAAAGGGAGAAACTTATAAAGACTCAATTCATCATGCAAAGCAATATAGTAGCGGTGGAGATGATTATAACCCACCAGTCAACACAGAGACTATAGCTTCAACAATAAACAATAATGAAACAGAAACAGTAATTCTACTATACAATGACGGAACAAGTAGAATTGCAAGTTCTGGAGAAAAGAGAATTTATTCCACAAATGAAGCTGGATCAGAAATCAAAGCAAGCATTCATTTAAAAAATGATGGTAGTATTGAAATAAATTCAACAAATACAATTACAGTAAATGCAACAAACATAAATGCCACAGCGGAAAACATAACATTAAACGGAAACTGTAATTTGGGTGGAAATAGTGGAAATGCTGTTCTAACGGAAGCAAGTGTTATAAAAGATAGTTTAGGCATTTCATGTACAATAACCAATTCAGCGGTAAAAACCAAAGCTGAATAATTTTTAATTTTACATTTTTAATTTTTAATTTCTAATATGGATTTTAAATTATACGAACAAGGCGATGGTGGTGAACTAAACCTCTTAGGTGGAGACATTGAATCTGACAAAACCCTTTCAAATGCAGTTTATTTAAGCTTATTTAATACTAGCACTTGGTATGATATTTTTGAAGATTCTGATGGTAGTGACAATAACAGCACTAATGATGATGACAGCAACCTAGAAATTCGTTTAAAAGAACTAATCACATCAACAAAAAATATAAAAAAGCTAGAGACCATTATTAATGAAAAACTCAATTGGCTTTTAGAAGAAAATATAGTTGATTCAATAGAAACAACTATAACACCAACATTTGAAAGTATTAAAATATATATAACAATTCAAGAACCAAGTAATGTAAGTAAGAAATACCTTATAATTTGGAATAATCAAAAAGTTATTTTAAAAGAAAACTATTCAAGTGAATTGAACCAATAGTAAAAAGAATTATTTAAATCATAAAACATGACTACCTTCACTAAACCCACAATCAAAGAAATCTATAACACAATAATAAGTGATTATACCACCAGAACTGGACAAGAAGTTCCTGTGCTTAAACGAGCATTAATAAAATGCTTTGCATATGCAATAGCTGGTGTAGTCTACTTTATATGGAACTTTGCAGAATGGCAGTATTTACAAATCTTTCTTGAAACCTGTGAATTTGAAGCACTCAAAAGATGGGGAAATCTTGTAGATATAACATACAAGAGCGGAGTAAAGAGTATACTAAGTATTACACTTTTAAATGTTTCAAAAAGTGAAATCTCCGCAGGCACAATCTGGAAAAGTCTTGATAATGGTTTAATCTATAAATCCATATCTACAACAACAGTTAGTTCAACAAAAGTCGTTCTTAATGTTGAATGTTCCATAAGTGGATCAAGCGGAAACTTATCAAATGACTCAATATTAAATATAACCAACCCAATAGCTGGTCTTCCAGAAACAGCCACTGTTTCAGAAACAATAACTACAGGAACGAATGATGAAGAAATAGAAACTTATAGAACTAGAGTAATAAATAGGTACAAGAGAAAGCCTCAAGGTGGCTCTGCTGTAGATTATTATGATTGGTCTACTGAAGTAAGCGGTATTGTTGATTGTCTGCCTTATGTTTTAGAATCTGGCAAAGTAAGTTTATATCTTGTTTCCAGCGGTAGCGGTAGCAATAGAAACCCAACAGGTTCTGTATCATCAAATCCCTTTCCAACATGGACTGATGGACAGATGGAAGATTTAACAGGTTCTGGTCAATTCCTATCTGTTGCAAAAGCAATCAATAGCAGTGATGAAACAAGTAATGATAGAAGACCACTTGGAACTAAAGTAGAATTGTTAAATCCAAACTATACAGCTTATAAAATAGAAATATTAGGTTTAAGTCCGATAAGTGATTCAATAACAGAATCTATAAAGGAAGCACTAATAGATGAACTTGATGTAAAACGACCAAATATAAAAGCTTTAAGTTATACAGTAAACAATGCAACAATAAACAGTAATCAATTAAGTTCTATAGTTCAAAACATTATTGATAGCTCAGATGGAAGTTTTACTTCATTCTCATTGAAGAACTCAGATGATGAATTAATACTAACAGATGTATTGGGAATTGGATGTCTTGCTTACTTAAGTGAATTAAAAATTAATGGTTCAACAATAGATTTGTAAAACTAAAAGCAAAAAACAAAACACAAACGAAACATTTTATATAACATATGATCAGTGACATTTTATTTACAACATTCAAAATTCTTCTTGGTAAAAGTAGAGCATTTCATTTAAATGAAACAAACATCTCAAATATATCAAAATCTTTTCTTAAACCATTTGAAGAATTAGTTAGAATATTTTATAGAATAGCATTTACACCATTTCCTAGCCAAAATACCTACACTACGAATGATGAACAAAAACAAGACATAATAAACTTTGAGAATGAATTTGGAATCTCAACAAGTAGAGCTACAATAAGTGAACGAGCGAACAACATTGAAGCACAATTCGGTCTTGTAGGTAATCAAGGGTTTGGTTATTTACAGAAAGCAATCACAAATGCTGGAATTGATGCAAGAGTTGTTGAGAATATTCCAGTTCAAGATTTAATCAATACAAACTTAGTTCAATATGGACTTCATCAATATGGTTTTAAACAATATGGACAAAGTGGTTATACAATAGTAGGTAATGGATTATTACAAATTGGAACTACAAATAAAGACCCAGCAGTTCTAAATGATAATAAACAATGCTTTCTTATTGAAAAGTCCTCAGGTGGTGTTCTACAAATTACAGGTGGACAATATGACATATTGGTTGATTTAATTTTGAGAATCAAACCACTTGAGAAAGTGGCTTTATTAAACATAAGTTTAGTTTAAATAACGAAATCACAAACTAAAAAATTCAAAACTAAAAAATAACCAAACACAAACATAAACATAAAACCAAACCCAAAAACAAATAATACAAACAACTTCATAAATCCTATGAAAAACCTAAGTGATTATTCAAATACGAATGCTGCAACCACAGACAATCCGTATGGAACTTTTAAAGATGAAACATCAACAGGTGCTGGAGATGGAACAAATATAGTAGCACCACATATGACAGACCCATACTATGCACTATATCAAGTACTTCAGCTTGCAGGTGAAGTACCTAATGGTGAACTAGAAAATGGCAATGCAAGTAAACAATGGATAACTGCTCTTCAAAATGTCGGAATCTTTAAGTATGATAGTGCTATAACATATAAAAAGAATTCTATAGTTATAAATACAAATAGTGATATAACCAAATTCTATCGTTCAAAAGTAGCCAGTAATACTTATAGTATTACAAACACTACTTATTGGTATAACTTCGCAACAATTAATGCAGATAATACCATTACAATGGATATAGATGTTGTAAATAAAGATAAGAATTTAATTTATGGTTTAGTTCCCAAATCAAATAGAAATACAAACTATACATCAATAGATCTAACAGCTGGTAAATGTACTTGTAAAGATAACTCAACATTGTTGAGTTTTAGTGATTACACTGACACAGATTTAACTGAAACAGATAATACAAACATTACTTCACTTTCAGCTGATACCACTTATCATTTATTTGGAGAGACTGTTCACAATTCTGTGTCAATAATCAAATAACCTAATTAAATTTTTAAATTTTTTATGTTTAAAAATTTAATTTAAGTTATTTGATAATTAATTATTAAAATTATTAATAAAATATTGATACAAATAATATGAAATGTAATAAAACAAGTACTGATATAAATAGCAGTAA
>DATIQT010000015.1:0-22459 GCA_035470525.1 Rickettsiales bacterium
TAAATAAACCGCTTTTGCAAAAATATACAAGGAGATTTAAAATTTTATTGCGATAGCGTATAACTTAATACGGTGAGACAATAAAATTTTAGAGCGACGAAGGGTGATTAAGGCAAAAGTTAGGTTTAGTTGGTGGTTAAGTGAAAGTTGTTTGACTATATTTAATAACGAAATGTATAAGTATACTATTTCTATTAAATACTTTGAAATATCCTTGTCTTTTTTGTAGAAATTATTTTTGAGGAAAAATTTTATTTACAGGAGGTCTAATAATTACCATCATAATAGTTAATAAATATGTTGCAAAAGTAATTTTTTATTGTAAAAAACGTTTTAAATTTAATAAATAAACAATTATGGAAAATAAAAAAAATGTTGATTTTATTATGATTAATGACGATTTTTCTGATGAAAACAAAGAATTAAACATATCTGAAATATTTGAAGAACTTAAAACAAAAAAAAATATATCTGATGAATATTCATTTTCTTTAATAGAAAAAATTAATTCTAAAATTAAAGAAGAAAATTTTGAAAAAAAAAATAATTTTAATAAAATTGCTGAAAAAATTATTAAAATAATAAATAATAATAATCTAGAAAATATTGATATATCTAGTAAGAATTTTGAAATTATAATTAATTTCTTAAGAAAAGCAAAAATTAGTGAAAATAATTTAAAATATATTGCTATTTTATTAATATGTAATTTGGGTATTTCTGAAAAAAATATAAGTGATTTATGGGAAATTTTAGATAACAAAATTGGTTATGAAAAATTTAATCTTTATGGTAATGAGATTATTTCAATATTATTAAAGAATGAGAAAACTCCAGATTGTATAATAAATAAAATAACGAAAGATGATAGGAATTTAATTGAATATATTATAGAAAATGATAATGTTCCTATTGAAAAAGTTATAAATTTTGTAAATAGTATTAAAGATGAAGATTTTCGTAATAAACAGTATAATAAATTTTTAAAAAATTCAAAAATACCATCTGAATTATTAAAACAAATTTTTGATAAATGTTTTAATTTATTTAAATCTTCTGAAAATATTGAAGAAAAAAGAAATCTTTTTATAAATATTTTATCTGTTATTAAAAATCAAAATATTTCAATTGAATTATTAAATGAAATGCGAAGTACTATAATTGAAAAAAAAGATTTTTTTATAAATATTGAATATTATAGAGAATTTTTGATTGCTTTATTAAGCAATAAAAATATAAACTACGGTTTTTTGAATAATATTTTGTTAAAATTAAAAGAAGATTTAGTTAGTTCTAGTGTTCTTAAGGCTATTGCAGAAAATGAAAATATTAAATTTATTGAGAGTAATTTAATTTTATTATTCTTAAATAAGTTTTTTGGAGAATCAAAAGATGAAGTTAAAAATAGATTTAATTTAGAGGATAATAATATTATAGAAAATAAAATAAAAAAACAATTTATTTGTAGTTTGATATTTAATCCAAATTTTAATAAGAATTTGTTATTACAAAAAATTTTGCCATTTATAAAATTAGAACAAGAACAAGATAAAAATATAATTTTACAGATTTTGAAAAGTGGTGATATAATGCAATCTTCTTTAATTGTTTTATATAAAACTTTAATTAATAAATTTGAAAATATATCTGATTTTAAAAGTGAATCTTTAAAAGATGATTTACTTATTTATAATAATGGAAAATTAACAAGTATTGCTGGGCATGAATTTTTAAAACAGATTCTAGAAAATATTTTAAAAAACAAAGAAACACCAGATGAAATATTTTTAGAAGTTGTAAAAAAAACAAAGGAAAATGAGTTATATAGAAGTTATAAAACTGACTTTTTAAAATCAATTTTACAAAATAATTTTGTATCTTCGTATATTATAAAATATATATGGGATGATAATTTTAGAAATCAAGAAAGAACAGCTGAATTTTATAATTATTTTTTGAAAAATCCTAACACTCCAAAAGAGATAATAGAAGAAATATGGGAAATTTTACAAAAAAATGATAAAAAACTAAAAAGTTGTGTGAATAATTTTGCAAGTAATCCAAATACTAATAAAGATATATTATTGCATATATTTGAAAACAAAGAAAAATTTGGAATTTATAATATTGTTAGTAATAGTGCCATTCCACCATACATATATGAAAAAATTTTTGCGGATATGGAGAATTTTAAAATATATTCAGATTCAAAATTAATTAAAAAAATTTTAGAAAACAAAAATATTTCTGATGATATTATTATAAAAATATGGGAAAACAGAAAAGAATTAAAATTAGAAAATAATAAAGATTTTATTATTTCAATTATAAAGAATAGATGCCATATTGATAAAATAACAAAAAATATATTAGAAGATATGGACTTTAAATATAGTGGATATTCTCAAAGTATTATTTCTGAATTTTTGGAAAATCCTAAAACTTCAGATTATATATTAGAAAGAATATATGAAAAAATAAAAGGTAAAGATTGTTGTAATATTTTGCAAAATATAAAATTATCTTCAAATTTTTTAAAAAATATATATGAAAAAGAAAAACAAAATATTTTAGAAAATACAACATTAATTTATTCTTGTTTGAAAAATCCAAATACACCCGCAAAAATTTTAAAAGATATATATTTAAAATATGAAAAATATAAAGATTTTTATTGGATTATTAATCCTCTCATTGTAAATCCAAATACACCTACTGAAGTTTTGGAAGATATATATTTAAAAATTAAAAACACAAAAGATATTAATGAAATTATCACTTTTCTTAATAAAAATCAAAATCTTACTGCAGAAGTTTTAAAAGATAAATATTTAGACTTTCAAAAATCTAACATTTTTAATGCAATTACTCTTATTATTAAAAATCCAAATACATCTGAAAAAGTTTTTAAAGATATATATTCAAACTTTAAAAAGTTTGAATTTATTAAATATTCTCTTATTTTAAAAAATAATTGTCCTTTAGAAATTTTTAATGAAAATTTCAAAGATTCTTTAAATTATTTTAAAAATAATTCTTATATTGCTTTTTCTAATTTAATTGAGAATCCTAATACTGATTCAAATAAGTTAAAAATAATATTCTCAAAACTAAAAGAAAGAAATCTTTTTAATAATCATTTTTTATATATAAGCTTTTTAAAAGCAAAAAATTTACCTATTGAATTGTTTTTAGAAATTTTAAGTGATAAAAATGAGATAAATTTTATTATTAATGAAATTTTAGAAAAACCTTATTTTCCAGCAGATAGACTTGAAGCTATATTGAGAATTACAGGAAAATTTGATGAGTATTGTAAAAATATAAATCTTACACAAAAAGCTAATTTGTCTAGTAATTTATCTTTTGATTTATTGATTAACGGTGTATGTCCAAATACTCTTAATCCAAACACTAATGAATGTAACTTTCAAAATTTTGATCCTTTTATATTGAAAAAAGCTGTCATTTTAAATGAATCACCCAAAAATCTAAGTCAAAAAAATCAAAGAATTTTGATTGAATCTGAAATTTTGAATGTATGTAATAAAGATAAAATGGAAAAACAAGATAGAATATGTCTATTTGAATATTTATTAAAAATAAATTTAGCTGATTTAAAAAAAATTTCTTATGTATTAAAAGAACTTTTTAATTCACATGGTGAAAGTAAAATTACTTTTAAAGATGCTAAGAAATTAATAGAAAAGACTTTAAGTATTGAATTAAAAAATATTAAGACAAATACATCTAGAATAAAAAATAATACTTCTGAAACACTTATCAATACAACATCGTTAAGTTCTGAAGCAGAACATGTACCATTAACAAGAAAAATAAAACAACAAAATAGTGTGGGTATTGAAGAACAAACACGTGAAAAAGTAAGAAAAATTGATAAACAAGATATTCCTAGAATAACAAAATCTTCGAATGATGATAAATTTGAATTTATAACAAAAATTCCACCACCATCATTTTTATTATCAAGTAATAAACAAGTAACAGTTGAAAATACTGGTAATATTGATAGCAAAGAAAAATTTGTTGATGCTGTTTTAAAATCTAAAAAAGAACAGAAAGAGGGGAAAGAAGAACAACTACAATAAATTTTATTAATCTCCCTTTATCTTTTAAATAAAGGGAGATTAGACGCCACTATCAAAGATTTATAAAATTTATTATTTATATCTTACTCTTATATTTTATTAACAGTATTTTGTATTTAAACTCTAATTTATACTTAGATCGACCTTCGTCATCAATAGACCTCTTGCAAATGAAATTTTTCCACAAAATTCTGATTTCTACTTCAAATGCTTGTTTCCAACCACTCATTCTTCGCCACTACTGTCCGAGATAATTTCAACAAAAAACTCAGCTATCATTAAAAATAATAACTAGGTTTGTTAAAAATCACTGTAGAGACTTAAATTTTAATAAATTTATTTTTTACTCTGAACTTTATAAAAACATTATAGTCTGTTTTTTTACTGCTCTACCGCTTAGATTCCAGCTAAAGCTGGAATCCAAGTGGCGGTGTAACAAAATACTAAAACAAATAATTTTAATAAATCAAAAATTATCTCGGACAGTAGTGCGCGAGGAACGAGCGGTTGGAAACAGGCACATTTTTTGTGGAAAAATTATTTATGCAATAGGTCTATTATATGATTTACTTTTAATTTTTTAATTTTATACTACTTTAGTTGAGTAATTAATTCTTAAAATGGGAAAAAAAATAGTCATTGCAAAGATTTTAACTACACATGGAGTTAGAGGTTTTGTAAAACTTGAAAGTTTTATGGAAAAACCTAAAGATATTTTTAATTACTCTGATAATTTGTATGATAAAAATAATAAACAAATTAAAATAAATTTTGTTGGTACTTCAAAACCAAATATTTTTGTCGTTAAAATAGAAGGTGTTGAAGATATGGATTTAGCTAAGAATTATAGAAATTTAGAATTATATATTGATTTAAGTCTTTTACCACATACTAAAGAAGAGGAATTTTATTTTAATGAATTAATTGGTTTAAAAACTGAAAGTTTTGATAAAAAAAGTAAAGGCAAAATAGTAGGAATAGATAATTTTGGAGCAGGTATTGTAGTTGAAATAGAATGGGAAAATGAAAAAGATTTAGAATCTATACCGTTTATTAAAGATTATTTTAGGGAAGTAAATGCAAAAGATGGCTATGTAATAGTAGAGAGACCTGAATATATTTAAAAAAGGAGCTAATATGTTTGAGAAAGATAACAATTATGGTATTACTAAAGGACTTGTTGAGAGAATTCAAAATGCTATTGAAATGAATCTTAAAACACAAGTTAAAAAAATATTTTCAAGTTTACATCCTGCGGATCAAGCGGAGTTAGTACATAACTTAGATAAAGATGAAAGAAAAAAGTTAGTAGAAATATTAAATGACAAATTAGATCCATCACTTTTAGTAGAGCTTGAAGGTAATGTAAGAAAAGAAATAATTGGATATTTAGATAAAAATATATTAGCGAATTTAATTGCTAAATTAGATACTGATGATGTTGTTGAAGTTTTGGAAGATTGTGAAGAAGATTTAACAAAAGAAACTATTGATGCAATAAAATCTAGTGAAAAAAGAGAAGACATTGAAGAAGCTTTGTCATACCCTGAAGATAGTGTGGGAAGAATTATGGACCAAAATAATTTTATTGCCGTGCCAAAAGATTGGGACGTTAATGAGATTATAAAATATTTAAGAAAAAATAGAAATGTTCCACAAGAATTTGGAAATGTAGTTATTGTTGATGAATATTTTAGACCCGTATCTACAGCTTCAATTGGTAGTATATTAAAAAATGAAGGTAAAACTCTAGTTTCTGAAATTATGAGAGATCCTGAAAACTTAAAAATGATAAATGCAGATATAGATCAATCTGATGCAGCTAATTTATTTATTAAATATGACTTAAAATTTGTTCCTGTGGTTAATCATAATGGAATCCTTATTGGAGTTTTAAACTCAAATGATATTATACATGTCATTAATGAGGAAACTAAAGAGGATATGATGTTAATGGGAAATGTAAATTCCGATGATACAATTTATACCACAACTTTAAACTCAACAAAAAAAAGATTACCATGGCTTTTAGGCTCGGTTTTAACTGGTAGTATGAGTATGTTGGTCATTAATCATTTTTCACCAACTATTGAACAATTTGTTATTCTATCAGCTATTATGCCTTTAGCAGCCAACTTATCTGGTGTTTCTGGAACTCAAACTTTGAGTATTTTAATAAGAAATATATCTAGTAATGAATTAGAGAAAATAGGAATTACAAGAATAATATTTAAACAAATGCTTGTCGGATTATTAGATGGAATATGTTTGGCAATTATAGTGTCTACAGTTTTGTATTTTTGGAAGCATAATTTAAAATTAAGTATAATATTTGGAACCGCTATTGTTGTTTTACAAATTTTATCTTGTTTAATTGGAACATCTGTACCATTAATTATTAAAAAGCTTAATTTAGATCCAGCTGTTGGTTCAGGAACATTTATAACAGCTTTGCTTGATACTTCAACGTCTTTATTATTACTCGGAATGGCGACAATATTTTTGATTGGTTAATTGACATTTTATTTAATATTTAATATATTTAAACTGTGATATAGGAAAATATTTATGAAAAAAGTTATACTAACGGGAGAAAGACCAACAGGACCTTTACACTTAGGACACTATGTTGGTTCATTACAAAATAGAGTAAAATTACAAAACGATTATAATATGTTTATTATGTCTGCCGATGTGCAAGCTTTGACAGATAATTTTGAAAACCCACAAAAAATTAGAGATAACGTTTTTGAAGTTATACTTGATAACTTAGCTGTTGGCATAGACCCAAAAATCACAAAATTATTTATTCAATCTCAAGTTCCTGAACTTACTGAATTAACTACATATTACATGAATTTAGTTACAGTTGCTAGATTAGAAAGAAATCCAACAATAAAAACTGAAATCGCTCAAAAAGGTTTTGAAGATAGTGTGCCTGCAGGTTTTTTATGCTATCCAGTTAGTCAAGCCAGCGACATAACAGCTTTTGGAGCTGAGGTTGTCCCTGTAGGTGATGACCAATTACCATTACTAGAGCAAACAAATGAAATTGTTAGACGATTTAATCGAATTTATAAAACTGATATTCTAAAAGAATGTGAAGCTTATTTATCAAAATGCACCAGACTTATCGGAACTGATGGAAACGCAAAAATGAGCAAAAGCTTAGGAAACACTATTTATCTAAAAGACGGAGTAGACATTATAAAACAAAAAGTTATGTCTATGTATACAGATCCAAACCATATAAAAGTTGAAGATGCAGGAAAAGTTGAAGGAAATACTGTATTTACATATCTAGATATTTTTGATGAAAATAAAAATGAGGTTGAAGAATTAAAAAACCAATATAGAAAAGGCGGATTGGGTGATGTTAAAATTAAAAAAAGACTTGCAGATATTCTAATTTCTATACTTGAGCCTATACAGAAATTAAGAAAAGAATACGAAAACAACATGGACGAAGTTTACAAAATAGTTAAAAATAGCAATGAAATCGCCAGAGAAAAAGCCGGTGAAACATTGCAAAAAGTAAGAAAAGCAATTGGAATTGAATACTTTAATTAAACAAAATTTTGCTTTTGTGAATTTAAATATTAAGAAAACAATTTTGAAAAATAATAATTTTCTATGTGAAGAATAAGTCAAAGAATAGGGATAGTTTGGTTTATCTGAGAAATAGGCTTAATTATTTCATTAAAACAGCAAGGGTTAGGTTTGATTGTTTTGTCCCTCACGATTTCACCCTTTAAAACATAATCACTCAACATACTTAATAGACCTCCTGCAAATAAAATTTTTCCTCAAAAAATAATTTCTACTTCAAAAGCCCTTCGGAATTTCAAAGTATTTAATAACGAAATGTATAAGTATACTATTTCTATTAAATACTTTAAAATATCCTTGTCTTTTTTGTAGAAATTATTTTTTGAGGAAAAATTTTATTTGCAGGAGGTCTATTGAATAAATAAAATATGCAATACAGAATAATTATAGTTCTTGTGCTAGTTCGCCTTTTTTATTGGAATTTTTTTAATATGAAAATGATAATGGGAGTTTATAAAATATGAATAAGTTTATGTTGTTTGTCTAAAAATGTATAATAAGTGTTAATTTTTTTAATTAAAGCTTGATTTTTAAAAAAATTATTGTTAAACTAAAAACCACAATTGCCAATAAGATGGCCTAATTGTTGGTGTGATGTGCAGAAATGCACCTCTCGCAGTTTTTTATTTTAGTTCATTTTTGTGAACTAATTTTATTAAGTTAATATTTTTAAAATGAAAAAGAAAGAAGGTATTAAAATAACTTTGCAAGCTTTTGATAGCAATATACTTGACCAAGCTGTTCAAGAAATTATTGGTACTGTTAAAAGAACTGGTGCTACTGTAAAAGGTCCAATTCCTTTGCCTACTAATATAAAAAAGTTTACGGTTATTAGGTCTCCTCACATCTATAAAAGAAGTATGGAGCAATTTGAAATCAGATCTATTAAAAGATTGTTGATTATTATTCCTACACCACAAACTGTTAATGCTCTTATGAGTTTGAATTTGTCAGCTGGTGTTGATATTAAGATTGCACTAAATGGGGTAAATGAATAATGTTAGGTTTAGTTGGTAAAAAAATAGGAATGAGTAGGGTTTACGATAGTAATGGTACTGTTGTTCCTGTTACACTTATACAACTCTATGAGTGCTGTGTGAGTGATGTAAATCAAATTGAAGATAAGGATTATGTTAATGTTGTTTTATCTTATGATAAACCAAAGAATGCTGAAAAAAAATTGAATAAGTCAATTTTGGGTATTTATAAGAAAAAGAATTTGGAACCTTATGCTAAAATGATGACTGTTAGAATGTCTAAAGATAAGACTTTTAATATAGGTGATATTTTAAAAGCTGATCTTTTAAAAGATGTTGCTTCAGTTGATATTGTTGGTATCAGTAAAGGTAAAGGATTTGCTGGTGGTATGAAAAGATGGAATTTTAAGGGACTTGAAGCTACTCATGGTGTTTCAGTTTCTCATAGATCTATTGGTTCTACTGGTAATAGAATGAGTCCTTCTAAAGTATTTAAGAATAAGAAAATGCCTGGACAATTAGGTGATGAACAAGTTACGATTAAGAATTTGAAAGTTGTTGATATTGATTCAACTGATAATCTTATTTGTGTGAAAGGCGCTATACCTGGCTTTAAAGGTAGAGATGTTTTAATAAAAACAGCTAAGAGGAAATAGAAATGAAAGTAAAATTTTTAAATTTGAATGATTTGAAAGTATCTGAAAAAGATTTAGAGGTTGTTGCTGAGAATCTTACTGATAATAGTGATTTGATTGCTGCTGTTGTTAAATGTCAATTAGCAAATAGAAGAGGATTTTCAACTGCAAAAACTGAAAGTATTGATGAAATTTCTTTGACTGGTAAGAAACCTTTTAATCAAAAAGGTAGGGGTGCTGCGAGACAAGGTTCTTTGAAAGGAGCTCAATTTGTTGGTGGTGCTAAAGCTCATGGTCCTAAGCCTAGAGATTATTCATATGATATGCCTAAAAAAATGATGAAGAAAGCTTTGTCAATAGTTTTGAAAGATAAATTTGTTAATGAAAAAGTTTTTGTTATTGAAGGAATGGAGAAATTGTCTATTGGTACTAATGAATTAAGTAAAAAGTTTGTTAAAATTGGTATTTTAAATCCATTGATTTCTTGCCAAGAAAATGTTGAGAATTTTTCTAAATCAGTTAGAAATATTAAGGGTGTTAAGTTGTTGAATGCGTGTGCATTGAATGTTTATGATTTGATGAAATACGATTTCTTATTGCTTGATAAACCTGCTTATGAAAAGGTAATTAAAGAGGTATTGTAATGAGATTGGGAAAAGAATTTGATATTTTAAAGGGGATTCTTACTACTGAAAAAACTTCAAGAACTGTAGTTGATGGTAAATATTATTTTGTAGTGGATTCTAATGCAAATAAGAATGATATTAAAGATTCTATTGAAAAAATTTTTGGAGTTAATGTAGAAAGTGTTAATATTATTAATACAGAAGGTAAAGTAAAAAAGTTTAAAGGAATTAAAGGAAAGAGAAATTCCGTTAAAAAAGCTGTCGTTACTATAAAGAAAGGACAGGATATTAATTTAGGAAAATTGGAGTAAAATATGGCTATAAAGAGTTATAATCCAACTACACCTAGTCAAAGAA
Organism: Rickettsiales bacterium; assembly: GCA_035470525.1. Lineage (GTDB taxonomy): Bacteria > Pseudomonadota > Alphaproteobacteria > Rickettsiales > UBA1997 > CALXSC01. Next base: position 10,314 of record DATIQT010000015.1, read on the forward strand.
GATTTGTCGCTATTGATAGAAGTGAACTTTGGAAGGGTTCTCCTTTAAAAATACTAACTGAGTCTTTTAAAGATGAAGCAGGTAGAAATAATAAGGGACAGATTACTATTAGAAGAAGAGGTGCTGGTCATAAAAAAGCTTATAGAATTATTGATTTTAATAGAAATAAATTTGATGTAGTTGCTACTGTTGAGAGAATTGAATATGATCCAAATAGAACTTCGTTTATTGCATTGATTAAATATGATGATGGTGTTTTTTCATATATAATTGCTCCTAATAAGTTGCAAGTAGGTGATAAAATTTGTTCTTCACAAAAATTGTTAGATATTAAACCAGGTAATACGATGCCGATGTCAATTATGCCAATTGGTACTTTGATTCATAATATTGAAGCGAAGGCTGGAGCTGGTGCTGTTGTTGCAAGAAGTGCTGGATCTTTTGCTCAATTAGTTGGTAAAGATAATGGTTATGCTATTTTGAAATTACAGTCTGGCGAGATTAAGAGATTTCCTTTAGAATGTTTAGCTACAATTGGAACTGTTTCAAATGCTGATAATAAGAATACTACTATTGGTAAGGCTGGTAGATCTAGATGGTTGGGAGTTAGACCTCATGTGAGAGGAGATTGTATGAATCCAGTAGATCACCCACATGGTGGTAGAACAAGAGGTGGTAGAATCCCTGTTTCTCCAACTGGTGTATGTGCGAAGGGTGGAAGAACTAGAAGAAAAAATAAAACTTCTAACAAGTTAATTATTAAAAGTCGTCATAAATAAAAGAGGTTAAATATGCCAAGATCAGTTTGGAAGATTCCGTTTGTAGATGGTAATTTGTTGAAAAAAGCAAAGGCTATGAATGAGTCTAGTAAAAAGAATATTATTAAAACATGGTCAAGAAGATCTACAATTGTTCCGCAATTTGTTGGTTTGACATTTAGTGTTTATAATGGAAAGAAGTTTGTTTCGGTTTTAGTTAGTGAAGGTATGGTTGGACATAAGTTTGGTGAATTTGCTCCTACTAGAACTTTCTATGGACATGCTGGAAATAAAAAAGCTACTACTGAAACTGCTAAGCAATAATGGAGATGAAAATGAAAAACGAAACTGTTATGAAAAAGAGCGCTGAAGCAAGATTAAAGTCTGTTAAGGTTAGTCCTATAAAATTGGGTGCACTTGCTAGAAGTGTTACAGGTATGCCTGTTAATAAAGCAAGTATGGCTTTAGCATTTTCAAGAAAGTCTATTGCGACTGAATTAAATAAATTGTTGAAGTCTGCTATGGCGAATGCTGAAAATAATCATGGTTTAGATATTGATAATTTAGTTATTGATAGGATTGATATTGGTAAATCTATGGTTATGAAAAGATTTAAGGCGGGAGCTAAGGGTAGGGGTATGAGAATACTGAAACCGTTCAGTAATATTAGAATAGTATTAATTGAGAAAGGAGAATAAATGGGACAAAAAGTAAATCCAGTAGGTTTTAGAATTTTGAACAATCATCAATGGGCATCTGTTTGGTTTGATGAAAATAAATTCGCTGATAATCTTTTTAAAGATGTGAAAATTAGAGAATATATAATGAAAAACTATAGTGATTGTGCTATTAGTAAAGTAATTATAGAAAGAACGGGAAGTAGAACAACTGTTATTATTAAAACTGCTAAACCAGGTATTTTAATAGGTAAAAAAGGTGCTGATATTGAAAAAATTAAGGCACAAATTAAAAAATTTGGTGAAAATGATGTTAATGTTAAAATTACAGAAGTTGATAAACCGGATATAGATGCACAAGTTGTTGCTACAAGTATTGCAAAACAAATTGAAAATAGAGCTTCTTATAGAAGAGTTATTAAGAAAGTTATGCAAACTGCTATGAGATTTGGTATTAAAGGTATCAAAATTAAAATTGGTGGAAGATTGAATGGAGCTGAAATTGCAAGAGCTGAAATGTATAAAGAAGGATCTATTCCTTTGCATACTTTGAAAGCTGATGTTGATTATGCTATAGCTAGAGCTTATACAATTTATGGAATAGTTGGAATTAAAGTTTGGGTTTGTAAGAAATAGTAAATTGTTTCTTAAAAAGATTGACTTTAATTAATATATATATATTTTTATTATACTAGTAAAAGAGAGGAAAGAGAAATGTTGTTACCTAATAAAACAAAATATAGGAAAGCACAAAAAGGTGGAAAGAAGATTACGGGCGTTGCTAATTCTGGTTGTCAGTTAGCATTCGGTTTGTATGGTTTAAAATCATTATCTTCTGGTAGATTGAGATCTAATCAACTTGAAGCTACAAGAAGGTGTATTTCTAAGAATTTAAAAAGAGATGGTAAATTGTGGATTAGAGTTTTTCCACATATTCCGGTATCTAGCAAGCCTGCTGAAGTTAGAATGGGTAGTGGAAAAGGTAGTGTTAGTTATTGGATGTGTAGAGTTAAACCTGGTTTAATGTTATTTGAAGTTGACGGTGTTTCTGAAGCTGTTGCTATTATGGCTTTAACTAAAGCTTCTGCCAAATTACCTTTTCAAACTAAAGTTGTTAAGAGAATTTAATTAGAGAGAAAAATATGAGTGAATTTAAAAATATTATTTTGGAATTGAAAAAGAAGCTTTTGAATCTTAGGATTAAAAATGCTAGTGGTGATTTAAAGAATGTCTCAGAAATTAGGAAAATAAGAAAAGAAATTGCGAGATTATTCACTAAAAATAAATCAGGAGAGTAGAATGTCAGGAAAAATTGTACAAGTTAAAGTCATTAGTAAAGCAGGTGATAAGACTGTTGTTGGATTACATACTTTTATGGAAAAACATCCAATTTATGAGAAATATGTTAAAAAACAAAAAAAATATATGATTCATGATGAAGAAAATGTAACTAAGGTTGGAGATTTGATTGAAATTATGGAGTCTAGGCCTTTGTCAAAAAAGAAATCTTGGGTTGTTGTTAATAATAGAAAGGCAGGGGAAAAATGATTCAAATGGAAACATTGTTGAATGTTGCTGATAATTCTGGTGCTAGAACGGCTAAATGTATAAAAGTGCTTGGCGGTTCTAATAGAATGTCTAGTAATGTGGGGGATATTATTGTGCTGGCGATTCAGAGTATTATTCCTGGTGCTAAGGTTAAGAAGGGTGAAGTTGTTAAGGGTGTGATTGTTAGAACTAAGAAAGAAATTACAAGATCTGATGGTAGTACTGTTAGATTTGATGATAATGCAGTAGTTTTAATTGCAACTGATGGTATGCCTATTGGAACTAGAGTTTCTGGACCTATTGCTAGAGAACTTAGAACTGGTAATTTTATGAAAATATTGTCTTTAGCTGAGGAGGTTTTATAATGGCTAGTAAGTTAAGAAAAGGTGATTCAGTTGTTGTTATAGCTGGAAAAGATAAAGGAAAGACTGGAGAAATATTAAAGGTTTTTTCTGAGGAATCTAGGGTTCTTGTAAGTGGTGTAAATATGGTTACTATTCATAAAAAACCAACTGCACAAGCTCCTGGGCAAAGAGTAAAAGAGGAAAAACCTATAAACGTTTCAAATATTGCTTATGGAGAGAATGGAAAACCAGTTAAGATTGGTTTTAAGATTGAAGATGGAAAAAAAGTTAGAATTTCTAAAAAAAGTAAAAATAAAATAGGTTAAAACATGTCATTTATTAAAGAAAAATATAAAGAAGTTGCAAAGAATTTAAAAGCAAAATTTGGTTATAAAAATGCTTTGGAAGTACCTAGATTTGAGAAGGTTTGCTTGAATGTAGCATTTAAAAGTGCTGATGTTGATAATAATTTTTTAACTTATGTTGTAAATCAATTAAGTGCAATTGCAGGACAAAAAGCTGTTTTAGTTAAGGCTAAAAAGTCAATATCTACTTTTAAGTTAAGAGAAGGTATGTCAATTGCTTGTAGAGTTACCTTGAGAAAGGATAAAATGTATGAATTTTTGGATAGGTTACTTTTTGTTGCCCTTCCTAGAATTAAAGATTTTAGAGGATTATCAGGTAATGCTTTCAACCAGAGCGGACATTATAGTTTTGGTATTAAAGAGCATACTATTTTTCCAGAAGTTGAGCTTGATAAAGCTTATAAAATATTTGGAATTGATATTAATGTTGTTACAACTGCTAAAAATAAAGAAGAATGTAAGGCTTTATTGAGTAGTTTGTTGTTTCCAATTAAATAATTAGAGAGAAAATATGGCAAAAGTAAGTGCAATAAATAAAAATAATAAAAGAAAAATAATGGTTGCTAATCAAAAAGCTTCTAGAGAGGCTTTAAAGAGTTTAGCTAATGATAAAACTAAAAGTTTTGAAGAAAGATTTAATGCTATGGTTAAATTATCTGAAAAACCTAGAAATTCATCAAAGGTTAGAATTAAAAATAGATGTTCTTTAACTGGAAGACCTAGAGCTTACCATGGTTTTTTTGGTGTTTCAAGGGTTATGTTAAGGGAATTAGCTTCTTCTGGATTAATTCCTGGGTTAAAAAAGTCAAGTTGGTAGAAAATTATGGCAAATCATGCAGTATCAGAGTTAGTTAGTTTGTTAAAAAATGGACAATTAGCAAGAAAAAGTGTTGTTGTTTCTCCTTTTTCAAAAATGAAACAATCTATTTTGGATATACTTCAAAGAGAAGGTTATATTAAAGGGTTTAGTGTTGTAAAAGGTGATGCTTTTGATCAATTAGAAGTTCAATTATCTTACCATGGCGGTGAATCTGTTATAAAAGAAATAGAAGTTTTATCTAAACCAGGAAAAAGAAAATATGCAGGAATTGATAGAATTCCGGTTGTTTATAATGGTTTAGGTATGATTATTTTATCTACACCTAAAGGTGTTTTGAGCGATGTGGATGCAAAAAATGCTAGTGTTGGTGGTGAACTTTTATTAAAAATATTCTAGGAGAGAAAATGTCAAGAGTAGGTAAGTTACCGATTATAGTTCCTAATGATATAAAAGTTGAATTGAATGGAAGTGTTGTTAAAATTACAAAAGGTTCAATAGCAAAGGAATACAATTTTGGTGACAAAGTAGTTGTTAAGTTTGAAAATGGAAAAATAATTGTTTCTCCAAAAGAAGGTTTTGAAAAAAGTGAAATTGCAAATTTTTATGGATTACATAGAAATAATATTGCGAATATAGTTAAAGGTTTAACTCAACCATTTAGTATTACTTTGGAAATTAATGGTGTTGGTTTTAAGGCAGCTATTGTTAAAAGTAATTTGATTTTGACTTTAGGCTATAGTCATGATATAGCTTTTGCTTTGCCAACTAATGTTATAGTAAAGATTGATGGAAATCTTATAGTGTTGTCTTCTGAAGATAAACAATTGCTTGGACAAGTTGCTACTGAAATTATAGCTTTAAGAAAAACTGAACCTTATAAAGGTAAAGGTGTTAAAGTTTTTGGTAAGCCAATTTTGAGAAAAGAAGGTAAAAAGAAATAGGGGAAAATATGAATAAAGGTTCTGAAAAAAGAAAAGTTAGAAATACTTTGCAAATAAAGGAAAACAATAAAAATAGAAGAAATATTTTGAATGTTTTTAGAAGTAATAAAAATATTTATGCTCAGATTATAGATTTAAATGGTAATGTTTTGGTATCTGCTAATTCTAGTGGTAAGGAGATGGAAAAACTTTTAGCTAAGAAAAAAGGTTTAGAAATTGCTAGTATTATTGGTGAGATGCTTGGAAAAAAAGCTATTGAAAATAATATAAAAGAAGTTGTTTTTAATAAAGGTCCATATATGTATATTGGAAGAATTAAAGCTTTGGCAGATGGAGCTAGAAAAGCTGGTTTAGTATTTTAATAAAGGTAAGGTTAAATGTTAAATATAAATAAAGAAAGTTCATTAATTGAGAAGCTTATTAGTGTTAATAAATGTACTAAAGTTGTAAGTGGTGGTAAAAATCTGTCTTTTGCAGCATTGGTTGTTGTTGGTGATAAAAAGGGTAAGATAAATTTTGGTATTGGTAAGGCTAGAGAGGTTGCTGATGCTAGAACTAAAGCTTTCACTAATGCTAAGAAAATGTTGAAGAAAGTTCCTTTGAAAGAAAGTAGAACTGTTCATCATGACTGTGAAGGTAATTTTGGTGCTTGTAAGGTAATTATAAGAACTGCGCCTTCTGGAACTGGTGTTATTTCTGGTGGAATTATGAGAAATATTTTTGAATGTTTGGGTATTAAAGATGTTGTTGCTAAGTCTGTTGGAAGTAGTAACCCATATAATGTTGTTATGGCTACTTTTAATGCTTTATTAGGAATGAATTCACCAAAGATTGTTGCTGAAAGAAGAGGAAAAAATATTAATGAAATTATTAAGAGAAGAAATTTCTTGATGAATGTTGTTGTTAATAACAATGAAGAAGAAGGTAAATAGTATGTTGACAACTTTTGAAAAAATTGATGGTAAGAATATCGTTGTTATTCAAATAAAAAGTGAGTTTGGTTATAAAGAAGATCAACAAAAAACACTTAGAGGATTGGGACTTAAAGGTGTTAATACTAAGTCTGAATTAAAATGCGATAAAGCTATTTATGGTATGCTTTTTAAAGTTAAACACTTGATTGACGTAAAAATTAAATAGGAGATAAAATGAATTTAAATGAGTTAGGTACAGTTGCTAACGTTGATAAAAAAAGATTAGGAAGAGGTATTGGTTCCGGTAAAGGCAAGACTTCTGGAAAAGGTCATAAAGGTCAGAAAGCTAGATCTGGTAGAGGAAATTTGAGACCGGGTTTTGAAGGTGGACAAACTCCTATTATTAGAAGATTACCAAAAGTTGGATTTAAACATCATGTAGCTAAAGTTGAGGAAGTTTTAACAACTGATACTGTTTCTAGTATGATTGAATCTGGTAAGTTGAGTGCGGATATTACAAGACAACAATTGATTGATTTGGGTTTGGTAAAAGAAGGATCTGTGGTTAAATTGCTTGCTGGTAAAAAAGAAGTAAAAACTCAATTTAAGATTGAAGTTGATAAAGCATCAGAAAAGGTTAAAAAATTCTTAAAATAAAATGACTCAGGAATTAAGAAATAAAATTTTTTATACTTTGTTTTTACTATTTCTTTATAGGGTAGGTACATTTATATTTCTACCTGGAATTAATGGAAATGTAATAGCAGATTTTTTTAATAGTGATACTGGTTCGGTATTCAATTTATTAAATATGTTTTCTGGTGGTGCTTTTGCTAGAATGAGTATTTTTGCATTAAATATTATGCCATATATTACAGCATCTATTATTATTCAGTTGATGTCTTCTGTTTATAAAGGGTTGGAGGAGTTGAAGAAAGAAGGTGAATATGGTAGGAGAAAAATGAATCAATATACGAAGTATTTAACTTTGTTTTTGGGTATTTTTCAAGCTGCTGGTATATATTTTGCTTTCTCAAATCTTGAAACATCTGCATTTATTAGTGATTCAAAAATATTCTTGTGGACTACGGTGTTTACATTGGTTGCTGGAACTATGATTTTGATGTGGCTTGGTGATAAAATAACACAAAATGGTATTGGAAATGGTGTTTCTTTGATAATATTTGTGGGTATTGTTGCTGAATTACCGGGAAGTTTTGCTCAAATTTTTGATTTGTCAAAAAGAGGGGCTTATTCTTTTGTATTTTTAATATTGGTTATGGCGATTTTTGTGGGTTTAATTTTGTTTATAGTATTTATGGAAAAATCAACTAGAAATATTAAAATTCAATATCCTAATAGAGGGTTAATGAACTCAAATGGTATTAAAGATGATAATTCTCATATGCCATTGAAGATGAATATGTCTGGTGTGATTCCTCCTATTTTTGCAAGCTCAATTTTGATGTTTCCATTTGCTATATCTAAGATGTTTGAAGGTGAGTGGGGGGCTAGAGTTTCAGCTATGATTTCTAGGGGAAGTTGGTTGTATGTTATTTTGTTTTCAATTTTAATTGCATTTTTCTGTTATTTTTATTCATCTGTTGTTTTTAATACGGAGAATGTAGCAGATAATTTGAAAAAAAATAATTGTTTTATAGCTGGTATTAGACCGGGTGTAGCTACAAAGGATTATTTAGAGTATGTTATAAATAGAATAACATTTGTTGGTGCTGTTTATTTGTGTCTTGTTTGTTTGGTACCAGAAGTAATTGTTTCGAAATATAATTTGCCATTAAGTATTGGTGGAACTGGTTTACTTATCGTTATAAATGTTGTGATTGATTTAATTACTCAAATTCAGTCCTATACTTTTAGTAATAAATATGCTACAATGAATAAGCAGAGAAGGATTAGGGTTAGATAATGAAAGATATATTGATTTTGTTGGGTGTTCAAGGATCTGGTAAGGGAACACAAGGTAGAATTTTGAGTGAAGAATTTGGATTTAATATTATTTCTACTGGTGATCTTTTAAGGAAAGAAATTGATTCTGGTAGTGAAATTGGTAAAGAGATAGCTTCTTTGATTAATAATGGAAATTTGGTTTCTGATGATTTAATTTTCGGAATTTTGAAAGAGGAGTTAAAAAGTAGTTCTGCAAAGGGTTTTATTTTGGATGGTTTTCCAAGAACACTTGAACAAGCTAAAATGTTTTCTGAGTATTGTGAAAATTCTGATTTTAGAATTAAAAAAGTTATTTTTATTGATATGGATAGAGAACATGTTTTAGAAAGATTAAATTCAAGAATTACTTGCAAAACATGTGGAAAGGTTTATAATCTTTTATCTAGTAGACCTAAAATTGATGGTATGTGTGATGTATGTCATTCTAAGTTGATTGTTAGGGCTGATGATTTGAAGATTGAAGCGATAAATAAAAGGATAAATATTTTTGAGAGAAATATTAAGGATATTGTATCATTTTATGAAAAAAAAAGCTTGATTTTTTCTGTAGATGGTTTAAAAGATGTTAATACTATTAGCCGAGAAATAATTAAAGCTTTAAATAGTGATAATAAGTTATGAATAATAAAAAGAGGTAGTGATTTGGCTAGAATAGCAGGTGTAAATATACCAACAAATAAAAGATTTGTAGTGGCGTTGACTTATATATATGGAATAGGTAGGTCAAGGGCTGAAATGATTTGCAAAAAGTTAGGGATTAATACTCTTTTAAGAACTCATGAAATTGATGAGGATACATTAAAAAGAGTAAGAGATTTTTTAACAGCTCAATCTGATGGTGAAGCTGATTCTGATGGCTCTAAAGTTTTGTTGATAGAAGGTGATTTGAGAAGAAAAAATCAAAATTCTGTAAAAAGATTAATTGACTTGGGTTGTTATAAAGGTATTAGACATGTTAAGAAATTGCCGGTTAGGGGTCAAAGAACTCACACAAATGCTAGAACTAAGAGGGGAAAAGCAATTGCGGTAGCTGGTAAGAAAGTAGCACCAACTAAGAAATAATTATTAAGGTAGAATATGGAAAGAGTAAAAAAAAGTAAAAAAAGTACTGTTAATAAGAAAAAAAGAGATACTGTAGTTGGTATAATCGCTATTCAGGCAACATTTAATAATACTATAGTTTCTATTTCTGATTCACAAGGAAATGTTATAGCTTGGTCTTCAGCTGGAAAAATGGGTTTTAAAGGTTCAAAGAAGTCGACTCCTTATGCAGCTCAGGTAGCTACAAATGATGCAGTTGAAAAAGCTAAAGAATATGGATTGCAAACTGCTAAAGTTAAGTTGTTCGGACCTGGTGTTGGTAGAGAGGCTTCATTAAGAGTTTTGCTTGGAAGTAATATTGCTATTACTAGGATTGAAGATATGACTTATCATCCTCATAATGGTTGTAGAGCTGCAAAAAGAAGAAGAAATTAATTATTGTTTTAATATTAAAAAGTAGAAGATATGGCTATTTTACAAGAAAATTGGAAGGATATGATAAAAACTTCTGATATAGAAATAAAAGAAATAAGTAAAAATGAGGCAACGCTTATAGTCCAACCATTGGAAAAAGGGTATGGTTTGACTCTTGGTAATGCTTTTAGGAGAATTCTTTTAACTTCAATAAGAGGATTTGCAGTTACATCTGTGAAAATTGATGGTGTTTTTCATGAATATGATACAATACCTGGTGTTAGAGAAGATGTATATGATATTATTATGAATATAAAATCTTTGTTAATTGATAAAGAAACTTCAAATTCATCAAGGTTGTTTTTAAAGGCAAACAAAAAAGGTGAAGTTCTTGCTGAAAGTATTAAATCTGAAGGTGGTGTTGAAATTTTAAATAAAGATTTGGTTATTTGTAATATAGAAAAAGAAGGTGTTGAAGTTAATATGGAAATGACTGTTGAATACGGCGTTGGATATAAACAAGCTGCTTTCCATGATGAAAAGAAAGCTTTGGGTATGATATATATTGACTGTGTATTTAGTCCTATTAGAAGAGTTATCTATAAAGTTAGTAATGCCAGAGTTGGACAAAAAGTTGACTATGATAAATTGGAATTGACAGTTGAAACTAATGGAACTATTTCGCCAGCTGATAGTGTTGCTTTGGCTGCTAAAATTTTGCAAACTCAATTAGATATATTTGTAAATTTTGATGATAGTGTTGAAGTTGGCAATGAAAATGTTGAAACTGCTAGTAATGAAATAAATCCAATTTTGTTGAAAAAGATTGATGAAATGGAACTTTCTGTTAGATCTTACAATTGTTTGAAGATGGAAAATATAAACTTGATAGGTGATTTGGTTACTAAGAGTGAAGCTGAGATGTTAAAATTACCGAATTTTGGTAAAAAGTCTTTAAATGAATTAAAAGATAATTTAAAAGCATTAAACTTAAGCTTTGGAATGCAAGTTCCTAATTGGCCAACACCACCTGTAAAGGCTAGTGATGATAAAGAAACTTCTAAAAAGAAGAAAAAGAAATAGTATTAAATAAAAGAGGGTATAGAAATGAGACACGGAATAAGTGGTAGAAAGTTAAATAGGACTAGTTCACATAGAGGAGCTTTATTGATAAATTTAGCTAATTCTTTGTTAAAACATGAACAAATTAAAACAACTTTACCAAAAGCTAAAGAATTAAAACCTTTTGTTGAAAAGATTATAACTCTTGGTAAAAATAATGATTTACACCATAAAAGACAAGCTATATCAATTTTACAAGATTTAGAAACTGTTGATAAGGTTTTTTCCAATCTTGCAAAAAGATATGAAAATAGAAAAGGTGGATATACTAGAATTATGAAGTTTGGGTTTAGAAGTGGTGATTCTGCTCCTATGGCTGTCATTGAATTGGTAGATAGAGTTGACATAGTTCAAGAATCAAATAATTAATTTTAAATAGGTAAGAAAATGAATTTGTTAAATAAATTTAATGAAGCTAAATCACAAAAAACTGCTGAAAATAAAAAGAAATATATTGAATTTGATGTTGGTGATACTATAGCTGTTGCTTATAGAATTTCTGAAGGTGCAAATACTAGACTTCAAGTTTTTGAAGGTGTTGTTATCGCTAAGAGTAAACAATCAAGTCATTATGATGCAAGTTTTGTTGTTAGAAAAATAAGTCATGAAGTTGGTGTAGAGAGAAAATTTTTGTTTCATTCTCCTTTAGTTGAAGAAATTACTTTTGTTAGAAAAGGTACAGTAAAGAGATCTAAACTTTATTATTTAAGAGATCTAAAAGGTAAAGCTACAAGAATTAAAGAAGATTTGAAATTTAAATCTAAAAAAGTAGAATAATAAATTTAAAGGATTAGATTTTCTAATCCTTTTTCAATATTTTCTACTTTTATATGAAGTTTCAAATAAATTGATAACTTTTTCCAAAAAATTCAATACTTATTAAAATGCGTCGTTTCTTAGCGATAAGAGTATATTTATAATTAAGAATCGTTTATACTTGTCTCTCTTGAGTATCTATAGATATAATAGATCTGTTGTGTAAATAATTTTTCCACAAATGATTTATGCAATGGGTCTAACAAGTTTGCATTTTGCCTATTAATTTTCTACAAGTAAACATTAGTTTGTCTTTGTATTTGTTGTTTTATGTAAAAATTATTAGACCTGTTTCCAGCAGCATTCTTTCACCTCTCATAATTCCTTATTCCGCATACCAAATTAAACCTTAATCCAAATCTCTTTCTTCTACATCTATATTTATCACTTAAAATTCTAAATCTTTTATTTCACCAAT
>DATIQT010000016.1:0-6356 GCA_035470525.1 Rickettsiales bacterium
GCACAACTAAAAATAGATGTTTGTGTGCTGATAAATCAGACACAAAACACTTAATTATTTTTTTAATTTCGTAATTGGTTAAACGAGTATATTTTATAGCTTAAATGTTTATTATTAATAAATATACTTGTCAAGCTCCTATCTATTATATAAATTTTTTTTGCTTTGCTTCCTCTATACTCCCATCAAATTCTTTTATGCCATCTTTTATATGTATTAATCTTTTACTATATCCAGCTATATCAGGTTCATGAGTAACCATAACTATAGTAATTTGATTATTTCTATTTAGTTCTTGAAAAATCCTCATAATTTCATCACCAGTTTTACTATCAAGATTTCCTGTAGGCTCATCTGCAAAAATAACACTAGGATTATTAATTAAAGCTCTTGCAATAGCTACCCTCTGTTGCATACCACCTGATAATTGATTTGGATAATGATATTCATATTTTTCTAAACCAACAGATTTTAATATATTATTTCCTTTTTCTTTTCTTTCTTCTGCTGAAATACCACAATAAATTAAAGGCAGTGTTACATTGTCCAAAATATCTCTTCGTTGTAACAAATTAAACCCTTGAAAAACAAATCCAATTTGATTTCTTCTAGTTTCAGCAAGTTTGTTTATATCAAAATTTGCTACATTTTCATTATTTAAAAAATACTCTCCACTTGTAGGTTTATCTAAACAACCAAGTATGTTCATAAATGTAGACTTACCAGAACCTGATGGTCCCATTATAGATACAAATTCACCGCTATTAACTTCTAAATTTATACCTTTCAAAACTTTCTGAACCAACCCACCACTTAAAATATAATCTTTATAAATATTTTTTAAATCTATTAAAGGCATTATTTTTTTATTTATTTATATATTAATAATAATTTCATTTTTATGAAATTCAATCTTTATTACAAATGTTATTTATTATGAATTTTGTATATAAAATTCTTTACTAACTCATCATCTTCTTCATTAGAAAGAAAATTAGCGTTAGATTTTACATTTAATGTTTTTAAAATAAAATTAGGTAAATTTGTATAATCTTTTACTGTGTCTTTTTTTCTATCGCCATTTAAAACTATAAAATATAATTTTTCTTTTTCTTGGTCTACTAATTTGTTTAACGAACTCATTGCAAATTGTCTGTGGTCTGGCATGATTATTATTGTTGTATCTTTATAATTTTTTTGTTTTTTTAAAAAGTTTACAAAATCACCAACTAATGTGTCAGTACATTCTGCTGCATTTAAAATTTTATTTTCACTTGAATTTTTACATCTTTTATCACGTAGACCATTAGGGCTATGAGTTGCAGTTGTTAAAATAGTTAAATTAAAAGGTTTATTTTGTTTAGAAAGATTAACGTATTCTTTTTTTGCTATATCGAAAATATCATAATCAGCGACACCCCAATCAGATAATTTTTCTTCTAGTGATAAATCTTTTTGTATTAGGCTATCTCTATCTTCAACTATATCATATTGGTGTGAAAGTAGATAATTTCCCTTATTAAATAGTTTTTTATCAGCGCCACCTAAAAAAACTTGTGTATAATTGGCTTTGTTTAAAATATCGGGAAGACAAACTAATTGTGTATCTCTTATTTTTCCATAAGTATTATCAATTAAAAAATAAGAAATATTTTGAACACCACATTGAGTACAAATAATACCCGGAACTGTACCCCAACATCCTTTTACTTGTTCTATATCGTTATAAAATTGATTTTCTGAAGCTAATTTTTGTATATTTTTAGTATAGTCTTTTACATTGTCATCTGTAAGATAGCTTTGGTCAAAAGATTCCAAATATATCAAAACTAAATTTTTATGTTTTTCTTTTTTATTCAATATTTTTAGATTGTCTTTTATTGTATATTCTTCATTTTTAGCTAATTTAAAGATTTCTTGATATGTTTTATCTTTATATTTTAAATATGAAACTCCATAATCAACAAACAACATGTGAAAAATATCATAGAAAAAACCATTCGGCAAAATTAATATTATAAGACAAATATTTATTACTATTCTTTTATATCGTTTAATTTGAACTTTTTTTAAAATAACATAAAAGATAACACATAAAACTATAAAAAATAATGTAAAATAATATAAAACAATTATCTTTGTTGTTATAGTTAAATGAAAAATATCTATATTCATCAAAAAAAATATAAAATATTCATCTATACTTCTTTTAATGAAAGAAATAGACAATATTTCTAGAACAATCATACTTGCAACAGCAAGAGCAATAGAAAAATTTCTATATTTTCTGTCGGTACCAATAAAAAATAAAAGAAAAGTTAGGGATAAAAAACTTAGAATATCAAAAAACATATTATAATTTGTTTCCCCAAATATTTTGCGCTTCTATCCAACCAGTTTTGTTATTTGTTTCAATTTTGCACCATTTTTCAGTACATTTGTCTAATTTTACAACAACATTTTCTTCTAATCTATAAACAGGATTAGAATTTACATTATCTTTTTTGTACATAATCTGTGTTCCATTAATAACAATTAATGTTCTTTTTTTACTTGTTAAATTTTTATTCAACCAGCCTTCATATCCATCTTTATCTTGAATTTTGTACCAATTATCATATTCACCTAAAACTTTTAACGGCATATCTTTTATTTGATAAATTGCTTTTATTGGATATTCACCACCCGGACCACTTCTTAAATTAACTTCATTTGATCTCAAAGACACAAAAAATGAACCACTAAATTCAAAAGCAAAGCAATTAACAGATATTAAAAAAAACATTATTATTTTTATTAATTTCATATTTTATTTTTTATCTTTATAACAACTATAATAATTAATATAATTTTTTATTCAAGGATTTTATTGTTATTTGGAGTATAAACATCAAATCGTGTAGTGTTGCCAATGATTTCAAAATTTGGCTTCTTATTTAATAAAAAATCAGATTTTCTCATTCTTTTTACAACAACTCTTTTTACATTTTGTTGTAATGCTAATTCAAGTAATTTTCCACTATCAAAATCATCACCAACAATTTCTCTAAAAATCTGCATATCCTTTTTAACAAGCCTACTCTTTTTTGTTTTCGGAAACATTGGATCTATATAAATAACATCAAAAGTTTCTTTTAACTTTTGTAAATATTTGATTGAATCAGTATTTATTAATTCTAAATTATTGGTAATTGCAGACGAATTTGCATTTTCTAGAGCATTGCTTAGCAACAAATAAATTATTGGATTTCTTTCCAACATAACAACTTGGCAACCAAAATTAGCTAATATAAAAGAATCTCTTCCAAGACCTGCTGTAGTATCCAAAATTTTAGGCTTATAATCATTTTTAATTCCAATTGCTTTTATAATTTCCTGATTTTTATCTTCTTTTCTTCTTAATAGTTCTTTATCTGAAAAATCAATGCAGAATGGCAACCAATCTTTATGAATTTTTGATTTTAAAAAGAGTTTATTATTTTCCATGAATAATAAATAACTTTCATTACTTTTATTTAATTCTTCAATAGTTTTATTTGTTAATATACCAGACTTCATTCAAACCTTCAGAAGTTAAATTAGGACAAAAGCCATCAACAAATTTTAAATCATGAATAAAAACAACTGATAAACCACCTGTAATATAAATTTTAAAATTTATATTTTTATATTCACGTTTAATTTGCTCTACTATCTCTTTAATCAGTCCAATATATCCATAATACAAACCACTTTGCATTAATACTTCAGTATTTGTTCCCAAAACCTTTTCTGGTTTTTTTATTTCAACCTCTGGTAATTGAGAACAGAAAGTATGTAAAGCATTACTACCCAATTTAGCACCGGGTGCTATTACACTGCCAGCATATTCACCATCAGTTAAAGCAACATCAAAAGTAGTTGCGGTTCCCATATCTATTATTATAAAATTTTCTTTAAATTTCTTCTTTCCAGCAATAATATTGACAACAATATCCTGTCCTATCAACTCATCTTTTATTTCTTTTCTTACTTTTAAATTTAATTTAGTATTTTTATCACCAACATTGATAATTTTTTTATTTAAAAATTTTAAAGCATTTAAAAGATTATCATCAACCTCAGGAACTACAGAACCATAAACAATACCATCAATAATATTTTTATTACAATCATTAAACCTCATTAACTGAACTAAAACTGTTTCATATTCTTCTTTAGAAGTAGTTTTATCAGTAACAATTCGCCATTTTTTAAAAACTTTTTCACCACTAAAAACAGCTAAAACTATATTAGAATTCCCAACATCTACAGTAAGTATCATCGTAAAAAACTTTATAAAACAGAATTATTTTAAAAGAAAAAAATAAAAAGTAAATATGAAATCTACAAATATGATAAATTAATTCTTTTATAATTTAACTAATATTAATAAATAACACAATTATAAGTTTTACAAAATCTTATTTTTTTCAAAAAACTTCTCAATAAAATCGACATTTTCTTGTGGAACATATTCTTTCCATGAATCATCACCCACCCTTATCATATCCCTTATTTCAGTTCCTGATATTTTTAATTTATCTTCTTGTTTTAGTCTATCAAGAATTTCAATATTTAAATATCCTTTATCAAACCAATCAGCTTCTTCTTGTCCTCCACAATAAAAAGCTTCTGGTTCTCCAAATTTTTTACTTTTTTCTCTGATGTGTAAAATAATATAATCATACCATTTATTATCATTACTTATATTATCAACCGCAAAAATATTAAGATTTTTCAATTCACCATAAACATTTTTAATCATAAAAATTCTTTCTTCTGGTGTAAAAGGGTTTTTTGCCGTCCTACTCTCTTGAGCAAGTCCCAAAACTATAGTCCCATATCTTGATTCCTTCAACATCTTATCAACCAAGGATTTATGTCCATTATGAAATGGCTGAAATCTTGAAACTATAAAACTATGTTTATATTTCATACTTTGTAAATTTACCCACAATTAAAAAATTGCTGTAATACCTAAGATTTAGTCGCTATACCCTTTATTTCTTCATATAATTGGTACTCTTTTGCTAAAGTTGTTTCCAAAGGATATGTAGCATCTGTACAGAGTGTATACTTTAAATTATTATTTTCAAATATTTTAAAAATTTTTGCATATTCTACTTTATCTTTAACTGCTTGAGTTACTAAATTACTTGATATGCATATCTCAAACATTATATTATGTTGTTCTGCTAATTTCATTAATTTTGGATATTTATGAATTTGAACACCATGTCCAATTCTTTGAACTTTATATTTTTCAATAACTGAAGCTAAAACATCTTCTAAACCTTCATAACTTTGTTCACCAACATGTATTGTCGTTAACATACCTAAAGCATTCGCTGTTTTATAATATGTTTCAAATTCAGGTCTTAAAGGACTTTTAGCTTCTGGTCCCGCAAGATCAATACCAATACAACCTTTATTAAAATATTGTATAGCTTTTTTAAAAATAGCATCATTACCTGCCAAATTAACATCTCTTCCCAAACAAAAAATTTGTCCACCATCAACACCAAAAATTGACTTTGCTTTTTCATAACCACTTCTGGCAGCAACAATTAATTTGTCAAAATCTATTTTAAAATCTTGACTTCTTTTATATGGATTCCATCTTAATTCCAAATAATCACAACCACTAACATATGCATCAACATAAGACTTAAAAAAAGATTGAGCTATAGCATTAGGAGAACTTTGTGCTTCATCTATTATGTGTATGATATCTAAGTATTCTTCTAGGTTTTTAACACCTTCTTTTTTCATTGAAAGACTATCTTTAAATTTTGTAAAATCTTTATTTTTTAATTTTAACCCAGTTTCATTAATTATTTCAAACAATAAGACTGGATCAGTAGAGCCTGATAAATGTAAATGTAAATCTTTCATAACACTGTCTCCTTTATTTATTTCAAAAAATTATATTTGTTATTTTATAAAAGTCAATTATTCATAAATATCAAGAAATGTGATTGATCACCATATATCTATTATTTAATTAATAACTTCCAATATAACTTATCAAACAACAAGTATAAACTATATTAGACCTAGCGCATAAAAATTTTTCCACAAAAAATGATTTATGCAACAGATCTATTATATTAGATATTAAAAATAAAAGTATATAAAAAGTTATCAATCCCTTTATCAAATAAGATTATTTAGTTTACAATAGATACAAAAACGCACTTTATCTCTAAAGTGCCTTTTGGGAAATATAAAATAAATAACGCCTCAATTTTTACCACCCAACCTTCAACTCAACTTCATCTCCACCCCACTTTCCAATCGCAAACAAATCGTACGCCCCCGACACGATCTCAACC
>DATIQT010000017.1:0-5152 GCA_035470525.1 Rickettsiales bacterium
ATACAAAATATAAGTCAAAAATGGAACCAACCAATTCAAAACTGGAGCTTGATAATTTCGCAATTGGATTTATACTTTAAAGATAGGCTGAAGTTGGATTTGAAGTAAAATGGATTTGACACAGAATTGGGGACAGACCCGTTTTGCATACAAATAAAAATCTGCCATATTTTTCATTGCCATTGTTAACACAAGTTAGATTCTGTTTGCCAATAATCTTTTGTAGATATTCTTTTGCTTTTATTCCGCAGTTGTATTCTTTACCTTTGCTATCTTTACAGAATTGCTTTTTCTCTGGAGTGTCTATTCCATATAGTCTAACTGTAAATAGATCACTTACTTTGATTGTGTCGCCATCTTTTATCTCTGTTGCTTTTCCAACTACAATAATTTTATTTGTGTTTGTATTCTTGTATATCTTTAAATCATCATACTCTTTTAAATTTGAAGTGTCTGAATGAACCGAGTTTGTCTGTTCTATTACTGGTTTTGTTGTTTTATCTTGTATGGTTTTTGTTTGCTGTTTCTGTTGTTTGATTAAATCATCATCAGTTAAATGAAATAAATTTAATAATTCTTTTTCCTTTTGGCTGTCTTTTTTAATTATCAAAATTACAAGATTATCATCATTCACTTTTCCTAATAGCATTAGGTCGCCTTCCTGCATGTATTTGTTTGTAGCTTGACTGGTTTGATGATATAAAAAATAATCATTTCTAATATTGGAATACCAAGTTGTTTTTATATTGTCTTTATATTCATTACTATCATTTAAATATATTATTTTTGTATTGAATTGCTTTCTCTGATCACCAAGAATATTTTTAAAGTCTTTGATTCCATTAAATTCATTTTTGGTTTTATTGGAATTACTGAATACTGTTTCACTGTTTCTTATTGTTTTTAAAGCTATTCCATTAAATTGATCTAGGAAAGCTTGGTTTAAGTCAAGGGCATAGAGAGGAGTAGAGAAGAGAAAAAAATAGAAAAGTAAGAATAATTTTTTCATATTATTTGTTGATAAATTCTACTATAAACAGTTTAATAATTATAATCTGTTAGTCAATTTATTAATTATTTATAATTAAACATATTGATTATTTCTATTATTTTTTAATACTATCTATAGTATATAAATTTATATTAGTATGTTATTTAAATTACCAAGAATAATTATTGTTATAGGTACATCCTGTAGTGGTAAAAGTTCGTTTATTGAGAGTATTCAAAAATATAAGAAAAATTATTATCAGGTTTTAGATGATGTTAAACCGCTTTATAAAATATTTTCTGCTGATAAATTGTTAAATAGTAATAAATATGATGAATTTAAAGAATATTTATTTGCAAATAATTTAAATCAATATTACTCGTGTAATAAAAATTATAGTATAAAAGATGGAGATGGATACAAAATTATAAATCCAAAATTATGGAATATAGTTTTAGACATTATAAATGATGAAATTTTAATTAATAAAAATTATATCATTGAATTTTCTAGAGGAGATGATAAAATCTATAATAAATTTTATAAAATTTCTAAACGGGAAATATATTTAAATTCATTGAAGATTTTATTAAAAAATAAGTTGTCAAATAATAATGATATTCTCATTATTAATATAAAATCACATTTAAATACAAGAATAAAAAGAAATTATATTAGATATAATAACAATGGTCATTTTGTTTCAGAGCAAACAATGAATACAATTTATAAAAATGATTGTTTCAATTGTGATTTTTATGATAGGGAAAATGGTGCCTTTAATATAAATAACAAAAAAATTCCAGTATACAGATTTTATAATAAAAATCAGAAAAGCAGAAATGCAATGAATATTTTTTTCATAGAGCATCTTAAAAAAGCTTTAGAGTATTTCAATCAAATTAACTAAATAAGTTTACAAGACAATAATTTTGAGTCTATGTTGTCAATAACTTCTACATTATAATTTTTATTATTTAGCAGTGATTTGTTAGAAACAACTTCAACTCTTATAGAGCATGTATCATATCTTCTCATTTGAGAAATGCCATTGTAATTCATAACTTCGTTAAATCCTTTTAAAATAGTTTTTTTAGGAAAAACTTTTGATTGAATTGGCAATACATAATTATTTACAATTTCATTTTTAAATTTTAAATATTCTTCATTATTATTTGCAGCTAAATCAAAGGTTATGCCGGAATAATTTGTTAATTTTCTATAAAATAATCTTCCTGTTAAAAAATTATTATTTTTAATCTTTTCTAAAAACTTCAAGTTTATTTCATGTGTTTCCTTTTCATTATCAGATAATCCGTAAATTAAATTAATTCCCGGAATTAGTTTTAAAAATCCATCGCTATCTCTTACCGCACCATATTTATTAATTATTTCAATAGCTCTTAAAATTTGGTCTGTATTTCCTGTGATGTGTATCTTGTTTCTAACTTTTTGATCAAATGACTCTATACCAAATGGTGCAATATTTCCAGATGTACAATATTTCACTATTAATTTTGTAAATTCTTCGCCAACATCTGTAGCAACATCAACCATATTGGCATTATCTATATGAAGTGTTTTTAAATCCGGACAAGTACTTCTAATACCGGATAATAGTTCATCTAACTTTGATACATTTTTATATTGATAATGATAAAAATTTGGTTGTCTTCCAAGCCTAAAATGTCTAACCCCAGATTTATATAAAATATTAATTTGACAAATAATATCAGATGGTTCTCTGTATATTGGTTTTATTTTTCTTTTACATTCTATACAATATGAACATGTTGGTGTATTGCATCCAGTTCCCGTCTCTATTTCTGCTATTATAGGTTTTCCTATTTGTTCAATTAAATATGGATATGAATGAGAAATTTTTTCAAGAAGATTATAATTTGGCTCTAAAAGATTATCATTACTATCTTTAAAATCATTTAATACATATCTATATGTATTACCAAAGCAAATATCATGTATAATATTATGTAATTTTGAAGATTTAAAATTACCTTGCTTGAAGTCTTCACCACCCAATACATAAAATAATATTTTTTTAGCTTTTGAATTTTTTAAATACTCATAAACTTCATCAGATTTTGGCGGTTTTGATGAAAAGTATTCATATTCAACAAAGCATCCCATAACTAAATAAATAATATCAGCATCATTTATTAATTGTAATGCAATATCTTTATTGTTTGTTACATTATTTATTAGTTTCTGACTATTACCGCTATTATGCTTGTTAATTAAATCTGAATTATTGCATAATTTATCATTATTATACCTTATATCATCTATTGTTATATAATCATACTTTTCACCGATATAAGTTAATGCTTGAGCTAAATGAATTTGATGAGTTCCAATAAATGGTCTTACACCATAACCTGATGGTTCGTCAGTGTAGCAATCAAGAATTATATTTTTCATAATATTGTCTCCAAATGTTTTATTTGTTTATATAATATTTTTTTAGTTTCAGCTATCATGGCTTTTTTTGAATATACATGTTCAACACCAACATCACTAACTGATGTACGAGCAATTGCTATTCCATTTATAATACAATCAACTAAATTCTTTCTTTTTGCAAATTCTGATATAAAACCACCTATAAAGCTGTCACCAGCACCAACTGTGCTAACAATATTAGGTGTTGGCAAGACTGACTGATCAATATTTTCTAAAATTTTTCCATCTTTTAAAATTTTTACATAATTTTTTTCAGTAACAACAAACATACTATCTTTAAATTTTAAACTTGAATCGGAACTTAATTTTTCAGATAGCATATTGTACTCTTCTTGATTACAAAAAACAAATAATGGTTTCTTATCTAATATTTCAATAATTTCAGAAAACTTTTTATCTATTGCATATTTCATTAAATCAATGGAAAAAGTTTTAAATTTAAAACTTTTTATTGTATTTAAAGGATTTGGAACACCAACTCTACAAGACACATGTAAATGATTAACAAATGTCGCTACATCACCAGCACTCTGATATTCTAGATAATCACTTTTTCTTTTACAAAAATCTTCACCTATAAAAAAGCTTAATGATGGTAAACCACTATAATATGCAATATACTTTTTATTTATTCCATATCTTTCAAATACCTCACTATCATAGTCACTACCAATAGCGGAATAAATAGCTATTTTTAAATCATCAGCAGCAAATCTTGATGTAATAGCTGAATTTAAGGCGCTGCCACCAAATTTTCGTTCAACCATTTTTCCATCTACCGTAACAATTGAATCGCATGACAAATTTCCACAATACAATATATCAAAATAATTTTGACGAATTGTTTGTAAAAATACAACTTGTTCTCCTAAAGCTTTGGTATTAAATACTTGAATATCGCAACCATCTCTTTCAAGAATTGAAACTATTTTAGCAAATGTTTCCATTATTTTATTATAATTACGAAGTAACATTTGAAAATCTTCTTTAATATGCTTTCTTCTTTCAAGTAATGATTCTTTATCAGTATATAAGTATGTAAAATGAAGATCAGAAACAGTTTTGGCTTTTTCAATTAATGAATGAACAAATTCTTCTGAAACACGTGTATGTCCCCTTAATGCTAAACCATATGCATATTCTGACATAAAAGATCTATCATATACAATATCACTAGTTTTATTTGTATATTTTTTTAAATAAAAGTGTTCAATATCTGCAGAATCAATTATTGGATCAAATGATTCATGCTCATATAAAAATCCATGTTCCTCAAATCTCCTACATAATGTACTTTTACCAACGCCATCTAATCCTTCAATAGTCCAAATTCTAGTTTTTGGTTTTTTATTTAAAAATTCTTTAAACCATGAAACAAAATTTTCAAAACTATCTTTATCATTAGCAAAAGTTGAAGATAATTCTTTATCAGACAATTCAGCAAGCACTTTGCTAGAACCAAAAGGTTTATATATAAACCACAAATCAGACCAAGCATTTGGACATGCAACTTCAGATTTTTTTTCAGCAATAGTTCCGAATTTGTTTTCATCAAAATCATTTTCAAATTGAAATAATTCGCCTTTTTCATCAACATATGTCGTACAACTACAAAACCTAGCTTTTCTATTAACTTGATCTTGCATTAATTTCAAAATACCTTCAGCACCTATTGTATCA
>DATIQT010000018.1:0-6324 GCA_035470525.1 Rickettsiales bacterium
GAAATATACGAGGAGATTTAAAATTTTATTGCGATAGCGTATAACTTAATACGGTGAGACAATAAAATTTTAGAGAGACGAAGGGTGATTAAGGTAAAAGTTAGGTTTAGTTGGTGGTTAAGTGAAAGTTGTTTGACTATAAGTATTGAAATTGTTCAAATTTTATTTGCAGGATGTCTATTGTATTTCTTCGTATAAGTGAGTTTAAAAAGGTTAAACCTTTGATAACAGTGTCACTAAAAAGTTGCAATGTTTTTGTGAAATGCTTTACGATTAAACAAAATTAGATTCTTGTATTTAAGCTAAATTTTTAGCTTTTTTTTCTTTTTTTAGATACTTGATATCCAGTAACAACATCTAATAGCTCAGCTGTAATTGTACTCTGTCGTTTTTGATTATATTCTAAAGTCTTATTTCTAATTAATTCATTTATATTTGTTTCTGCACTTTGTAATGTAATTAATCTATTTTTTTGTTCACTTGTTATTGAATTTGCCAATGCATTATTTAAAATAACAAATATATATTGTTTTAATAAATCTGAAATCAAAACATTATTATTTATTTGCCAATAAGGTATTTTATTTGTAGGCCAAACTTTATTTTTTGCATTTTCCAATAATTTTCTATCAATAGGAATCAATCTAGTTTTCGTAGGAGTTCCATTTGTTGTATCATCACTTGAAGTATAATACAAAAATACATTGTCTATTTCATTATTTTTTAATTTATTTTCAATGATTTGTAGTAATTCATAAATCATACTAGAAGCATTTTCTATTGAGTTTGGTAAATAAACAGATTTTACTATATTTAATTTTGTTGCCCCCATTAGATTTAACAATCTTTCCCCAATAACAATAACTTGACTATCATCGTTATTCACATCTTCAACAATAAAATTTTTCATTTTGTCGTTAAATCTACCACATAAACCTTGATTAGAACCAAAAACTATCAATAAATTTTTATCTCCGGTTTTTTTAACATATTTTATTTCTGATATTTTTAAATCTTCTCCATACATCATCATCGCTTGAATACCAAGCTCTACATTTGTTCTATAAGCATACAGAGTTTTTACTATTTTATCATATTTTTTTATATTAGCAGCAGACAAAGCCTTCATAGTACTAACTACTTGTTTTATACTTTTTGATGTATTTAATGTTTTTTTAAGGCTGTCTAATGTTTCCATAATTATTTATTTTTGTATTTTTCTACAATTTCTTTCGCGCTTTCTAAGAAAGTATTAATTTGCACATCAGATAATTTTTCATTTTTTCTAATAGTATTAACCAAATCTGGAAATTTCTCTTTCATTAAATTAACAACTTCTTTTTCAACAGAAGCGATTTTTTCCAAAGCTATATCATTGAAAGCATCTCTATTTAAACATATCAAAATCGCAACCTGTCCTTCAACAGAAACAGTTTCAGATTTATTTTGTTTTAATATTTCTCTAATCAATTTACCTTTATTTATAGTCTTTTGAGTTTGGTCATCAAGTTTTGTAGCAAATTTTGAAAACATCTCAAGTTCTTCAAATTGTGAAAATTCTATACCTATTCTACCAGCAACTTGTTTAAATGCTTTCAACTGGGCTTTACTACCAACTCTTGATACTGACTTTCCAACATCTATTGCAGGGAGTATTCCTTTTTGATAATTTGATGGAGAAAGATATAATTGACCATCTGTAATTGAAATAACATTTGTAGGAATATAGGCTGAAATATTTTCACCTTCTGTTTCAATAACTGGCAAACTAGTAATTGAACCACCGCCCAACTCTTTCTTTAAATTAATACTTCTTTCCAAAAGTCTTGAGTGTAGATAAAATACATCACCTGGATAAGCTTCTCTGCCGGGAGATTTTTCAAGTAATAAAGAAATTTCTCTATAAGTTTTCGCATGTTTTGACAAATCATCATAAACTATCAAAACAGCTTTTCCTTTTTCACAAAAATATTCTGCTATAGATGTAGCACTAAAAGGAGCTATATATTGTATACCAGGCATACTTGTCGCATTTGCATCAACAACAATAGTATAATCCATCGCATCATGTTCTTGTAATGTATATATAACATTTCTAACTGTTGCATCTCTTTGTCCTATAGCACAATAAATACAAATTACATCTTTACCTTTTTGATGTAAAATCGCGTCAATAGCGATAGAAGTTTTTCCGGTTTGTCTATCTCCAAGAATAAGTTCTCTTTGTCCTCTTCCTATTGGTATTAAACAATCAACAACCTTTATACCAGTTTCAAGCGGTGTATCAACTGATTGCCTATCTAAAATTCCCTTAGATGGTCTTTCTGCTGGTAGATATTCTTTACAATTTATACTTCCCAATCCATCAACAGGTCTACCTATACCATCAATAACTCTACCCATCAATGCTTCTCCAACTGGAACTTCTAAATATTTTTTAGTTCTTTTAACTTCATCACCAACTTTAATTTCTACAGTTTTATCTAATAAAACTACTTTTATTAAATCACCCTCCATAACCGCAACAAAACCTAAAAATTTATCTGCAATTATTACAGCTTCATCAAACCCTACTTTTGTCAATCCTTTAACAAGAATTATGGAATCTTCTACATGAGATACAACACCAACTTCTTTTTCTACAAGTTTGAAATCCAAGTTATTAATATCATTTAATATACTTTTTTGAACTTCATTAGATAAATTTTTATTATTTTCTACCATCGGATTACCTATTCCTTACCAATACTATTTAAAAAATCACTACTTAATTCTCTTACGTCCCAAGACAAAACATAACTTTTTACTTTCATTTGTATACCTAAAATTAAATTTGCATCAACCTCAAAATTAATATTAGAAAACTTAATTTTTTTATGTTGCAATGTTTCTTTTATAATTTCTTGTTGTTCTGATGTTAATTTATTATTAGATAAAATTAAAACAGTATCGGATCTTAAAGAGTTAATTTCATCAATTTTCTGTAAATTTAATAATTTAATCTTTTCAATAAATTTATTTAAAACTTCTTTTTCCAAATCACTATTAGCTATATTTTTAAGAAGCATATTTGAATAACTTACAAATAATTTTCCAAATTTTTCGTTAAAATTTTCAATTAAACTTTTTTCCTCAAAATCTAAATATTCAGTGAATTTATTTTTTCTAGCAGCGACATCATCTTTTGCTTTTTGTATTTCAAGTTCTTTAAACTTTTTAATATCCTGTAAAGCTTTATGCTTAAGATCTTCATTTTCCTGCATAAGATTATTTAATTTATTTAAATATTCTTCTTTGAGTTGTTCGCTTTCACTTAATTTTCTTTCTGTTTCTTCTATTTTCTTTTTGATATCATTTCTTCTTTTTTCAAGAGTTAACAAAACTGGTTTATAAAGAAATTTATTTAAAATAAAAATTAAAATAACAAAATTGACTAATTGGGCAATTATTGTAAATAATTCCATAATTTTTTCATTAGTTGATTCTTGCCAACATTGCACTCCAAAATGGATTTGCAAATATTAAAATCATTGAAATAACTAAACAGTAAATTACACATGATTCAACCATCGCCATACTCATAAACAAAACTTTAGTAATATTGGCTGACTCATCAGGTTGTTGAGTGATTGAATGAACTGCTTCTCTTGCTATACCAGCCTCTCCAAATGTTCCGCCTATTGAACCTATACTAATTGAAAAAGTAGCTGAAATAATTGATACTGTTGCTATAATTGTTAAACTATCCATAAAATAAAATTAAAATTTTCATGACAAAATTGTACTTTATTTTTTAGAATAGTCAAGAATTAATATAAATTTTTCTGGTAATAATTTTTTAAGTATTAACATTATTCTATAATTAAATTTACTTAATTAAGAATGAGTTTATAAATCTCAAATGGAATTGTTATAGACTTTGTAAAGTCTCTTTAATAAACATATTTAATAGACCTCCTGCGAAATAAATTTTTTAAAAAACTCGTCTTTTTTTGCATAAATAATTTTTTGAAGAAAAATTTATTTCGCAGGAGGTCTATTAAATTTTATTGCTAAATGTATAATATACACCGTCGCAATAAAATTTATTCCTTGTATTTTTTCGTATAAGCGAGTTTAAAAAGGTTAAACCTTTTATAACAGTCTCTAAATTTATCATATAAAACACTCATACTTATTGAAAGATCGTAAATTATTTATGTAACAGGTCTATTCTTAATATTTTCTTATAAAACTATTGACTTTGAGAAAAAAATTTATTTATCTTTTAATAGTTATTTATTTATTAAATTATTATTTTGGGAGAGATAATGAAAAATCAAAAAATTTTACTTAGAATCAATTATAAAGATATTGAAAACAATTTTAAAGAATATAAAAGAATTTCTAAACAAGGAGAATTATGTATTCCTGTTTTAAAGGGTAATGCTAATGGTATGGGACAATTGCAAACTGTAGCTCAATTATTAAATATGGAAAAACCTCAAAAAGATTATTATGTATATCTTTTGGAAGAAGGAATACAATTAAGAAAAAATTTTGGAGATAAAGTTAAAAATATTTTTTGCATAACTGGACCAATGAAAGGACAAGAAAAATTTTATTATAATAATAAAATTACTCCAGTTTTAAATAGCATTGAACAAATGGAAACTTGGTCTAACTATGCAAAATCTAAAAATGAAGTTTTAGATGTAGTTCTAGACTTTAATTTAGCTTTAAATAGAAGTGGCTTTCAAAGTACAGATATTGATTATGTTCAAAAATTTGTTTCAGATAAGGCAAATAAATTGAATATTGTTACAGTTATGGGACATATGGCTTGTCAATATACTTTTGGAACTGAAAAAGGAAAAAAATTTACAGAACCAGAATATAATAAATTTTTAGAAATAGCTTCTAAATTTCCAAATATTAACAGAGGTATTTTTGCAAGTGTTATGTTATTAAGACATCCAGAAAAATCCCTAGAAACATCAAGACCAGGTGTAAGTTTATACTGTGGTTTTCCATCTACAGAAATTGAAAAATCAGATAGTGCTGAATGTGAATTAAAAACAGCTTTAACTTTAATGGCTCCTTTATTTAAAAAGAGTGATAAAGAAGTTTATATAAAGTTTGGAATTAAACACGGTATGGCTACCGCATATAAAGATAATGGCTATGTATTAGTTGATGGAGAAAAAATTTATGCAAAATCTGTTGAGATGGATAAAACAATTTTTAAAGTAGATGATGCTAATAGATTTGCTGGTAAAATGGCTTTATTAACTGGATATAATGGAAATGATGTTTTAGATGCTTATGTATTCTCTTTAATGAACGCTACTGTTCCTGAAGAAATACTTTCAAAAATTCCTGAACATTATAAATTTTCTCCTGAAGAATATGAATTAGACTTAATTAGTAATGTTGAAAAAGTTAAAGAAAAAGATTGGGAAGAAAGAGATCTTGAACCTAGAACAATTGCTTTAATAGATAAAAATACCGGAAAAATAAAGAAATTTATATCTACTATTCTTGAAATTAGAGAAATTGAAGAAGATGGTTATTATGGTTATGGTGCTGCAGATCCTGTAAAGAAAGGCGAAATTATAGCTACATTCCCTGTCGGTTATACAGATGGTATTGATAGAAAGATGGGTAAATATGATGTTAATATGTTTGTAGAAGTTGATGGAAAATTGGTTGAATGTAAATTCTGCAAAAGAGTTTCTATGGATCAAAATTCTGTAAGAATACCTATTGAATATAAAGATAAAGTAAAAGTTGGTGATAAACTTATTATAATAGATAATGAAAAAGGTGCTTTTACTTCTAGATTTGAAAAAGCTATGGATATTCCAGAGGAAGAAATATTCTTTATGGTACCTCATACAATTAGAGTTAAAAAAATTTATGAATAAGTTTTTTTATTAGATCTATTAAATAAATCTTTTTATAGAAAATTATTTATGTATTAGGTCTAACAAATTTAATTCATTACTAATTATTCAAAATTTTTGCAGGAAGAGTTAACCTTTTCCTGCTTAATTAATTAAAAAAGGGAAGTGAAGTGGGATAATATATTAGACCTACTGCAAATAAAATTTGAACAATTTCAATACTTATAGTAAATCAAATTATAATTTTAAATAATTTTCCTTAAAATTCTAATTTCTACTTCAAATGCTTGTTTCCAACCGCTCGTTCCTCGCGCACTACTGTCCCATTAAAATTTATTTTTTTTAAATATTTAATTTTATTACACCATTGCTTTGATTCCCGCTTTCGCGGGAATGACAGGGCGGAGAGTGCGATTTTACAATCCGTAAAGAATGATAA
>DATIQT010000019.1:0-1848 GCA_035470525.1 Rickettsiales bacterium
TGTAAAGTCTATTTCATTCTTTATTCTAGCTTCAGTATAACCTTTATTTCTGGCTAATTGTAATTGATTATCTCGTTCATTTGCAATGAATGTAGCAATTTTGTCTTTTACTATTTTGAAGTAAAAGTTTTGAATTAAATCAGTGAATATCATGAGTTTTAAATTAATGTATTAATTTTTTTTAAGAAAATTTGAGAATTATTAGCAACCCCAATTAATTTCATTTTTTATAATTTTTGCAGGGCTACCAACGATAACACAATTTTGATTATCTTTATAATTTTTGGTTAAAATAGAAGAATTTCCCAAAACACAATTATCATCAATACAAGACCCTTTTAGAATGGTACAATTATCGCAAATCCAAACATGATTTCCAATATTAACATCTTTTTCAAGATTCATTATGCTATTATCTTTATCATAGATGTAATGACCATCAGTAGTCCATATTGAAATTTCAGAAGCTAATGTGCAATTATTACCAATATTAGTATTTGAACCATTATAAATTGTAAAAGTAGTTTTACCACAAGAAAAATTTTTTCCAATATTTAATGAATTATCATTTCCTTTCATATTCACATATAAATCATGAATGCTACCATTTGTCTCTCCAATTTTTATATGATTATTATTACCTTCTATTAAAATAAAAACATTTTTGATTCGTGATACACTTCCACAAAATTCAACAATATTATTATTCCCTTTAATTTTAGTTTGTACAAATTGATAAAATTTTATTTTCTTGCCAGCTATAATAAGAGCATTGTTATTTCCTTTAACATATATAATGTTTTTAAACATACTTATCAGTTGCTTTATGGGATGCTTGCTAATTTTTTCTATATTCTTAAATATTTTTTTTATTTTCATAAAGTTTTTCAATTCAATATCAGCATTGAAATTAGCTATTTCTTTAAATTAATCAAGAAAAAAGTATATAATACTTTATTTATTAAATTCCACCATTAGTTCTAATTGTTTGTGAAATAGTTTCTGTGTCTAAACTATCTTTTAACAAACTCAAACTTAATTTATAAACTCCAATTGTTCTATCTTCCATGACATAGTCTATTTTAAAATTTATCATGTCTGTGTTGGTGTCTGTTTCTTGAGTATTCTGTGGAACAAATGATATTGTCCAACCAGCTTGAGGTCTACCTATTTTTACATCATCAATATTAAGTGTTGCTTCGCTACTATCATTTATTATTGAAGTCTTATTTTCAGTATTTAATTGAATGCCAATATAATTGCCTATGCACTTTAGAATATCTGTTGGGTCGTAGTTTAAATCTGTGGAATCAAGTAAAGAATTTTTACCTTGAATCTCTGTTCCATTTGAAAGGATACAAGTTACAGAAAAAGGATTGTTTCTGAATAGCAATCCTTTGTCTCGTTTTAGTAAATCAAAACCTGTCATTATTAAACCAAATTATAACTAATCACAAAGCAATCATTATTTGTCGGAATAAACAATGGTCTACTCTTAACACCATAAACAAATGCTGTTGTTCCTACCGATAATAAAGACCAGTAAGCATATGGTAATTGTTTTGTTTTGATCATGGTTAAAGCATTAATATCTCCAATACTTCCATTATGTATCATAGTCGCTGAATTATCTATTCCAGCATATACAAGATCAAACCTTACATCTTCTGGAAGTAATAAAGCTGTTCCATTTGGAATAAATGGTTGAAGTGTTCCCTCATTTGCATAACCATAACCTGTAGGAACTTCAAACTTTGAGTTATAACTCCATAGATTTATTCTGAAACTTCCAGCAGAGAACT
Organism: Rickettsiales bacterium; assembly: GCA_035470525.1. GTDB lineage: Bacteria > Pseudomonadota > Alphaproteobacteria > Rickettsiales > UBA1997 > CALXSC01. The sequence continues at coordinate 1,803 of DATIQT010000019.1, forward strand.
GTCCATGAAATGTAGCACCATTAGTATTCCAAGTTGGCATTTTAAT
>DATIQT010000020.1:0-3579 GCA_035470525.1 Rickettsiales bacterium
AATAGACCTCCTGCAAATATCCATCCTTATTTATCACAAATCAATTCAAAATTATAAATCCCAGATATTAAATTAAACCTTAATCCAAATCTCTTTCTTCTGCACCTATATTTATCTGCTATTATTCTAAACTTCTTTAAATCTCCTATAACATTTTCAACAATTATTCTTTGTTTTGATATAATTGTATTTTTAGATTTTTCTTCATCTGTAAGCTTATGTTTTTTAGTGTTCTTTTTTGGTATTAAAGCATTAGGAAATAATTTAAGTATTCCAGTATAACCACTATCTACAAGAATTGTTTGTGTTGATTTAAATGGTATTCTACTATCCTTAAACAATTTAAAATCATGTCTTTTACCTTCTGCAAAGTCAGTACAGACTATTTGTTTTGATTTCTTATTTATAACTATTTGTGTTTTAATAGTATGTCTCTTTTTCTTTCCAGAATAATATTCTCTTTGTTTTCTATATCTATTCTTCATTTTTTTTAAGTCTTTTAGTTTGTCTCTTATTTTTTGTTGTTGGTCTTTCTATTGTTGTTTCAGTAGCATCAATTACAAATACTTCATATTCCATATCACTCTCAAGTATTTTTCTTTTACTTGGCAGTTTAAATTCATCACATTTTGATAAAATATTCTCAACCCAATGACTAGCTCTTATTGCTGTTGTTTCATTTACTCCATAACTTCCTGCTATATGGTAGAATGTTCTGTTCTCTCTTAAATATTCTAATTCCAACAGTAATTTATCTTCTATTGATAATTTTATAAAATGCTTTCCCGTTTGTTTCTTCTTTTTTTGTTGTGCTTCCTGTAACTTTAACAACATTACATCAAAAGTTTCCCTTTTAACACCAGTTAATCTTCTAAAATCTTCAGCTTTTAAATTCTTTGTATAGTCCCATTTTGACATTATTTAAAAATATCTCCCAATATTTATTTATACTAAATAAATATTGGGAGATATTGAAATGTTAAGGGTTATATTTGCAGGATGTCTAATAAAAAAAACAAGTAAAAAAGATATTGAATTCAGATAATTATTACTTTATATAGTTAGATAATTGTTCAACAACATAATTATATAATTATCAGACCTAATGCAAAAATATTTTTGTACAAAATAATTTTTATATTATATATTTAAAAATAATTCTTTTAAAGATGTAGCAATTTTGTAAGAATTTCCAGCGCCCATTATTATAATTGAGAATTTTTTTTCAGGATTTTTTGATATTATTTCTTTTACTTTTTCAACTACTTTTTCAAAATCTTCTATATACATTATTTTGTCGTCATCTAAAAGTTTTTTAATATCTATATCTTTCATAAAACTCTCTCTAGATTTAAAAACTTTTGTAACAATAGGATAATTTGATAAAAGTAATGCCTTTTTGTATTCTTCTGTATTATCTTTAATTCTAGATATTAAATGTGGTTCTAAAATAGCGATTAATTCTTCTTTTTTGTCTAAATTTTCTTTTAATGCTGTCAAAGTACACATAATTTGTGTGTGGTGATGAGCATAATCATCATATAACTTTATCCTGTTATCTGAAAATATTAAATCCATTCTTCTTTTGCTACCTGTAAAGCTTTTAGCTATATCTTTAATTGCTTGGATTTTTACACCCATTTCCATAGCTAGAATTGAGGCAACTGAAATATTTTTTGTATTATGACCACCTAATATTCCATATTCAATTGTTTCATCATTTATAACGACTTTATTTTTACCTTTTTTTACTTTTACTAATTTTATATCACTTAAAACTTTTTTTAATCTAGTATTGAATGTATAACCAACAAGCTTAATATTCTTTTTTCTAAAAGTATCTAACATTGAAGTGATTAGATTATAAACATTTTCATCATCATAATAAAATACAATTTTTCCATTTTCTTGAACTGTTTCTAAAAAATTTTTAAAATTATTTTCATATTCTTCATAATTTGCAAATCTTTCAGGGTGTTCCATTTCTATATTGTTTAAAATAACATATTTGGGGAAATAATTTAAAAAATTTCCATCATACTCATCACCTTCACAAACATAATAATTTGATTCTCCAACTCTGTAAGTTTTATTCCATTCTTTAACTACACCACCAACAAATACAGTTGGGTCAAAACCACCTCTTTCTAGCATTAACCCTACTAATGATGTAATAGTTGTTTTACCATGAGTGGCAGCAACAGCAACTATATTTTGCCTATTCATTATATATTCACCAAGAAACCTTTGCCATTTTATAGTTTTCCTACTTTCCATAGCTACTTTAGTTTCTTCTATTTCTTTATATTTGTCTTTATATAATAAAGCTGGACTTACGACTACTACATCAATGTTTTTTAAATGTTCCGCATGATGTCCTACAAAAGTTTGTATATTATTTTCAGTTAACTGAGCACTATAATTACTACTTTCGCCTATATCACAACCAGATACTTCAAAGCCTCTACTTTTTGCTATACAAGCAACCCCAGAAATTCCACAACCATTTATTCCAATAAAATGAACATTAATTTTTTTATTTATCATATTATCCTTTTTTGTCTAAAACTGTGTATGCAATAAATCATTAGAAACTATCAATTCACCGGTTTCTAATTTTTTAATTAAACCGCCAGCCTCTTTCACTAATAATAATGATAAGTCTTGATATATATTTTGCTTATCCAAAATAGTAGCATCATACTTGCCATTAGCAACATTACAAATATTCAGAACTTCACAATTTGTCATTATTAAATTATTATATTTTTTAACACAATTAATTATAAAGTCTTTATTATCGATATTTTTTATTGCTACCAATGCATCATTCAAATTGCTTCTGGAAGAAACTCTAATTCTTCTTGAGTTAACATAAGCACCTTTTCCCTCTTCCACAACAAACGTTTCTTGTGTTATCGGATTATCAATAACCCCACAAATAGTTTTAAATTGTCCCTCGGCATTTTTTTTAAGTAAAGCAACAGATATTGAAAAATAAGGTACAGCATGCATTAAATTTATTTTACCGCATAAAGGACTAATTAAATATCTAAATTCTGATTTTAATTTATCATTATTTACATTTTCTCCTAAGAATGTAACATCATATGATGGTTTTTTTGATGTAAAATATTCAAAAAGTTTTCTTTTAACAAAATCAATTGCCATATCAACAAATTGAATATTTCCCTTTTGGGAATTTTGAAGTATTTCTAATTCTGTATAATCTCTAGCAATTTTATCACTAACCTTTCTAATAGAGTCTTGTATTATATTTAAATCCCCTGAAAAAAGTACCATTTCACAATAACATATTTTAATATGTCCAAATATTAAAACTATCAAATAATAAAAACAATAACCTAATTAAAAAATTTATTATTTTCTTTTACTTTTTTTGCTTTTTGAGATACATATTTTGGATCAAGATCCGCCAAATTACAAATTTTTATAAAGTTCTCATTTTTCAAATTAAACCACATTAATGCTTTTATTCTATAGGTATTAGCTATCTTTTTCTTTGAATTACTTTGTAAATCAACAAGTGCTTGTAAAATAACCGCCTTCCATAATGCA
>DATIQT010000021.1:0-17618 GCA_035470525.1 Rickettsiales bacterium
GGTTGAGATCGTGTCGGGGGCGTACGATTTGTTTGCGATTGGAAAGTGGGGTGGAGATGAAGTTGAGTTGAAGGTTGGGTGGTAAAAATTGAGGCGTTATTTATTTTATATTTCCCAAAAGGCACTTTAGAGATAAAGTGCCTTGTTTTATTGTGGATTTTAGAATGTGAAATTTTCTTTGAAGGATAAATATTTTCTCATACTCTTAATAATCTCCTCTTTATTTGTCCTCAATTTGTCAATCACGATAATGCAGATAATTATATTACAAAGTTAACCAACCTACTAGGCACAACAATTACTTTCTTAATCACAGCACCTTCCAAATGACGAGTAACATTCTGTTCATTCATAGCAAGCTTTTCAATCTCTTCCTTACCAGCATCTTTAGAAACTTTTATTTCTCCTCTAAGCTTTCCATTAACTTGAATAGCAATAGTTATTTCACTATCAATAGTTAAAGCTTCTTTATATTGCGGCCAACCTTTCTTATCAAGTGTCTGCTCAAAATGTAACATTTGATTTAACTCTTCGCTAATATGCGGAGTAAATGGACCAATCATTCTCACAAAACTTACTATCGCATCAAACTTAACAGCCTTTTCTTCATCATTATTTGGATTAAATTTTTCAATAGTATTAGAAAATTCTCTCAATCTTGCAATAGCTTTATTAAATTCAAGAACTTCAAGATGTGCTGTTATGTCTTTAATAGCTTTATGTTGTTCTTTTAATAAATCATTAACAATGTTTGGCTTTATTGACTTTAATTTTTCAATATCATTCTCCTCAACAAACCCAACAACGATTTTCCATATTCTATTTATATACTTCAAACAACCTTCAACACTCTCCGCAGTCCATTCTGATTCTTTTTCAGCAGGTGTATCAGATAAAACACAAAGTCTACAAGCATCAGCACCGTAATCTTCCAATACTCCACTGATATTTATAACATTGCATTTTGATTTACTCATTTTAATTACACCTTCGCAGAAAACTTCCTCATTAGTGTTTATATTAAAATATTTTCCATTTTCTTCTTTAATATCCCAAGGATACTGCCATTCCCCTTTCTTATTCTTATAAGCTTTATGACACAACATACCTTGATTGAATAGTCTCTTTGCCGGTTCTCTAATTGATTTACTTAAATAGCCCATATCACTCATAACTTTTGTCAAAAATCTTGCAAAAATTAAGTGCCCTGTAGCATGCTCTATACCACCAGTATACTGATCTATCGGCAACAACTCATTACATAATTCAGTATTTATTGGTCTATTTTTATCCAAATCCACAAACCTCATAAAATACCAAGAAGAATCCATAAACGTATCCATAGTATCAGTTTCCCTAACCGCAGGCTCACCACAAATAGGACAAACTGTATTTTTCCAAGTTGGGTGATTAGCTAAAGGGCTTCCTTTTCCATCAAACACAACATCTCTAGGCAATTTAACAGGCAAATCAGTCGCAGGCACTACACCACATTTATCACAATGAACCATTGGAATAGGACAACCCCAATATCTTTGCCTTGAAATACACCAATCTCTCAATCTGTAATTGATTTTTCTTTCTCCAATTCTTAAAGCTTCAATTTTTTCAATAGCTTTTGATTTAGCTTCTTTAGTAGATAAACCATTCAAAAAGCAAGAATTTATAGCAACACCTTCTTCTTCATAAGGCAGTTCTATTTTTGAGTTATCAACTGGCTCAACAACCTGTTTAATCGGCAAATCATACTTTTTAGCAAACTCAAAATCCCTACCATCATGCGCAGGACAAGCAAAAATCGCACCTGTTCCATAATCCATCAAAATAAAATTAGCAATCCAAACCGGCAATTTCCAATTATTATCAAACGGATGTTCTACATAAAGCCCAGTAAACACACCTTTCTTTTCCATAGTTTCAATAGTCTTCTCATCAACCGTAGTTCGCTTACATTCTTCAATAAAATCAGCAATTTCCTTATTATTTTTAGCTAATTCCAAAGTGATAGGATGATCAGCAGATAAACCAATAAAACTTGCACCAAAAATAGTATCCGGACGAGTTGTATAAACTACAATCTCCCCCTTTCCCCCTTGAGGGGAAGGGGCATGGGTTAGGGGTTTATTTACAAACTCACTAATTTTATCTAATACTCCAAAAGTATCATTAACCACTTCACTAGCTTTAAATCTAATTATTCTATAACCTAGTTTTCTTAAAGCTTCTTCTCTTAATTCATCTTTTTCTTTATTAAAAATCTCATGAACCTTTCCATCAATTTCAATAATTACTTTTTTACTTAAACAAGCAAAATCAACAATATATTTATCAATAGGTTGTTGTCTTTTAAATTTTAATCCATTTAATTGGTTATTTCTTAAAAATTCCCATAAAATTTTTTCTGGCAAATTTGATTCTTGTCTTAATTTTTTAGCTTGTTCCAAAGTTTTTTCAGAGTAAAGATGTTCTACCCCTAACCCCTGACCCTTCTCGCTCATTCCATTCGCTTCGGCACTTTGGCAAACGACAGGCTCGTGATTGCAAGCAAGCTTGCATCCCGTTGCCTTCGTGCTTCCCCTCAAGGTGGAAGGGGAAACTATTTTAAAATCAACCAAAGCACCTTCACTTTTTCCAATCCAATTTTCCTGCATCAACCTAACCTTTTCAGGCCAACCATTCAAAGCACCACCTTTAATACCCTGTAGCAACTCTTCAGCATAATTAGTAATCTTCACAAACCACTGAGTCATTTTCTTCTTCTCAATCAAAGCATCACTTCTCCAACCCCTACCATTAATTACCTGATCATTTGCCAAAACCGTATTATCCACAGGATCCCAATTCACATAACTTTCCCTTCTATAAACCAATCCCTTTTTATACATATCTATAAAAATCTGCTGCTGAAAACCTTGATAATCCTCATCACAAGTCGCAAAAGTCTTAGAATCATCAAGCGACAACCCACATTTTTCCATTGACTCAACAATCTTAGCCAAATTTTGATAAGTCCAATCCGCAGGGTGTATCCCCCTCTTTATCGCAGCATTTTCAGCCGGCAAACCACAAGCATCAGCCCCAGTAGGATGCAAAACATTAAACCCCTGCAACCTCTTAAACCTAGCATTCACATCACAAATACTAAAATTTTTCAAATGTCCCAAATGCATATCCCCAGACGGATACAAAAACATTGACAAGGCGTAATATGACTTTCTATCATCTTTTTTAAACTCAAAAGTCTTATTATCTTTCCAAAATTTTTGCCACTTTTTCTCAATCAATTTGTGGTTATAATTTTCAATGTTTTTCACGAGAATGCTAAATTATTAGTTTCAATACTCTAATCATATACACAAAATTTTATTTGTAAAATACTTTTAATAAAAAATAAAATTTTCAAGAAGTAGAGAGTTGAATTAATTTGCAATGCGGAGAATATTATTAGATATCTGACTTTAGAAGTTTTGACAATTTGTATAACATACATAAACATCTAAATTTATAAATTTACCAATTTTAATAAGTTCTTATCAACTCTCCTTGGTTGGATTTAATATGCAATAGACCTCCTGCAAATAAAATTTTTCCTTATTGTGGTGTTATGTCTTTTACTTCAAGACCACAATAGAATAGACTGAATAATGTGATTGAAAATATTGGCGGGTGAGGTTGTGTTGGATGGACGCAAACACTACAACATTAAACCTAACAACACATAAAGTAATTAAACTTTTTCGTAGCCTTTTCTTTTCATGTTTCCCCATTCTTTCTTTTTTAATAAAAAATTCTTCCAGCCGATTATTCTCCATAAGTTTGTTATTTGTCTGTATCCGAAGTTTTCGAAAATTGCCATGAGTCCTATTTTTAAAAGGTCTTTGGCGTTTGTGAATCGTGCGAGGGAGATTTCTTCGAGGATTAGGGAAAGCATGCTTATTAGTACTCCTATGATGAAAAATATGGTGAAGAAAAGTAGTAAAACTTTTGCGTTTATGATTCCCATTAAAAAACCTAGGGGTATCATTATGTATCCTAAAACTTCTAGTATGGGTCCGATGACGTCAAATATGAAAATTGATGGGAATGCAATTAAGCCGATTTTTTTGTATTTGGGGTTGAAGAACATTTTCCAGTATTTGAAAAATCCTTCTAAAGCACCGACTTGCCAACGAATTCTTTGTTTTTTTAGTGTGTGTAGGTCTTCTGGGACTTCGGTCCAGCAAACTGGTTCTGGGACGAATTTTATTTTGTATGGGATTTTGTTTTGTAGAAAATGGTGATGGAGTTTTAGGATTAACTCATAATCTTCGCCGATTGTGTTGGTGCTGTATCCGTTTACTTTTAGTACAGCTTCTCTGTCAAATACTCCGAATGCACCGGAAACGATTGTTAAAACACCAAGTCTGCTCCACGATAGTCTGCCCATGAAAAATGCACGAACGTATTCTATGGTTTGGAAGAGAGGTAGTAATTTTTTTGGTAGATTTATTTCTTTGATTTCCCCGTCGACAACTTTACAACCGTTTCCAATTCTAACCATTCCGCCTACTGCGATTAGGTTTTCTGGGTCATCTATGAATGGTTGCATGGTTTTTAAAAGTGATTCTGTTTCGATTATTGAATCTGCGTCAACTACGCAGAATAGAGGCGAACGAGAAAGATTTATGCCGGCGTTGATTGCGTCTGCTTTTCCGCCGTTTTGTTTGTCAATTACAATCATGTTGTTGTAATAGTTTGATTTGTAAATTGTGTTGATTGGTTGGTGTGGAGTACCGTCTTCGTATGCCATGTTTGTTTTATATAAATCAAATTCTTTTATTAAAATATCTAGTGTGTTGTCTTTTGAGCCATCGTTTACAATTATAACATCAAAGTTTGGGTATTTTATGGATAATATTGAGTATATGTTTGTTTTTATACCCACTGACTCATTATAAGCGGGAATTATAATTGATATTTTTTCTGTGATTTTTGAAGTTAATAGCCACCAAGAATGTTCTTTTGTATCATACCATCTTTTCTTTGTGAATATTTCAAGGAAGGCGAGTGGAACTTGTATTAAGTATATTGCGTTTTGTAATAATCCAAAAAATAAAATGAAATATGAAATGTATATGTATTCAGCTTCATAATGTCTCAAAAAATCTGTAGATGTTTGCATTATGATTGAAAAATCGTTATATAATTTGTAAAAATATTCTTGCATAAAAATTAATTTGTTAATTCCTTCATAACAGCACTTGCTCGCTTACCTGCAGTGGAATTTGCACTGCTTATAATAGCTAGTAGCTCTTTATTTAATGTAAATATTGCTTCTGCAGATTTTCTTGCAACGTCAAAATTTTGGTCATCTAACATGCTTTTTAGTGTGGATAAAAATTCAACACCATAATTCTGAGCTAATCTTATTGTGTAAATTCGGACTTTGAAATTTTCGCTTTTTAATCCTTTTTCTATTATGTCTTTTGGTACAGCAAGACCTATATGATATAAGGCTTCATATACTGCTTCATTTATTGCAAAATTTTTAGTACTTCTTCCTATGGATATGATTGAATCCACACTTTTTAAATCTTCAAATGTGCCAAGTGTTTTTAATGCGGCAACTTTAATTTTGTAGTTTGTTTTTTCGTCTAATATTATTTTTTCTAAGTCCTCAATTATAGATTTTCCAAATTTGATAAAGATATCAAATAAAATAGGAACGGAGTAATCTTTAATTTTTTCTTGTATATGCATTAATAATCCTGAAAATGAAGAAGGTTCATTCATACTTGATAATCCTTGCATTGCAGCAATTCTTATGTTTCTGTTTGTATTATTTAGTGTATTGACCATTAATTCATAAGTTTCTTTATCATTCCAATTTTCTAGTAATTTTATAGCAATTATTTTTCCTTCACTGTTTTTATATCTAAGCTTATTTAATAATATGTCATAAGCCCCTGAATTTTTTAAAAATACAAGGATATTTTGTTTCACGTCACCTTTTAAACTTCGCAACATTTCTTCTACAATTTCTGAAATAATTAATAGGTCGTTTTTGTTTTTTACTAAGTTTAAATTTGGAGTTTTGAAGGGACTTTCAATATAAGTTATAATTAGCTTTTCTAATTCTTTCTTTCTTATTAATCTTTGTTTCTGTTTATTATCTTTGTGTGATCTCAAAATTACTAAAATTACTAAAATCAAAAATGAAATATAAGCAAGAATGAATGATGCTTGCCATAATAAATCTATAATTTCATCTGATAATATAAGCATTAGAATTTAAACATTATTGCTCCTGAAAAGGTATGATTTATATAACTATTTCTTCTGTCTTCTCTACTATATCCTCCGTAGAAAGACATAAACTTAGTTATATCAAACGACAAACCATAAAATACTGCATCTGTTTTTACTGTTATACCAGTATCGGTTTCTGGAGAATTTGATAAACCAGCATACAAACGTAAACTTTGAAATGGTATTTCTAAATCTAATCTAGTAGACCAACCATAAAGAAAATCATGCTGGTTATCATAAATTATTATTCTCTTATAATCTAAAATGAAGTATTTGATTACTCTTGATGAAGCTCCTAAATCGTATTTTTTTACAATATTATTTTTATAGTGATCGTATTGAAAATCAAAGTATGGCCATAAGTCATTTATTACAAAATTTTTATTGTTATAAATTATTTTTTTTATACCAGCTTTAGCTTTCCATGATGGCAAAAAAGTTGGATTATTTGTTGCGCCACCAAAACCATAAACACTAAAATTTTCTTTTTGTGTATATGTTAAACCGGTTTCATAATATTCATTTGTAGAACTACCTCTTTTATTATTTTCTGTCATAAATAGCAAATCTAAATTTTCAGTAGGCAAATAATTTAATTGAATATTCTTGGTATACCAATTACTTTTTTCCGCTCTATCAAATGTACTTCTTGAACCTCCTAAAGATACCTTAAATTTTTCTTTTTCTCTGTCTTTTATTGCTTTGTTAACATACTCAAGTAATGTTTTAATTTCTTCATTGTTTGGATTTTTCCTTTTCATTTCAACAAGCATTTTTTTGGATTGTAATAATTCGCCTCTATAATATAAAGACCTTGCTTTCAATATTTTTGCATCAAGATAATTTGGATTACTTTTTAAAATTTCATCTAATTCTTTTTCACCTTTGATGTAATTTTGTTGCCAAATATGTATTCTTGCGATTTCAAGTTTTACATCTGTATTGTTTTTAGATAACTCCAATGCCTGATTGAATGTTTTTAATGCATCATTATATTTCTCGGCTTTTTCTTGTTGTTTTCCTAAATTGTATAAATCTTCAAAAGACTGTTGTTTTTTAACTGCAGCATTTGAGATTTGCGGGAAACAAAAAATAAATATAATTAAAAATAACTTTATCTTACTTAGCATTTGTCCTCTGTAAAATTGTTTCAACTCTTGTAAACACTTCCTCCGCGCTAATAGGCTTTGTAATGTAATCATAAGCTCCTATTTTTAAACCATTAACAACATTTTCTTCTTGATTTTTTGCACTTAAAAAAACAATCGGAATATTTTTAATCTCATCATCGCTTTTTACTTTTCGTAGAACAGCAAATCCATCTATAACTGGCATCATTATATCCAATAAAACAATATTCGGTTTTTGAGTTTTGATAATATCAAGTGCTTCTTTTCCATTTGTTGCAAGCATTACTGAATATCCATTATGATTAAATTTAGTCTTAAGTAATTCAGCTATTAATTCATCATCATCTGCAATTAATATTTTTAATTCATTCTTCATCAAGAACGTATCAACTTTTTTAACCAACTCCTCTAAATCAAAAGGTTTGAGAATATAATCAACAGCACCGTATGAAAGTCCTTTTATGATATTTTCCTCTTCACCTCTTCTTGTTAACATAACAACTTGGAGGTTTTTGGTTTCATTATCTTTTTTTAATATATCTAAAACTTCAAATCCACTCATCTTAGGCATATTTACATCAAGTAATAATAAATCAGGTCTTTTTTCTTTTACTTTTAATAAGCCTTCAGTACCATCTTTTGCATGTTTAAATACAATATCATTTCGCTTTTCAAATGCACTCTCAATAAGATTGAATACCAGCTCATCATCATCTATTACAAGAATTAGTTTTGCATTTGCTGAAGTTTCTTTTTCCGTTTCTGTTGGTTTTTCGTCTTGAATATTTTCTACTTCTTTGTTTTCTGACATTACCTTTCTTATTTCACCAGTCAGAGCATCAAGTTTTGTTTTAAGTTCTTTATTGGAATACTTTTTTTCATCTTTGATAAACGAATTTACATAATCTTCAGCATCAAACGATAATTTGCTTAATTCTGGAAATCCGAAGGTTTTTGCAGAACCTGCAATTTTATGAACTTTAATTCTTAATTCTTCAATTTTTTCTTTTGTTGGATTTTCCCCATCATTAATTAAATATGAGACATCTTCAATAACAGGAAGTTCATTAACTAAGTTTTTTACAAACTTACCTTTTATTATTTCAAGTTTTTTCTCAAATTCACTATTAGGCATTATTTTATTATATCCTTCAATTTTTGCATAAATGTTATAGCAGTATCCTTTACAACATAATGTTTAGCACCAGCTTTCATAGCCTTTTCTTTTACTGCAGGATCTTCACTTCCAGTCATTATTACTGTTATTGTATCTTTATCTTTCTTTAGTCCTTCTTCAATAACCTTTGTTCCATCAACATCAGGCAAAGTATTATCCGATATAATAACATCATATTTTTTTGCCGATATTTTTTTCAACGCCTCATTTCCATTATTTGCATAATCAATTTTAATACCATCTTCTGATATGTATTCTTTGATTAATTCAGCAATTGCTTCATCATCCTCAACTAATAAAACTAATTTTTCTTTTGTCATTTTTTTCCTTTAATTATTTCTGGAACTTTTATAGTACTAACAATAGTTGATATTTTTTCCAATACATCTTTAAAGTCCTTATAATCAACAGGTTTTGTAATATACATATTACAACCCAATTCGTAGCACTTATCAACTTCACTTTGATTATCTGTTGTTGTAAGTATTGAAATTGGTATTTTGTTTGTAAATTTATCAGCTTTTAATTTTTTTAATACTGTATAACCATCAACACCGGGTAAATTTAAATCTAAAAAAATCATAACATAGGCTGGATATATTTTACTTTTTGGATTTGTAATCTCCTCTATAGCTTTTCCACCATCTGAAAAATGTATAACTTCATTTTTAAGCCCAACATCTTTTAATCCCTCAATCAAAAGTTCTGCATGACCCGCATCATCTTCTATCAATATAATTTTTATGTTTTGTTTATTTTGCTGTTTCATTATTTACCTCATCAGTAATCTTTAATTTTTTAGAAATTGTAAAATAAAATTTGCTTCCTTTATTAAGAGTAGATGTAAACCTAAATTTTCCTAAATGTTTTTCCACTAAAGCCATTACATGAGGCATACCCATACCATCTCCACTAACATCTAAAGCATTACTTGCTCTTCTAAATGGCATAAGCACCTTATCTTTATCTTCTTCCGCTATACCACGACCGTTATCTTCAACACAAAATTCATAGTATTCCTCATCTTCCTTACAACTTATTTTTATAATTCCTTTTCTTTCAGGAGATAAATATTTTATCGCATTATCTAGCAAATTACCTAATATTTGTTCTATTGATTGTTTATCCCCTATGATAGTTGGAAGATTGCCAATTATCATAGTAGCCTTTTTAGTATGAAGTTGATGAGACACTGTATGCTTATAAGTTTCTGCCAATTCTTTCATATTAATTTTTGTAAACACCATTTCCTTTCTTCCAGTTCTTGAAAGAGATAAAATTGATTGTGTCATACTATCCATTCTATCAACAGATTCAGATATAAACTTTTCTGCTTTGGGTAATTTATTACCTAATATTTCGTCTATTTCTTTATTATCAGTTTTAGAAAGTTTTTTAGTATATTTTTTAAGAAATAATTCCAAATTTTTTACATATTCTTCCGCTTTTGCTGTGAATCCTTTTAGGTTTATCAAAGGAGAACGTAAATCATGTGAAACAATATAAATAAAAGATTCGAGCTCCTTGTTTTTTTCATTAACTTTCTCTTCGGCATTTTTTCTATCACTTATATCAGTGATAGAACCAGTCATTCTATTCGCTTCATTCTTAGAATTTTTCGTTAATGTTCCTCTTATCAAGAACCATTTATATTCTCCAGACTTTTGTTTTAATCTTGCTTCAAAACCAAACGACTCACCAATATTTTTTGAATTATGTACAATATCCTCAAATTTTTTTATATCCTCTTGATGTATTAAATTTTCAAAATTTTTATGAGTTGCTTTTATTTCTTTAACATTATAACCAAGCAATTTTTTAAACTGAGGAGACCAATATTGTTTATTTTTTGACATATCTTCCCAGTCCCAAATTCCATCACTCGCACCTTCAACTGCCAAAGAAAATCTCTCTTCACTTTCTGCTAAACTCTTTGCTGCATAACCATATAATCTTGCCAATAAATGGAAAAGTGCTGAAAAAAGTAAGGTAAATAAAAGACCAACAATTAAAATAGCATTAGGAACATTACTGTTTATACTTCCTTCAAACAAAGAATTTGTTCTCCAAAGAAGCGTCCATTCTGTTTGTGCAAGCTGTATTGTCTCTTTAAATTCAAATCTTTTATCATCTTTTAAATTAAACTCTTTATATATATAATTCTCAGGTTTTACTTCATTACCATCATAAACATTCAAACTGATTTTATTATCAACAGTATTATTAATATCTTTTAAGAAATTATTTCCTATAAATGGTGCATAAACCCAACCAACTATATTTTTCTCTCTTTGTTTTGGTGTTTCATTTATTGTATTATGTTTATATACAGGGATTAGAAGTAAAAATCCGGGACTTTTTTTATTATCTTGCACAAGCTCAATTTTTTTTGTAAGGGAAGACTTACCGGTTACAATTGCTCTTTCAGCTGCTTCTCTTCTATTAGCTTCGAAACCAATATCAAGACCTATTGCTGCTTTATTTATATTTTCAGGTTCAATATATCTTATTACAAACTTAGTATCAAATTTTGTTTTTGGGTGATTTACAAAATTTTTTAATCCATCTTTTCTCATTTTCATTAAATATTCAGTTAAATCGTCAGGTTGATTAACTTTGACGTAATCAATAAATCCAACACCATTTATTCCTATTAATGTTGTATTCATATTCAACTCTTCAGAATATGAAAGCCATTCTTTCCTTGTAACTTCGTTAGACGCATTAAAAAAACCAACACCACCAAGTAAACTCTGTTCATAAAGTAAAAATCTATTTTTTATAGCTGTTTTTACATCTTCAGTTAAGCTTATAAAAGTTTTATAATCTTTTTCAGCTAAATATTCTCTTGATGAATGCCAAGAAAATAAAGTTATTGATAACAAAACAATTCCGGTAACAATAGGAGAGGTATTCCACAAATCAAAATATTCGCCACTTTCCCCTTTTTTTGTTTTAGCAATAAGTATTGCTGTTGAAAGCAAAAAGAATGAAGTTGTAGTATGAATTGCCATTCTCAATAATGTACCAAAACCATATATATCATCATATTTTGTTATATATGTTATAAATGACAAAATTGATAAAGTTAAAACAGCGGAAGCTAGCCCCATAACTACAATTTTTTTTGTAAATAACACTATTCCAAGTCCTATAAGAAAAAATGAAAAAGCTGTTCCGGGAGACATACGACCCACATGTGTCGTTCTAGTCACAATATGAGGTTTAACAAACAAAGTATCAAGTCCAAAATTTAGAGAAAAAATATATTGAATTATCGTTATAAAAGATATTGTAATAACCAAAGCAGCACAAAAGTTTGAAAGAAGAAATTTTGATTTATTAACAGATAATATACCAAGTGCAGATAAAGAAAAACAAAGTGCTGTGTTAAATTGCATTGGCGCAAAATATGGTAAAACTTGAACTAAAACGCTACTTTCTATATACCAACCATACATCACAACCAAGCCAGTAACTAAAACAAGACCGCAAATCAAATCTATAACTAAATTTTTAGAAATTTTTTGATTTTTTAAAAATTTGTAAAGTTTATTTTTTACAAATTTCAGAACATTTTTAAAAGTATTTGTCAGAGGAAATTTTTCTATTTTATCTATTTTTTTCTTCTTCATAACAAACCTTATTTTTTATCAACGAACACTATATGTTTTTGCACAAAAAAACTTATAAAAAATAATCCGACTTCAGCAATCACTTTCGCCAAAAAAACATTTATATTAAATATATCAACCAATAAAATAATTATAAAATATGAACCTGCTCCTAAAGAAAATGCTAACAATATATACTTTAATAAAGGTACAAGGATAAACTCTTTCGACTTAAACACCTTTTCTTTATTAACCAAGAAATTAAACGTAGCAGAAATTGTTCTAGCAAAAATTTGACTACCTAAAATATTCCCAAAAATCATGTAATACAATGTAAAACAAAAATACTCAACTATCACCGAAGATGCAGAACTAAGAATAAATTTAAACAATATAAAATATATTTTCGCAGAATCTTTTATGGGATTAAAATGCGAACTTTTATTATCATCTATATACACAGTAGCAATCGGAACTTGAACAATTTGACAACATTCTTTTTTAGCTTCTAAAAGCATTTTAGTTTCAAACTCATAATCATTATAAGGTATTTCCAAACAAGCAGGTATTTTAGCATTTGGTATTCCTCGTAATCCACTTTGAGTATCTTTTATAGGTAATCTTATTAAGTATTGAAACAAAAATTTTGTTAAGTTGTTTCCTATTCTACTTCTCAATGGTGTTTTTTTCCCAAACCTTCTATAACCCAAAATAAATTTTTTAGGATTTTTAAGCAAAGTTTCTCCAACCTTAAATATATCTTTAGGAATATGTTGTCCATCAGCATCAGCAGTCACTACACCAACACTATTTTTTACCTCAGATAACAAATATTTCAAACCAGTTTTTAAAGCTGCTCCTTTTCCACGGTTAACTTCATGTGTTAAAATAACAACTTTTGGATTTTTTTCTTTTTCTATTTTTTTGAATATAGTATCAGTTGCGCTTCCATCATTAACTATCACAATTTTTTCAATATCATTTGATTGTAATTCTTTTAATAACTCAATTAACTTTTTATCAGGATTATAAGCGGGAATTAATACACTGTACTGTTTATTCATTCAGAAATATTTAATATAAGTCATAAGTAGATATTAAAGTTGTAATATTAAAATGCAAGCAGTAATAGAATAACAATATTAGAACAAATATCTTTATGATATTCAGCCTACAAACACAACACAAAAAGAAAAATCTGGGACTATAGAATAAAAAATTTTCATACTTTCTTGATTTTTTTAATATTTTATTTAGTTTATACATAAATAATATTTAAATAATATGCATAAAAATTTATTTGTTTTCGATATAGAAACAATTCCAGATACAGATGCTGTAAAAAATCTTGTAGGAACTGATACAACAGATGTAAAAGAATTAAGAAAAGAATTAGAAGAATATCATCTAAAGTTATTTGGAAATCCATTTCCAAGACAACCATTTCACAAAGTTGTAGCTATTAGTTTTTTAGAAGCTGAAATTGAAAATTGTGTAGATGGAACTGAAACATATCATATAAAAGATTTACGAACTGGTGGAAATGAAGCCTCAACAGAAGAAGAAATAATTAAAGGCTGTTTTAGTCATTTATCTAAAAATCCACCGAGATTGGTAAGTTATAATGGTAGAACATTTGATTTACCTGTATTAAAATACAGAGCAATGAAATATAATGTTCCTGCTTCATGGTTATATAAGAGTGGTGACAAATGGAACAATTACAATCAAAGATATTCTTTAGATTGGCATTGTGATTTGCTAGAAGCCTTTTCTGATTTTGGTGCATCAGCTAGGTGTAAAATGAATGAAGTTTGTTCAATATTAGGAATACCTGGGAAACTTGATACAGATGGTTCTCAAGTTATGGATTTATATGATAAAGATAAAATTAAAGAAATTAGAGATTATTGCGAAACTGATGTAGCAAATACATATTTATTATATTTAATCTTTCAAATGCATACAGGTAGTTTGAATAAAGAGAATTTTATTAAATGTTGTGTTGATTTAAAAGAATATTTGCAAAAATTCAAAGAAAAGAAACATTTTCAAGAGTTTTTGAATGAATGGGAAAAAGCTGACACAAAAGGTTTGTTTTAGACACTGTTATCAAAGGTTTAACCTTTTTAAACTCGCTTATATGAAGAAATAAATTTTATAAACATTTGATAACAGTGTCTAAGTTATAGAATAACTTCCATCTTCATTTCTTACAATTTTTACACTTTTGTTGTTTACATCAACAGCTTTTGCTGTACATCTGCAAAAGCCTACACCAGAGCATTTATTTTGACTAGGATATTTTCCATTATTTCCTTCAGCCCATGAAAAAATTTTACCATCCAAGGATTTACAATATTCACAAATATTATTATCTCTTCCTGCTGCTACCCATTCAAAAAATTGTACTCCCAATTCTTTTTGTGAAGAAAAATTTAAAAAATGATTAAACTGATTGGTTATTAAATTATATAAAATATTTTCTTGGGTAGAATTATTTTTGTCTAATACAAAATTTTTCTCTATGATGTAAAGTAAAGGCAAACCACCTTTATGTTTTTTGAAATATTTATCTAATTGTGTTTCTGAAATAGTTTTACCATTTAAAAATAATACAAAATAATTTAGTAAGTCATACCTTAAAGCTTCTTTTTCTAAGCTTTTATAATCTTCAGATAAGTTTCTTACTAAATAATCTATAAAATCAACAAATTCATCAATATTAATAGAATAACATTCTAATATTTTAAAAATAGGATTACTATTTTGAACAACGTGTATTTTATTTTTTCTCGCTTTTGCAAAAAGAAAAAGTGCAAATGATAATATAATTATCAAGAAAGAATAAAATACTATTAAATTAATCAACATCACTGAAGACATATAGCTTTACACTTTTATTGTAGCACAACTAATAATAATATTAATACAATCATTAATTTATTTTTCAAGCTTTTATGTAATATAAATAATAGTACGCTCTACTTTATTATAATTTTCGTAAATGTTAAGCATCTTTAATAAAGTTAAAACTTTATAGGTATAAAATTTATATTTAATATAACCACTTTACATATTTCTACATGAATAGTTATTTATAGTTATTTAAATTAATTAAAACTAAAAAAATATTTCTTTATTGACTAAATTGAATTTATATTTAATATTTTAAATGTTTTCAAAAGGAAATTTATATGAAAAAAAAAGCTAACAAACAAATTACTGATAAAGAATTTACAGTAGCTACTTTTATATCAACATGTTTTGGAGTTGGTTTTATTAAATTCTGTCCTGGTACAATGGGGAGTTTATTAACTTTTCCTTTGTTTTATATTTTAAATATTATTATAACAAAGAGTGGAATTGAAACGTTTATAGAATTAATTTTGATTTATTTTATAATCCTTATTTTTTTATTTGTTATAGGTTTTTGGTCTGTTGATATTTATATTTCAAAAAATAAAAAAGATGATCCTAGCGAAGTTGTAATTGATGAAGTAATTGGGCAAATGATTGCTTATATGATGCCAACTTGTTTAACATTATATTATTTTATTTACTTAGGTAATAGTTTAGCAACAAACTCTTTGTTAATCACTCTAACTACACTTATAATAATTACAGCTCCTATTATATTTTTTAGATTGTTTGATATCTTAAAACCGGGTCTTGTTGGATATTTTGATACAAGAGTTAAAGGTCCTATTGGTGTAATTATGGACGATGTTATTGCTGGCTTGTACGCTGGTGGTATTGTTTGTACAATTTTAACCTTATTATTTTTAGGTATATCTATTTACTAGATTTACTCATATCTTAATATTTCAGCTGGATTCGTTTTTGAAGCTTTATAAGAAGGATATAAAGTTGATAAAAACGATAGAAATAACGATAAAACAACAATAAATATTATATCACTTAGAATAATTTTTGAAGGCAATTCTGTTAAAAAATAAACAGTTGGTGAAAATAATTCTACATTAAATAATTTTTCTAACCAAGCTTTAATATTTTGTATATTTGTAGCAAATAAAATACCTATAATAGCTCCCAACAATGTTCCAATAACACCAATTATTGATCCACATAAAAAGAAAATTCGCATTATACTTTTTTGGCTAAAACCTATAGTTCTTAAAAGTGCAATTTGTTTATTTTTATCATTTACTAGCATAGTTAAACTAGAAATAATATTAAATGTAGCTACAAGTATTATTAATGTTAAAATTAAAAACATAACATTTCTCTCAACATTTAAAGCTTCTATAAAAGCAGAATTTGATTCTTTCCAATCAATTAATCTAACATGAAAACCATTATCATTTAAATTCTTATTTATGTCATAATATGTATCATTCAATTTTGATACATCTTTTAAATAAACTTCTAAACCACCAACAGAGTTATTATATTTAAAATGTTTTTGTGCCATATCAAGCGGTATAAAAGCCACTCCTGAATCATAATCATACATACCACTTGAGAATGTCCCAACAACTTTATATGTTTTAATTCTTGGTAGAGTACCTAAAATTGTTGAATTACTTTCTGGTGAAATTAATTTAATTTCATCTCCTTCAACAACTCTTAATCTTATTGCTAAATTTTGACCCAATACAATTCCATTATCTTTAAAACCATTATCAAAATCATAAGATGAAATCCCATCATAAATTTTTGGTTTCTTAATTAAATCTTCTTTTTTAATACCTTTTACCACAACCCCAGCAGTATCTTCATCTGCCATAACCATTACTTGATTTTCAATGATTGAATTTACTAATTTTACATTACTTTCTTCTTTAATTATCCTTATTGCTTCTTCATAATTTTCCAATTCTCTTTCAATGGGATATATAGAAATATGCGAGTTAATTCCTAAAATTCTATCAGTAAAATCTTCCCTAAAACCATTCATAACAGACATAACAACAATCAAGGCAGCAACACCAAGTGCAATACCAACAAAAGAGAAAATAGCGGTTATTGAAATAAATTTCTCTTTATTTTTTGATTTTAAATACCTTAAGGCTATAAAAAATTCTAATTTTGAAAACATCTTATATTATAATTTTATCAATATAAGAAAAACAGATTTCACTAATAAAAGCAAGTATTTTTTACCATTGACTGCTAGGTTTTTGTTGAAATTATATTAGACCTCCTCCAAATAAAATTTTTCCTCAAAAAATAATTTCTACAAAAAATTCAAGGATATTTCAAAGTATTTAATAGAAATAGTATACTTATACATTTCGTTATTAAATATAGTCAAACAACTTTCACTTAACCACTAAATAAACCGCTTTTGCAAAAATATACGAGGAGATTTAAAATTTTATTGCGATAGCGTATAACTTAATACGGTGAGACAATAAAATTTTAGAGCGACGAAGGGTGATTAAG
>DATIQT010000022.1:0-2122 GCA_035470525.1 Rickettsiales bacterium
GTGATTGGTGAAATAAAAGATTTAGAATTTTAAGTGATAAATATAGATGTAGAAGAAAGAGATTTGGATTAAGGTTTAATTTGGTATGCGGAATAAGGAATTATGAGAGGTGAAAGAATGCTGCTGGAAACAGGTCTATTATTTTGAACCTTAAGGAAGGATTTATAAAATCCTTCCTGCTATAGATAAATTTATAGCTCCACTTTGTTAACAGAGTTCATAAAGGAGAGCTAATCAATATTCACTCCTTGACACTTTTATCATTTGAAATTAATTTTATTAAATATTTTAGAGAATCTTTTTTTATAGTTCTTTTTGGTAAAAAATAATAAACTCCAGTTTTTGAACTTAACTTTTCAATATCCATTAAATCATAATTATCGTCATTTAAAATTATATTTTTGCAAAATGTTTCTTGTGCTAGCAACAAGTTGTCACTATTCAATAAATAAACTTTCATCAAATTCCAATCCAATCTTTCAAACAAAAAATCTTGTTTTGTAAAATTAAAAATTTCTTTTGGATTATAATTTGAATAAGATTTTAAAAATAAATAAGGATATTTTTCTACTTCTTTTTTTGTTAAATTTTTAATTTTTGTTAAAGGATGACCTGTCCTACAAACAATAAAGGTTTTTTCTTCTAATATCATTTTCCTTTCAACACCAGCTATCTCTTCTAATGAATTTATTTTATCAGGATAAAATGCAATATCAATTTCTCTTGTGTTAAATCTTTCTAATGCCTCTTGTTTCGGTATGTCGCAAAACTCAATAATTAAATCTTCAAATTCTTTTTTTTCTTTTAATTTATAAATATATTTAGGCAAAATAGCAGAAAGTATAAAATTCGATCCAGCTATTCTCAAAACATTCGTCCTTTCATATTCCATATCCTTCGCAAATTCCCTATATATACTATCCATTTTTTGCACTAGTTCCAGTGCGTGTTCGTAAAATTTCATTCCATCTTCTGATAAAACTAGTCTATCCCGAATGTTCTTTTTTTCTTTAAATAATCTAATACCTAAATCTCTTTCTAGTGCTTTGATTTGTTTACTTACGCTGGAAGGTTGGACACCTATTTTTGTAGCTGCTTGTACTATATCGCCAGTCTGTACTAGAGCGCAAAAGCCTCTTATCTGGTTTAATCTATCTTTTTTGTAGTAAAAATCATTATATAATTTTGCATGCATGTTTTCCTTTTATGACAACCACACTATATGTCGTTAGAATATAATTAACTTTTATTTAAAAGTCAACACTATATCCTTAAAATTGTAAAGTAATAAATTTTTAAAATATGGCAATTATAAATAGTTATTTAAATAAAGAAACTACTAAAACGAAAAGTAATAATATGAAATATAATACTAAAAAATCTAACAATGTCAATTCTAATGTTATTAATGTAGCGCAGTTAGATAAATATTATTTAAGTATTATAGATGATAAAACAAAAATCTCTGAGGAAATGAGTCTAACTGATATAGAATTTAAGATATTAAATTTAGCAGTAAGACATAATAAGGGTATTATTAATCTTTTAAGTGAAGTAGAAGCTATTAAGAGTTTAATTAATAAAGGACTTATAACTATATCAAATGATAAGTTGGGAGTACTTACTGTTACTGAAGAAATAAAATGTATTTTTCAAGCCATGTTAGATATTTCAGAATATGAAGATTTTACATTGGAAGAAAATAGACCAAGTAGTTTCTTTAAAGTATGTAATAACAAGAGTATTTATTTGTGTTTGTTGGCATAAATAAATGTATTGTGGTGAAAAACTACAATAAAAATACAACAAAGTAGGGTGGGTAAAAAACGGAGGCAAAATATGAAGATAAAAGATGAAGGTAAAAGATGTTTGGGATACGGAGGCAAAAGTAAACCAAAACAAAATAAACAATGGATAAGATTGCAAATACGAATCTGAAATGTTGTTTGTGCGAGAAATAGAAACATGTTTTGTGTGAAAAATAGAGAAAATATATACAGACGGAAATAGCTGTTATGATGTAGCTTTTGAATCTATAGGAGTAAAACATTTATTAGAAATAAGTGATGGAAAAACTAAAACACATATGATAGAGGCTACAAACAGTAATATAAGAGACAAT
>DATIQT010000023.1:0-5402 GCA_035470525.1 Rickettsiales bacterium
AATACAAAGTTTGATGCTGGAATTAAATTGACAGATATTAAAATGCCAACATGGAACACTAATGGTGCAACATTTCATGGACAGTTCTCTGCTGGAAGTTTTAGAATTAATCTGTGGAGTTATAATTCAAAGTTTGAAGTACCAAGTGGTTATGGTTATGCAAATGAAGGAACACTTCAACCATTTATTCCAAATGGAACTGCTTTATTACTTCCAGAAGATGTGAGATTTGATCTTGTATATGCTGGAATAGATAATTCAGCAACTATGATACATAATGGAAGTATTGGAAACATAAATGCTTTAACTATGATCAAAACAAAACAATTACCATATGCTTACTGGTCTTTATTATCGGTAGGAACTACTGCATTTGTATATGGAGTTAAGAGTAGACCATTGTTTATTCCTACGAATAATGATTGCTTTGTGATTAGTTATAATTTGGTGTAGTTTTTTCCTAAAAACCATTGACTATTAAATTTGCTATTATAAATTTCGTATCAGAAAAAATAATACTATTATTATATGTCTAATAATCGTCAAGTATTAACTGGAGATGTTCATATTTTTATCATTAAAAATAATCAAATTTTGTTATTGAAACGCTATAATACTGGTTGGGAAGATGGTAAATACCATTTACCCGCTGGGCATAAGGAAGCCGATGAAACTTTCAAACAAGCTGTTATAAGAGAAACTATGGAAGAAATTGGTTTAAAAATTATTGAGGAAGACCTAGAATTTATACACTTTATGCATAGTAAAACAAATAATGAAAGAGCTGCAATGTTTTTTCTAGCAAAACAGTGGACTGAACAGCCTATAAACAAAGAGCCGAATAAATGTAGTGGACTTGAATGGTTTAATTTGAATGAATTACCAGATAATATGGTTGAATATGCAAAAATAGCTATAAATAATTTTATTAAAAAAATTTATTATTCAGAATATGGATGGAAATAAACTACTATTTTTAAAAAGTTTTAATAAACCACTGAAAATAGAGATTTTAGATTTAACTAATTCTAATAGAAAAAATTTATTCCAAAGCTGTGGCTTTGTTATGTCTATAATTGAAGACTCAAATCCAAATAAAATATTACGTAATGTCTTAACTATTGGTGCAAAAAAGTTCTTGACATATAAAAAAAGTTAGTTAATATAATATTTGGATTAATAAAATTACTAACTAACTATGAATATAATAGAAATTTATAAAACATTTCCATCACAAGAAGATTGTATAAAATATTTGGAAAAAGTCAAGTGGAATAATGAACCAAGATGTCCTTATTGTAATTCTACTAAACATTCAAAGACTAAATACGATAATAGATATTTTTGTTCTAATTGTAGAACTTCTTATAGTGCTACAGTTGGCACAATATTTCACGATAGCAAAATACCATTACAAAAATGGTTTTTAGCTATTTGTCTTGTTCTTAATGCAAAAAAAGGTATATCTAGCCGACAATTAGCAAGGGACATTGAAGTAAATAAAAATACCGCTTGGAGAATGCAAATGCAAATAAGAAAAGCAATGAATGAAACCCCTAGCTTATTAAGTGGAATTGTAGAGATGGACGAAACATATATTGGGGGAAAACCAAGAAAATCAAACAATAAAGATGATGATAACAATATAACACCATTAAAAAGAGGAAGAGGAACAAAGAAAACCGCAGTTGTTGGAATGGTTCAAAGACACGGAAAAGTAATTGCTAAAAAGCAATCAAAATTATCTTTTATGGATTTAAAAAGAACCGCAAAGGAAAGTATAGATTTTAATAATTCTATATTAATGACAGATGATTATAGAGGCTATATTCCTTTTAAGAACTTTATAAATCATCAAACAGTTAATCATAGCAATAAACAATATGTAGATGGATTTAAACATACAAATACTATTGAGGGCTTTTGGGGATTACTTAAGAGAGGCATAACAGGTCAATATCATTGGTTAAGTGATAAATATCTTAACCGATATATAAATGAGTTTTGTTTTAAATATAACAATAGACAAAACAAAAATATTTTTGAGTTATTATTAATAAATGCGGTTAGATAAAATGATGGAAAAAGATTTAAGAATTAAAAAAATACCGGAAGAAAAACTACAAAACGGTAAAAGATTAAATGGAAAAATAAGAGTTGGAGATTTTGAAATAGAGTGTTATCATTTAGATAATGATAAAAGGGTAATTTCCGGTCGTGGATTACAAAAAATACTAGGTTTAAATAAAAGAGGTCGTACTGAAGCCTCCGGCAACACATTAAAAAATACATTGTTATCATTCAAAAAATTTGATAATTGTCCGGAACAAATAAGTTTTATAGAGAATGTTTTTAATAATGAAGTTGTTGAATTTAAAAGGTTCGGTGCCGGAGGAACGGCAAGTAAAACTCACGGATTTGAAGCGACTTTTTTAATGGATATTTGCCATTTCATTCAAGATTTGAATTTATTAGGAATTTTACCGGAAAAATTACAAGAATTACACAAACAAGCAACAGCTGTTGAGCGTGCTTATTCAAAATTGGGTATTATAGCACATATTGACGAAGCTACTGGATATACTAAAGAAAAAGATGAATATGACCGTAAATTTGCTGAATTTATTAGAAATGAGGCAAAGGAATGGGAAAAAGAGTTTCCGGAAGAATTGAAAGATATTTTTTACAGAATATATGGAATAAAAAAAGTAAAAAGCAAAAATGCTCCTCAATTTTTTGGTAAATTAATCAATAAATATATATACTATCCATTAGCTGAAAGTAATGGAGCTATTTTACAAAATTTAAGAACTAAAAATCCGGTAATTGTATCTAAAAATAGGAAATCATATAGAAAATTTAGATTTTTCCAATTTTTAAGTGATGAGGTGGGTTTGCCAGAGTTAAGAAAGCATTTATGGAAATTAATTGGTATCGGTAATGCATCAGTAAATAAAGACCAATTTAATAGAAATTTTGCAAGAGCATTCCCAAAAAAGAACAAACAATTAGAATTTGAGTTTAAAGAATTAGAAGATTAATATTGTAGGCTAGAACCAGTTTATATATTGGTTCTAGTATAATATGTTATGCACCAATAGTTAAGACATTACGAAATATTATACATAAATTATAATCTAGAAGGTATTTTTATTTCACTAGAAATAGGAGATAAATTTAGAGATAGAAAAATAAAGATTTTGGAAAGAAACTTTAATGGTTCTTTTTATCTATACTATAAAAATCTAAAAAATTTATCTGATGATGTAAAAACATTAAATTATTATTATGATTATTATTATGAAAATATAGGAACAATAAAAGAGGAAAAATTTGAAAAAATATTATACAACTAATTAATGAGCTTTCGCTTTTAACCAACAATCCAACTAATATACAAGCAAATTCTGATAATTATAAAAATTTTTATAATAGTATTAAAGACATATCAGAAAAAATACATGAAAATTCAGATTATTTAGTATTAAAGAAAAATGAAAAATTTAAAAAAGCCTATCCAAGTGGGATAAATGTATTACCACCAAATGTAAGAAGCGATTTAAATCCTTCTTTTTTGGTTGTCCAAATTATTTCTGGTTGTCTCTTACAGAAAAAAAGAGGTGCATGTAATTTTTGCACATCTTTTAATATTAATCAATATAAAGAAAAAAACTTAGATGAATTAAAGGCTCATATAAAAGCAATTAAAGATTTTTATGGTAAAAATATAAATTATATAAACTATATATTTTTAGCAGATGCTGATCCATTATACACTGAATGCTATGATACTAAAGAATATTTAAAAATTTTAAATGAAGAATTTCCGAATATTAAATATGAATGCTTTATTAGCACTGTTGCGGCTTTGACAAAAAAAGAAAAAGGATTGCAAGAACTTAAAGATTTGGGTTTGAATAAAGTTTATTGGGGTGTTGAAAGTGCGGATGATTATGTATTAAAAATATTAAATAAACCGCAAAGAAAAAAAGATTTAGTTGAAGTTGCTAAAATAATGAAAAGGGTAAATCTTGAATTTACACCAATTATTATGACTGGTCTTGAAAACTTCAGCTATTCTTCTGATGATAAGAATTTATGCAATAATCACATAAAAGAAACTTCTGATTTTATAAATAGTATTGCTTGTAAAGAAGTATATTTATCAAAATTTCAAATTTTACAAAATAGTAAAATATTTGAAATGTTAAATAACAATCAGATAAGTAAAAATGATTTTGAAAATTTAAAAGAAGACGGATATAGAAATATGATAAAATCAATAAATTGCGAAGTTTTGGGTGCATATGGAAATCAATTTTTTTAATTTAAAAAAGGGAATATATGGAAGAAGAACTAGAAAAGTTAGAAAATATAATAAATAAAGATGAATTGGTAGAAAAAGCTCATGAGGTTTTAATAAAAATAGCCTCAAATGTTAAAAACATTGAATATTTTTTAAATAAACACTCCGATAGTCTTATAAATTATTCTGAGGAATATGATTTTTTAACAAAAATATCATTATACAATACAAAAAATGATAAATTTAGATTAAGATTACATATATTTTTGCCCGGATACTCTAATCGCATTCATTATCATAGATGGGATTATTGTAGTTGTATCTTAAAAGGTGGTTATAAGCATTATATATATTGTTCTGAAAATGAATTTAAAATAAATAATTATGATATTTCTACTTTAACACCAAAATGTATTCAGTATGAAGAAACATGGAATTTTTATTATTTAGAAAACTCTTTGTTGCATTCTGTAGAAGCTAAGCCAAATAGTATAAGTTTATTTTTAAAATTTCCTTCAGTTAAAGATAAATTTATAGTAATTGATAAAAAGAATAATAATTATTGGTGGCAATATGGGGCAAAGCAAGAAACAAAAGAGGAAAAACAAAACAAAATTTTGCTTCCGAATAGATTGGAATTTTTTAAACAACTAATTATTAATCAATTAAAGGAAAAAAATGAGTGATAAATATTGTTCTGATGAATTTTTAAAACTAACCGAGCTTGTTCGCAAAAACAATAATGACGTTTTTAAGAATGCTTATATTTATATAACAGAAAACTGTCAATTAAAATGTAAACACTGCTATCTTGGACAAAGATTGGTTAAGCCTCAAATTATGTCAAAAAATAAAGTATTTAATATATTGAAACTCTTGAAAAAATTAGGAGTTAAAAAATTAAGTATTTTTGGTGGTGAGCCAACTTTACATAAGGATTTTATTGAGATTGTAAAAATATCATAGTCTAGTAATTCCAAAAAGACATTTTGCAAGTTTTTTTGAAATTACAAATGAAGAATTACTTGAAATTAATGAATTAATTAAAATTAGAAAAGATGAAATATTGAAATTAGATCCGACTGTTGCTGGATTT
>DATIQT010000024.1:0-14647 GCA_035470525.1 Rickettsiales bacterium
CTTAATCACCCTTCGTCGCTCTAAAATTTTATTGTCTCACCGTATTAAGTTATACGCTATCGCAATAAAATTTTAAATCTCCTCGTATATTTTTGCAAAAGCGGTTTATTTAGTGGTTAAGTGAAACTTGTTTGACTATAAGTATTGAAATTGTTCAAATTTTATTTGCAGAAGGGTCTAATTTGTAAAACTTAAGGAAGAGGCTAAAAACGTCTTAAAATCAATCTCTTTTACTATTTTTTACCTTAGATTATTTTTCATCAAATTCTCTAATATATTGAGCTATTGAAGCCATGATTACATTAATTGAGGTATCTCTATTCAAATATGTTGTATTTATTGTTATATCTGCTTCTTTATAAATTGGCATTTTTTTGTCAAAAATCTCTTTTAAGATTTCTTCTTTATTTCCTTGTTCCAAGACTGGTCTTGTGTTTTTCCTTTTTACTCTTTCAAGTAATGTATTAAATTCAACATCTAGAAATACTGAAATGGCTTTTTCTTTTATTATATCTCTTATATCTTTATCATCAAAAGCACTACCACCTATTGATAATACTTGTGGCTGGTGGCTGTTTAAAATTTTTGCAATAGTTTTTCTTTCTAATTTCTTAAAATATTCCTCACCTTTTACATTAAAAATATCTACAACACTCATTCCTTCAACTTTTTCAATTTCTCTGTCTGAATCAATAAATTTTATGTTCAACCTTTGAGCTAATGTAAATCCAGTTGTTGTTTTACCAGCTCCCATCATACCTATTAAAATTATAGTTTTTCTATTTGACGGATGTATTTTTTCTTCCATATAGTTAAAAATTTTTAATAAAAATATAACTTGAATAATTTTAAATTAAACAATACTTTAATAATATATAGACTTATGAATATAATTTTCAAGTAAAAATGCAAAATATTTTATATTTTAACACGATTTTTCAAGGTATAAATATAATTTTACAACTAAATGATGGTTTAATTTTGGAACAAAATTTCGAAAATATAAAGCAATCGGAAATTTTAGTATCATCACTCGAACAGGTTTTACACGATAATGGATTGAATTATAGAGATATAAATGTTTTTACATCAATAGTTGGACCGGGAAATTTTACTGGTATAAAAACGAGTCTTGCAGTTTTGAAGGCTTTACAAGTTTCTACTGAAGCTAAAATTATAACTTGTAATGCGTTTGATGTTATTAGTTTTGCTTTTGAGTTTGATTTAATTGTTTTTGATATGGGTACGATTAAGTATTACGTGAAAGAAAATAATGATTTTTATACTATATACAAAAAAGATTTAAAAACTTTTTTGGAAGATAAAAAAGATAAAAAGATTATTAGTAATGATAGAGTTTTAAATGAAAATAATATTATTTATTCTGATTTCACAAATCAAAAGTGGGTTGATTTAATAAATTATAAAGTAAAAAACAAACTTTGGGCTGATGATATTAAGCCTTTATATATAGAAGAAGCTGGAATTACGAAAAGAAAAAGTTAAATATTGTCTTTTTGATGTTTGAAATAAATTTCAGATATGTATCTAACGCCTTTGGTGCCTCTTTTTAATTGAACTACTATATCTATTACATTATTTATGTAATTTAATATATCATCAGGTGGCATACCTAAACCAGCTTGCATAACCATTAGTTTTAATTGTTGGAAAGCCATTTGTGGAGTATCTGCATGGACTGTTGTTATTGAACCAGGGTGTCCTGTGTTTATAGCTCGTAAGAAGGAGAATGCTTCTTTTCCTCTTAACTCACCCACAATTATTCTATCGGGTCTTAATCTTAAGCATGCTTCTATTAAATCTTGAGTTGTTACATTGGCTCTTCCTTGATCACCTTTTGAGGCTAATAAGTGAACTCTATTTGGAAGCCATGATAAATCTATTTCTCTAGCATCTTCAACTGTTATTAGTCTTTCCACTCTTGGTATAGCTAATAAACAAGCATTTGTGAAGGTAGTTTTACCTGTTGATGTACCACCGGAAATTATCATATTTTTTTTGCTTAATATAGCTTTATATAAAAATTCTTTTGTCATGTTTGCTTTTAATAATTTAGACAAAATAATGTTTGATTCGTCTTGTACTGCTTCATAAGAAGTTTGTTTAAAAGCGCCCATTTTTTCGTAATCATCAAGTGTCCAAACCATATCACTTTTTTTTCTAATAGACATAACAACAGTATCATTTTCACATGCTGGAGGAAAAACAACTTGAATTCTATATCCTGAAGGTAAAGTAGCTGATAACAAAGGGTTTTCTTCACTTACTTTTTGTTCTGTAGCTTGTGCTACTAGTCTTCCTAATGATTTTAAATGTTTTAAATCATATCCAGGCATTTCAACTTTGAACATTTCACCTCTTTTTTCAACCCAAGCTTCATTAGGTTTATTAATTGAAATTTCTGTTATGCCTTCTTGTTGTAAAATAAAATTTATAGGTTTTAAATAGACTTCAAGTGCCTCAAAATTATGCATTATACCTCCTACAAATACTATTTATAAGGTACATAATTATTTACTGCTCCTTTTATATACTGGTAGTGTTAAATCTTGTGTAACCATAATCATAACTCTTTCACCTTGTGGGATTCTAATTACTGGACCTTGTTCGGCTATATCATCTACTATATCCTGAGCTTCATCCATAAAATCTTCTGTAGCATTTATTAAAGCATAATCTGATGCACTTCCACTTGTTGTAGTAGTTTCACCAGTTAAAGAACTAACAGTACTAGTAATGCCTGTAGAATCACTAACTTTTTCAGCTGCTATAGCGGAACCAACACTTATAACACTTGCTAAGAATGAATTTGCCAATCTTTGAGCATATCTATTATCTAAATCACCTGGAACACCAGCTCTTCCAAGTCTATCAGAACCAATAGATGAAATATTTAAACTCATTCCATCAACTCTAATAATTCTATTCCAATTAATTGTAACTCTTGTTTGACCAGATTTTACACTACTTTCATAACTACCAATAATTCTCGAACCTTTTGGTATTAAAATATTTTTTCCTTCTTCTGCATATACATCTCTTGTGATAACTGCTCTAACAGTTGAAGCTACATCTGTATCAATAGCTGTCTCAAGTACTGCACTGATAACTTTTCCTTGTAAAATTGCTCTTGTTAAATCTGTGACTTTTGTAGGTACAACATCAGGAGATTTATCCTGAATATCAAGTTTGTTGTCAGTGTATGATAATATAATTGAGTCTGTATCTTGAGCATCACTTCCTTTTGGACCAGATCCAGAACTAACTTTAAACATAGGTGCAACTTTTCTTTCTTGCAAAACTCTATCTTTTTTAATTTTTTCTAGTGCTTCAGCTTCTTTTTTCTGTTGTTCTAATAAAACTTCTTCATTTGTCATAATTTTTCCACCACTTCCCAAAACTATATCACCTGGAAGGTTGATTGCGGAAGCATCTTTAGCATTTATACTCTTAGGAACATTTATTACTATATCAGGTGTAGTAGCCTCTGTTTGAGGTTGTTTATTAAATTTTGAAATAGCTTCCATCTGTTTTTCCATTGCTTCTTTTACTTTTTCACTAATCATTCTATCGACTTCTTCTTTTGTAAAAGTTTCTTCATTTTTTTGATTATCAGCAATTTGTTGTTTTATTTCTTCTGGTAATGAAGGTAATTCAGGCAAAGCTGGTACTATATTTTGTGTTTTTGGTGTTGCAAAATTTTCTTCTAATCCTGTATCTAATAGATCTGCAGCATTATAATCAACATCTTCTAATCTATTTGGTGTTGCTTGTGTACCTTTTTGAATAACTATTTCATCAGTATTAACTTTTTCTGGTTTAACTTTTTCCTCTTTTATAAAGAAAAAATATATAATAGAAGAAGAAAATATAACTATAATAATAATTAAAAGTATTTTGCTTTGTTTTGAGCTTCCAACACCAATACTATCTTCATCAGTTTCAGCAATTTCTTCTTGATTATTATTTTGATTTTGTTTCATACTGTACATAATATAAATTATATATAAATAATCTCTTATTAATAAATTATTGTCAAGAATTTTAATTATTAAACTAATGTAATACTAATTATATAAGATCTATTGATAAAATAATTTTTAATTTTATATTTAATAAAATAATATTTAAACTATATGAAAATTGGAATTACTGGTATTAGAGGCAAAATGGCGAAGGCATTGGCGTTTGAAGTAATTAGTAATAATTTATTTGATATTAGCGGTGCTTTAGTTAGAGAAGGTTATGATGAAGTTGGTCAAGATATAGGTGATTTTTTAGGCTTAGATAAGACTAACAGTTTAATTACAGATAATTTGGAAAAACTTTTTGATGATGCTGATGCTGTTATAGATTTTTCTTCACCAGAATTAACAATGAGATGTGCAGAAGTTTGTGCTAGAAAAGGTAAAATATTAATTTCTGGAACTACTGGTCTGACAAATGACGAAAAAGAAAAATTGGGACAACTTACACAGAATTGTATAATAGTTTATTCCGAAAATATGAGTATAGGAGCTAACTTATTATTAAATTTAGTTGAAGAATCAGCTTCTTTACTCAGAAATGATTATGATACTGAAATTTTAGAAATGCATAATAGAAATAAAAAAGATGCACCTTCTGAAACCGCTTTAATGTTAGGACAAGCAATTGCTAAAGGTAAGAATTTTAGTGAAATTTCAAAAAAAGTTAGAGATGGCATTGTTAATAAAAGAGAAGTAAATGAAATTGGATTTGCTGTTTTGAGATGTGGTGATGTTGTTAGTGAACATACTGTGATTTTCGCTGGTATGGGTGAAAGAATAGAGTTATCACATAAAGCTACATCTAAATTAATTTTTGTACATGGCGCAATTAGAGCTGCTATTTGGGCTTTTGAAAAAGAGAATGGTTTTTATAATATGCAAGATATTTTACGGATAAAAAGATAATGATAGATAATCCTGAAGATTTTTTAAAAGTTTGTCCTAATGGTAAATTATTGGGATTAGATGTTGGAACGAAAAATATCGGTGTTGCAATTACTGATGAATCAAGAACAATTTGTCTACCCTCAGAAACTATTGCTAGACAGGGTAATAAAAAAGATTTTCCTATTTTAATAAATATTTGCAAATCAAAAAATATAAAAGGTATTGTAATAGGTTTGCCACTTTCTTTTGAAGGTGAAGATACTGAAAGTTCTTTATTTATAAAAAGATTTGCTGAAAATTTTTCAAAAGAAATTGAATTGCCAATGGTTTTTCAAGACGAAAGATTATCTTCATTTATTGCTGAGGATTTAATGCTTGATGAGATTGGTTCTAACAGAACGAAAAAAGTTGTAGATAAAATTGCAGCTTCTTATATTTTAGAGAGTTTTTTACATTGTTTTTTAAAATAATAGTTATAATCATTAAAAAGGAAAACAACCGCCAATATATGTCTTATAAAAATCTTTTATTAAGTTCTATAATAAGTTTAATCCTAATTTTTTCGTTTAATAATTCTTCAGCACAACAAGAAAATGAAATAGAATATGAAAAAGTTGTAGACGCTCAAAATAAATTAATTGCAAAAAATAAAACAATCACTTTTAAACAAATTTTAGAAAATACTTTTGTTAATAATGACAGTATAAATGCTGAAAGAGAAAAAACAAAAGCGGTTGAAAGTCAAAAATTAAAAGTGTTAGGTGCTAATGCTTTACCAAATATTGGTGCAGAAGTTGGATATGGTCAAACTGATTTTAAACAAAGAATGGCTATCACAACCCTTAAAGATACAGGTTCAACAAATTATAATAAAATTTATTTACAAGAACCAATTTTTAAAAGTGGAAGAACAGTTGCTCAATTAAATATGATTAATAGTCAAATAGATATGCAAAGAAATAAATTATCTCAAGTTGAGCAACAGGTTGTTTTTGATGCTATATCTATAACTATTGATATGTTACAAGCTAAAGAAATTTTAGATTTAACAATTAAAAATGAAGAATCTTTAAAAAGTAATTATGAATATGCATTAGCGAGAAGAAAAGTTGGCAGAACAACTATTACAGATTTATATCTTGCTAAAGCTAGATATAATTCCGCAAAAACTGATACGATTTCTGCAAGAACTAAGTTTTTAGACGCTGAAAGCAATTTCCTAAGAATTACTAAAATAGATCCAAAATTAATTAATGTTAATTTAGAAACTATTTTTAATAATTGTTTTAATTATGATCTTTTATTTGATACAGTTGTTGAAACAGCTTTATTAAAAAATCCTGGATATCAAATGGCGAAAGATAATTATAATATGAATAAAAGCAATTTAAACTATGCAAAAACTAAGTTTTTACCTGAATTATATTTAAATGCTCAAATTCAAAATTCTGACAATACTGATTTAATATCAAGCAGAGATGCTAGTATAGGATTAAATTTAAAAATTCCATTATTTCAATCTGGAACGGAATATGCAAGTCATAGAGAGGCAGGTCATTTACTAAATGAATCTAAATTTACTTTAAATGATGTAAAAGATGTTTTATTAAATAAATGTTTTGGTATGTTTGATGATTTCTTTTCTTCAAAAAGTGCTGTAATGAGTAGTAAAACTTATAGAGATTCTGCAAAAATAGCATTAAAAAATACTATAGTTGAAGAAGGTATCGGCAAAGCAACATTGGTTGATGTTTTAGATAGAAGAAAAGAATATTTTAATACAGAAATTTCATATTTAAAATATAAAACAACTGTGATAAAATCTTATTATAGTTTAAAATTAATAATGGGTGAATTAAATTTAACAGACTTATTTAATTATTAGAGGCTTATATGGAAGAGAAAAAAAATATTGAAGAAAAAGAACCACAAACTCAAGTTAGTGAAAAAAAAGAAAATGATACAAAATTTGAAGTAAATGAAGAAATAAAAGAACCGGAAGAACCTAAAAAAACTGCAGAAGATATTAAGTATGTAAAACATAACAATTATGATGAAGATGCAAAAAATAATTTAAGTTGCGTTTTAAATAATTTTTATATTGATGAAAATGATGTTGCAGATTTAGAAAGAGTAAATGATGATTTTGCTCCAGAAATAGAAGCAGAAAAAATAAAAATTGAAGAAGAAGAAAAAAAGAAAACCGGTGAAGTTGAAGAAAAAGAAGAAAAGAAGATGGAATTAGAACCATTAAAAAGTGACAGTAAATTAGAAGATATAGCTGAATTAGATGTTAGCAATATAGAAGAATTCTTGAAAAAAAATGGAAAATTATTTCCTCAAGCAGATAAAAATGTTGAAACAAATAATGAAGATGATATTTATAGCAAGGAATTGAATAATTTTAAATTAGATGAAAATTTGTGGAGTGATTTAAAACTTACTAATGAAACAAAAGAAAAAATTTTAAATAAAATTAAAATTGAAATGAAAACATTTTTGAAGAATAATTTAATTCCAATATTAAAAAAAGGTAAATAGAAATGAGAGAGATTTGTTTCGATACTGAAACTACTGGTTTAGACCCTAAGAATGGTGATAAAATCACCGAAATTGGTTGTGTTGAAATAATAGATAGAAAAGTAACAGGAAATTCATATAGACAAATTATAAATCCCGGTAGAAAGAACAATGAAGAATCAATAAGAATAACCGGTTTAACTGATGAAATACTAAAAGACAAACCATTTTTTTCTGAAATTTTTAAAGATTTTTTAGAATTTATTGGAAATGATAGTATATTAATAGCTCATAATGCTACATTTGATACGACTTTTGTAAATTATGAATTGAGTTTACTTGGAGTAGAACCAATAAAGAATACTGTCATTGACTCTTTATCATTAGCCAAAGTAAAGTTTCCGGGTAAAAAAAATAATTTAGATGCGCTATGTGAAAGATATGGTATTGATAATTCAAACAGAACAAAACACGGAGCTCTACTCGATGCTGAATTACTTGCTGAAGTTTATTTAAAATTAACAGAAGAAGAGCAGTCTAGTTTTTTTTCCAGCAATAACAAATCAAAAGAAAGTTTAGATATTAAAAATCTATTAGACGCAATAAAAACTAAAGACAAATTGGAAAAGAGAAATTTTATTTTTGATCCAAGTGAAGAAGAAAAACACAAAGCGTTTATTGAAAAAAATATAAAAAATAGCCTTTGGAATTAACTACATAAAAAAACCATCGAAATTGATGGTTTTTTAATTGGTCGGAGTGATAGGATTTGAACCTACGACCTACTGGTCCCAAACCAGCTGCGCTACCAGGCTGCGCTACACTCCGTTATGAAATGCACCGCATTAGGCGCTTAATTTTGCTCTTCCTTTTGCTCTTCTCGCATTTATAACCTTTCTACCGCCAACAGTAGCCATTCTTGCTCTGAAGCCGTGTTTATTCTTTCTACAAACCTTACTAGGTTGATAAGTTCTCTTTGTTGTCATCTTTTTTAACTTTTAAACTCAATGTAAAGGATTATAATATTCCTTTTTTATATTTCAAGTAATTTTTATAATTCATAGATTAAATATATAGTCAAACAACTTTCACTTAACCACTAAATAAACCGCTTTTGCAAAAATATACGAGGAGATTTAAAATTTTATTGCGATAGCGTATAACTTAATACGGTGAGACAATAAAATTTTAGAGCGACAAAGTATATTAAAGCAAAAGTTGGGTTTAGTTGGTGGTTAAGTGAAACTTGTTTGACTATAATAAAAATATTTTTTAAAGAATAATTATATATTATTTTTTCTAATTAACATAAAAATCAAATCTTCAAAAACTAAAAGAAAAACCCCGATACATATTATTGAATCTGCTATATTAAACGCTGGCCAATGATATTGTTTGTAGTGGAAATCTAGAAAGTCAAAAACTCCGCCGAATAAAATTCTATCGTAAATATTTCCTAAACCACCGGCTATGATTAATGAATATGTAAACATTCTGTATGTGATTCTTGTTTTGTATAATAGATAAAAAACAAATAGGATAATTGCTAAAGTTATAGCTGATAAAATGAGTTGTCCGTTTTGTAAATGTCTAAACATTCCGAAGCTGATTCCTGTATTAACGACTTTTACTATGTTTAAGTAATCATTAATGTAAATGTGAGAGTGAACTCCTGCTGTTTTTTGCTGTATATATTCAACTTGTGAAAAAGCTAATCTTTTGGTGTAAATGTCAAGTGTAAATAGCGTTCCGATAAGTATTATTCCGGCGAATAAGAATTTTCTTCTACCGAAAAAAGTTTTTAATTGTTCTAACATTATTTTATATTTTGTTAATGATAGATATTCTAAGTAAAGTTTTGTATTTTGCAATATTGCTTTTTTGCTTTGAAATAAATATTATATTTTTAATTAAGATTAGGCTAGTTGTGATTAAAGAATTAGAATATTTGCTATCTCCGTTAAATAAACTGAAAGGTTTTGGTGAAAAAACTATTGCTGTATATAAAAAATTACTGGTTTCTAATAGAATTTTGGATCAAAAAGAGCCTAAAATTATTGATTTAATTTATCATAAGCCAGAAAAGGTATTAAATAGAATTGAAAATCCGAGTTTAATTAATGTTAAAGATGGTGAGTATATTACGGTAAAAGTTGATATTGATAATATTGAAAAGCCGTTTAAATATAATCAACCTCTTAAAATTATTTGTAGTAATACAACAGGATTTATAACTGTGGTTTATTTTGGTAGAGTTCCTGATTTTTTGGTTAAATATTTTGAAATTGGAAAAACCATTACAATAAGTGGAAAAGTTGAAAGGTTTAATAACGGTTTGCAGATGACACACCCAGATTATGTTAATAATTTTAATATACCGAAATTCGAGCAGGTTTATCCTTTGACTTATGGACTTTCAAATAGAGTTTTAAGACAAAATATTCAAAATGTTTTGAAAAATATTCCAAACTTGCCAGAATGGCTGGATAAAGATTTTTTATTTGAACATCAATGGAAAAGTTGGAAGGATAGCATTATAGGGCTTCATAATATTACAAAAGAAGAAGAGAAAAATGTTTTTGTTGAAAGATTGGCATTTGATGAATTGTTGGCTAATCAAATAGCATTAGGTTTAATAAGGGAAAAAATAAAGGTTAAAACCGATAAAGTTTCATTGGAAAATAAAGACCAAAAATTAAAAGAATATTTTTTAAAAAAATTGCCATTTGAATTAACAGACGACCAAAAAAAAGTTATTAATGAAATTGAAAGTGATATTTTTTCAAATAAAAGGATGTTGAGACTTTTGCAGGGTGATGTAGGAAGTGGAAAAACCGTTGTTGCTTTTTTAACAATGCTTCCTTTTATAGAGAATAAGAAACAGGTAGTTTTGATGGTGCCAACATCTGTTTTAGCTACACAACATTATGAGTGGGTTAAAAATATTTGCAAAGACAACAATATAAAAACTTCTATATTAACTGGAAAAATAAAAGGCAAAAAAAGAGAAAAAATTTTAGAAGATTTGAAAAATGGTGAAATTGATATTTTAATTGGCACACATGCGATTTTCCAAGACGATGTAGAATTTAAAGATTTAGGTTATGTTATAATAGACGAGCAACACAGGTTCGGTGTAGCACAGAGATTAAATATAATTGAAAAAGGCAAAAATACTGATGTTTTAATAATGACAGCAACTCCAATTCCTAGAACACTTGCATTGACTATTTATGGTGACATGGAAGTTTCTACAATCAAAGAAAAACCTAAAAATAGAAAAGAAATTATCACAACATCCCTACAAAAAGAAAATTTCAATGATTTACTTTATAGTGTTAAAGAAAAAATCAATCAAGGTGAAAAAGTTTATTGGATTTGTCCTTTAATCGAAGAAAGCGAAGATTTGCCTGCTACTCCATTATATCAACGATATGAGGAATTTAAGAAAATTTTTGATGAAAGGGAACTTGGTTTTATGCACGGAAAACTAAGCGAAGAAGAAAAAGACAGAATAATGGAAGATTTTGAAAGCAAGGAAGGATATGTAAAAATATTAATTTCTACAACTGTTATTGAAGTCGGAATTGATGTTCCTGACGCAACAATTATTGTAATTGAAAATCCAGAAAGGTTTGGTTTATCACAAATGCACCAATTAAGGGGCAGAGTAGGGCGAGGTGATAAACAATCATATTGTATATTATTTTACGAAAAGCCAACGGTAAATTTAAGAAAAAGAATGGATATTCTAAAATCAAGCACAAACGGTTTTTTCATTGCAGAAGAAGATTTAAAAATGCGAGGAAGTGGCGAGATACTTGGATTAAGACAAAGTGGATTTCAAGAATATTTAATTGCTGATTTAATGGAAAATTTTAATTTACTCACTGAAGCATCAAAACTAGCAAGAAATATAGTTCAAAATAAAGAATTACTAAATAGACAAGAAATCAAAATATTGCTTGAAATGTTTGGATATAGAGAATGTTTGAATGAAGCGATTTTGAATTAAAATAGCCACCTTTGTCTCTGCAGGAAGGGGTTTGTAACCCCTTCCTCACCGTTCAAAATAAGGTGATTAATAAATGATAGTAATGTTGTGGTTAAGACAAGTTATTCTGAACATTGAGGAAGGGGTTACAAACCCCTTCCTGCAAAAGAAATTATAAATTTCATTTAGATTATTTTGAGTAAAACTCAACGATCATATTAAATTCAACTTCAAATGGATATGGAATATTATCTAAAGATGGTTTATTTAAAAACTTAACAGTTTTTTCACTAGCATTTAATTCCAAATAGCTAGGAATATCTCTTTCCATACTCTCTAAAGACTCATTAATTAAAGGCATTTTTTTAGCTCCTTCAACAATAGAAATAACGTCTCCAACTTTAACTTTGTAAGAAGGTATATTTATAGGTTTTCCATTAACTAAAACATGTTTATGGCTAACTAATTGTCTAGCTGCATAAACTGTAGGAACAAAGTTTGCTCTATAAACTATACTAGCCAATCTGCTTTCCAAAAGACCTGCAAAAACTTCTTCAGTGTTACCTTTTAATCTTTTTGCCTCATCAAATATTTTTCTAAACTGACTTTCTCTTATATCATAATATTTTCTTACTTTTTGCTTAGCTCTTAAGTGAATACTATGGTTTGTTTCTCTTTTAGGTGCAGTTCCATGTTGACCTGGTCTATAATTTCTTTTTAAAAAAGGATCATTAGCTCTTCCCCAAAGACTAACGCCTAAGGATCTACTAATTTTCTTTTTTGCTTTAACTCTCTTTGTCATTTTTAAATTTATTTATTTTTAAACTCTATAATTCAGCCGCATAGAGGTTTTTAATATTATGTTATTACAAAAAATAAAGTCAAGATAATTTTAAAATTGTTTGGTATTGAATTATATTTTTTGATTTATGTCATTACGTAATTAAATTTTCCTAATGAATAAAATCAGTTTAGAAAATACTGATATGAAATTTATTTATTTTAATAGATACTCACTAAAACTTTTGTAATTTTCACTTCATTCGAACAAAATCGAACTATAGTGTGCTATAAATAAGGAAATATAAGTTAATACAAGTTGTTTGACTATACATCAAAAACTAGATTGCTTTTAAAAAATCAAAAAACTAATATAAAAATTGTTTAATATTAAATTTTATATGGGAAAAATTATAAATATTTTAAAGATAACATTATTATTCATATTAATATTATTTGTTATATTTTTTTCAATTATGAATAGTGAAGTTGTAAAAATAAATTTAAATTTTTTCCCATTTCATTATATTGTAGAAATGAGAATATTTTTATTAATTATATTTTGCTTTTCAATTGGATTTTTATGTGGTATATTAGCAAGTACTTATAGTTTATTTTTGAAATGTATTGAAAATTTTAAAGAAAGAAGAAAAGTTAGAAGACTTCAAAAAGATTTAGAGCGAACAAATAGGTAAAGTTAATGATTAATAAAAAAATAATTTTAGGTTTTATTGGAATAATTATTTTAATTATATGTTTTAGTACTTTTTTTATTGTAAAACAAACAGAACAAGCTGTTATTTTCCAATTTGGAAAACCTCAAAGAGTAGTAAAAGACGCAGGATTAAATGTAAAAGTTCCATTTATTCAAAATGTATTATATTTTGATACTAGATTGCAAGAAATAAATACAGAAGATAAAGAAGTCATAGCTTCAGACCAAAAAAGATTGATAATAAGTGCATTTGTGAAATACAAAATTGTAGATCCAATATTATATTATACAACAGTTAGAGATGAGTATGGATTTAAAAATAAATTCTCAACGATTTTGGATTCAAGTTTAAGACAAGTAATTGGTGAAGTTCCTTTAAATAGTCTTTTATCAGAAAAAAGAAGTAATGTGATGGAAAAAATACAAGATGTTGTTGATAGTAAAGCTAAAGAATTTGGAGTTGAGATTATTGATGTAAGAATTACTAGAAGTGATTTGCCTCAAGCTAATAGCGATGCAATTTACAAAAGAATGCAAACTGATAGGGAAAGAGAAGCAAAAGAAATAAGAGCTGAAGGTGATGAAACTTCACAAAAAATAAAAGCTAATACGGATAAAGAAAAGATATTTTTAATTTCTGAAGCTAAGAAAAAAGCTGAAATATTGATGGGTGAGGGTGATGCAATGGCAAATAAAATATATTCAAAATCTTATTCAAAAGACCCAGAATTTTTTGAGTTTTATAGAAGTATGCAGGCTTATAAAAATTCATTAACTGGAAATAATACGAAAATGATAATTTCACCAGACGATGAATTTTTTAAAAATATGAATAATTATAGAAGGCAATAATGAAAACCATAGTTTTAGCATCAAATAACAGCAATAAAATTGCTGAAATATCAAAGTTATTATCTGAATTTGGTATAGAAGTAAAAAGTTTAAAAGACCTAGGATTAGGTGATCCAATTGAAAATGGTAAAACATTTACTGAAAATGCACTTATAAAATCAAATTTTGCTTTTGAGAAGACAGGGTTACCTTCATTAGCTGATGATTCTGGATTTTGTGTAGATAGTTTAAACGGTTTTCCGGGATTATGCTCTGCAAGGTTTGCTAAAGCTTGTGGAAGTTATGAAGAAAGTTTTAAAATAATTAATGAATGCATAAATCCTATAAATAAAAAAGCAAATTTTATTACAACTCTTTCTTTTATATATAAAAATTCTACAGGGCAAAGAATAGAAAAAATTTTTGAAGGAAAACTTGATGGAAATTTTACATATCCAGCTAAAGGAACAAATGGTTTTGGTTATTGTCCTTGTTTTACACCAAATGATTATTTGGAAACTTTTGGTGAAATGTTAGATGAACAAAGAATGAAAATTAATCATAGAGCAATAGCACTGAATAAATTTATAGATTTTATAAAAACATTAATTTAACCATAATTTCTTTAAAGGATAAGAAGTTAATTAATATGTATTAACAATATAAGACAAATTATCTTGAATAATTAGTCTGAAAATTAATTATTTCCATATTATATAAAAAACTATTAAAG
The DNA here is from genome assembly GCA_035470525.1 of Rickettsiales bacterium. Taxonomy (GTDB): domain Bacteria; phylum Pseudomonadota; class Alphaproteobacteria; order Rickettsiales; family UBA1997; genus CALXSC01. The sequence goes on from DATIQT010000024.1 coordinate 14,511, forward strand.
AGACCGTTCCAAATTCTGTGTCAATAATCAAACAACTTAATTAAATTTTTAAATTTTTTATGTTTAAAAATTTAATTTAAGTTATTTGATAATTAATTATTAAAATTATTAATAAAATATTGATACAAATAATATGA
>DATIQT010000025.1:0-1933 GCA_035470525.1 Rickettsiales bacterium
CTTAATCACCCTTCGTCGCTCTAAAATTTTATTGTCTCACCGTATTAAGTTATACGCTATCGCAATAAAATTTTAAATCTCCTCGTATATTTTTGCAAAAGCGGTTTATTTAGTGGTTAAGTGAAACTTGTTTGACTATAACTAAAAATATTTTGTTTTAAGGTTATAAATCTTTTTATTAAAAACTATAAGGAATGGATTCTATAATCCATTCCTTAAAAGTCTAATTTTTTGAAAAAATTATTTATTTATCTTAATTTGGTTTTTTAACAGAATCAATATCGCCAATCATGTAAAAACTTTGTTCTGGATAATCATCAAATTCTCCAGACATAATTCTATTACATCCATCAATAGTTTTGTCAATTGGGACAAAAATACCCGGTATGTTTGTAAAGTGTGTTGTTGTGAAGAATGGTTGAGTTAAAAATCTTTCAAGTTTTCTAGCTCTGGCAACAGTTCTTCTATCTTTTACAGAAAGCTCTTCTAAACCAAGCATTGCTATGATGTTTTTTAAATCTTCATATTCAGCTAATACTCTTTTTACATTTTTAGCACATTCGTAATGTTCTTTTGATATTATAGTGTCTGTTAACATACTTGAAGTTGATTGAAGTGGATCAACGGCAGGATATAATGATTGACTAGCTCTTTTTCTTGATAGAACAACAGATGCTGATAAGTGTGAGAATAAGTGTGTAGCAGATGGATCTGTGAAGTCATCAGCTGGTACGTAAACAGCTTGAATTGAAGTAACAGAAGCGTCTTTTGTACCAGAAATTCTTTCTTGTAAATCTGCTATATCACTAGATAATGTACTTTGGTAACCAACATGTGATGGTATTCTGCCCATTAAACTTGAAACTTCATTTCCTGCTTGAACAAATCTAAATATGTTATCTATAAGTAATAGTACATTTTGTTTTTTTTCGTCTCTGAAGTGTTCTGCGATAGTTAATGCAGTATGTCCAACTCTGAATCTTGTTCCTGATGGTTCATTCATTTGCCCATATATCATTATTGTTTTATTTAAAACACCTGCTTCGGCAATTTCATTATAAAGTTCTTCACCTTCTCTACTTCTTTCACCAACACCACAAAAAACACTGACACCTGAATAATTTAATGCCATGTTGTTAATCATTTCAGTTATTAATACTGTTTTTCCAACTCCGGCTCCACCGAATAATCCTGCTTTTCCACCAGATTCAAGAGGACATAATAAATCTATGATCTTAATACCAGTTCTGAAAACTTCTTGAGTTGTGCTATGTTCAAATAATGATATAGGTTTTTGATGTATAGAAGCCATTTGATCTGTTTTTATTTCAGCACCATTATCAATAGGTTGACCGAAAACATTAACCATTCTACCGAGAAGTTCGCTTCCAACTGGAACTTTTATTGCTTCTTCTGTGTCAATAATTTCATCATTAAGAACTAATCCAGAAACTGCATTTAAAGCAACACCAATAATTTCATGTTCATCAATTAATCCTAATACTTCAACAACAATATTGTTAACAGTTAATTTATTGTGTATTTTTGGTAATTTTTCAAATATTGCTCTAATTACACTTCCATTAATAGATGATATATAACCTTTATTCATTAAAAATTTTTTTGTTAATTGCTAAAATAATACAATTTTTAAAATAATAGTCAATTTTATATTAGAATTAGTATATTAATTATTTTATGAAAATTGTTTATGTATAAAGTTTAATATTAGACCTCCTACAAATAAAATTTGAACAATTTCAATACTTATAGTAAATCAAATTATAATTTTAAATAATTTTCCTTAAAATTCTAATTTCTACTTCAAATGCTTGTTTCCAACCGCTCGTTCCTCGCGGGTGTAGTCTTTCCACTGAACGAAGTGAAGTGCAAAAACAAGCAACACCCTCGGAATTTCAAAGTATAGTCAAAC
>DATIQT010000026.1:0-31351 GCA_035470525.1 Rickettsiales bacterium
TACCATTCTTTCTGAAGTTATAGCTACCACAATGAGTACATCTAATTATATTAACCATATTTAATTATATTTATTATTCTAATATGATTTAATATTATAATTGTTATTTTTATATGCAACAATAATAAGTGAACAATCTGTTATGTAATAGGTTTATTATATAAATTCAGAAATAAAAGAAAATATTATTCCAGAAGAATCTTGTTTAGAGAATTTTCTATAATAAGAAAATTTAGTTGATAGCTCATCTAAAAATTGATAATTTAAAGAAAATTTAATTTGGTTAGAATTGTAATTAGCGTAATAATTATATGTATTATCTTTATTTGACAAATTATCACTTTTAACATGGTCCTGATATTCGTAACAAAATTCTACAGAAGAGGTTGGGTGTAACCTTAAACCTAATGTGGTTTCAAAAGTAATTCTATCATAATTTATATTATTAAAAATTCTATAACCAAGTCTTGAATCTATAAAATAATTAATAATATTTTTTAATTCACCATCTTTCCCAAATAAAATTAAAAATTCAAATGAATCTTTTGTATCAAATGTATTAAATTGTTTTGATAGAGCGCTATTTTTGATTGGTGTGTAAAAAGAGTATTCAAAAGAAAACAAATTATTATTCTTATTATATAAGTTTTGTATTATAAATAAATTCGCATAATAATCATTTTTTATTTTTACTTGATATAAATAACTACTTTGATCGAGATATTTATAGGCAAAATTATAATCCTTTAAATATCCACCTAGTGTTATTTTTTCAAAAAGTCCATATTCTAGATATAGTTTATATGAAGTTGTTTTGTAACTTGATATATCTTTATCATTTAAAATAATATTAAAATGATCTGATTCTCTTAAAAATTCTAATGTACTAAAAAGAGTATTTTTTGGTCTAGTCCAAGCTGAAGCATAACCTAATTGAAAAGATAAAGTTGAGAAAAAAATAATATTTATAATTTTATTCATTAATTATTTTTTTCCTATAACTTCAATAATATGTTCCTCATCAAACATTTTTTAAATATTTGGCGGAACGCCTGAACCACTTGGACGACCACCGCCACCGGCACCACCACCGCCACCGCCACCAGCACCACCACCGCCACCGCCACCGGCACCACCACCGCCACCACCACCGCCACCGCCACCGGCACCACCACCGGCACCACCACCGGCACCTTTATCATTAGCTTTTAATTTTTTCAAATCAGATCTTTCAACTTTTCTAAGTTTTTTCAATCTTTTTTCTTTTTCTAAAAAATTGTTAGAAAAACGTTCTAAAAATGTACTTTTTGATTTTAAGCCATTTAATAAAATTTTATAATCATAATCTGCTGCTCTATTAGCTTCTAACGAACTATATGTAGCATCATTTGTTTTTCCTGTTGCCATTTTTGATTTAGTTGTTTTAGCTGTAGTAAATGCACCAAATCTCATATCTCTAGAACCAATTATTGAAGAACCAACATTTAAAGGACCAGGTATTGCTCGTAATCCACTACCAACAAATCCGATTATACTTCTTGCATTTTGTAGATCAAAATCTTTTTTAGTAGCAAACTCATCAGCTGATTTAATACCAACAGTTTTTGCAGCTGATTTTAATTCTTCGTTACCATCAAAGTAATCTTTAAATGCATCGTACCTAACATTTGATAAAACTTCATTTCTTTCTTTAGCAGTCATATTTAATAATTCCCTACCATGTGTTTTTTTGTATTGAGCTAAAGTTTTATCAGCCTCAATATTTGCATTGGCAAGACCTTTTCTTAAAATCTTACTATTTCTATCTTCTTTTGCTTCTTCTTCTGCACTCTTGTATCCAATAAATTTTTTACCAGTTTTTAACATTATATTTTTTGTTGCATCTTTCATTGGTTTAGATATTTTATCATCATAAAATTTGCTACCAGCTTTTTTAATATCGCCAGCTAAATTGTTTAGAAAAACTCCACTGCCACCTATATTTTGTCCTAAAGTTGTTGAAAATTCTATAAATTTGCTCATTAAATCCGCCACTAAATAAATTAGTAATATTTGGAATAAACCCGGTACAGCAGAAGCTGCTGCTGATGATGAAGTTGCGGTTGTTGCTTTCCAAAAACTCATTAGTTCAAGACTTCCTAGTAATGGTAAATTCATTGTCCATATAGGTTTCCAACAAACTCTATAACTCAAAATATATTTTATTATATTATAAACTAATATATTAAATAAGCTTAAACATGTTAATAGGAACACCTGTTCTAATGCGAAGGATATAAGGTTATTTATCCATTTATTAAACATTTCTTTTGTTTTTTCAAATATAAACATTACAAAGAAAATAGGACCAAATGCTAATAATAATGATAAGAAAAATTGTGCTGTTAAATATAATAACATTGCATTTGCTACACTAAATATATATGTAAATATTGATATATATATTATAAACACATATAACCAACCAAAAAAGCTAACAAAGAATAAACCCCAAATTTTATAAGATACTTGATCTGAAAATAATAAAGATAAATTTTTATCTACACCACTAAATAAGACACTTTTATCATAAAAATCTCCTTTAACAAATGCTTCCGTTAAGCTTGAACTATCATCAAATGATCCCGCAACAGCGAAAACTATATAATCAAATCCCTGTTTAAAGAATTTTACAAAGAATTCGTTATAATAGTACCAACCATCTTCACCTACCATTAAATAGATAAATGAAATTTTGATTAATCTTCTAATTAATTCACCATGAGTTAAATCAGCCATACCTATCAAATAGTACAAACCATAGAATGAAATCATTAAAGTAAAACAAAGTTTTAAAATTATTTGATATGCATTATCAGTAATAACGGCTGTATAGAATCTTTGTAAGAATCCTCCTCCGTTATTGTAATATCCACAATTTGTTTTATATAAGTCTGTATCTAAAGTAGAACAGTTATTATAGCATTTTGTTCCACTTGCATTATCACTAGACGTACAAGAATCACCATATGTTGTTTCATTTGGATCAAATTCAGATTCAGGGAAATAAATATTACAATAACTATCATCTGTTGAGTAAGTACAAGGAATTAAACTACCGCTATCATTAATGGCTAAACCTATTGTTTCTCCATCAATAAGTTCCATGATTGGTTCCATAACATATTTAACAATATATCCAGTACTATTTGTAACATCTTTAGGAGTTTTAAGTTTAATTGTGTAAGTACCACTATTATTATAATAAGAGTTTACACAATAATCGAATGTTTTTGTAACAATACTATAAGAACCACAACTAATATTTGTGCATGAACTATAATTAGCTGTAACATCAGATGTATTAGAACATCTACATAATGTTTCAGAATAAGCTACTTCAGCATAACTGCTATCGCAGGCGGTTTCTTCTAGTTTGTCTATAACTTTAAAATATAATCTTAGATTTTCAAATTCATCTTCATCTAATCCTGTAATACCAAGATCAGCAATAGATATTTTACTAGTTCCTGTTGAGCTGTTAATTATATAACCATTAGAATCAAAATAATAAGGCGAATTAGTTGAATCTAAAGAGCCATAACTACTGCTTGTTTTATCTGTATCATATTTAACAATCCATTTTTTAAAACTATCTGAACTTTCAGTACCGTCCCAGTCTTTAAGTGCTAAAGCTACTGCTAATTGTTCACCATTAATAAATGTTTCTTCTGGTGACAAAGTTAAATCATATTCACCGGAACTATTATTATATACACCATTAGTGTTAGTTGTACTACCTCCATCACTTGAAGTAAAATCTGTATCAAAATTTTCATTTTCTATGACTAAGAATGATATATTTTTATTAGCTGTAGCTATTTCTTGTGGTGAATTATATATAAATTCAGAATAAGTAGAAGTATCAGTTTGATAACTTGTATCTATTTCCATACCATCAAAATTTCCATAAGTTCCATTGGCAAATATACTACTTAATTTTCTAGCACCAAGTTCATAATCATTTTCTGTTAATTCTCCATACGTTGAAACATCACTACTATGTAAGTATGTATTTGCGAGATTTGTTAAATTTCTAGTAGCGCCAATATAATCCTCTAGATCGTAACATTGAATTAAACTTGTTGTTATTGTTTCTGAAATATTTGATGCATTATCTATAGATGTCTGACAAGCAGTACAAGTACTTTCTGTAGCACCTGAAAAATATATACAAGTAGCAGTACTATCAGCACTTGATATATAAGTAACAGTTTTACAAGTTACTCCATCGGAATTCAAATTATCTGAAGAGCAATAACAACCAGTAGGACAATAATTACTACTTCCAGAAGTGGTACATAAATCAGAATAAGTTTTAACTTGGCATGTAACATTTCCATCAGAGTCATAAATTTTTGTACATTCTGAATTAACAATTTCTTCTTCCGCTGTTCCTGAACATAATAGAGCAGGTCTTGCCTCTATTCTTAAAACAAGTCCATCACCAGTACTATTGTAAACAAAGTTACCATCCTGTAAACGTTTTATATATTTTTTATTTATAGTATAACCACTACTATTATTTCCACTTATATAAAACCAATTATCTTCACTAAATCTTAATATTTGACCTTTTCTAACAAAAATATCCGAACTCCATTCACCACTTGAAACTGTTGTTGTTCTAGTATCTGAGTCATCATTACTATCCAAATATTCATAAAAATTATTTGAAACTAAAGTCGTATAACTATCATCATCTTTTATATCATACATAGGATTCAAAATATCGAATTCAATATTATAATTTGTTGGTGTTGTAGTTGATGCACAATTTACTACATTATCAGTATCAGAACAATATACAAAATCATCTAATAAATTTTTAAAACTTGCAAAACCTGATTTGTTTATTAAAATTTCATTTTGAGGAATTATAAATACAGCCATTCCCTCACCACAAGGTATTGAATTACTATTACTATCTGTCCAATTTTGAGAAGAATCAGTATTAATAACTAAATTAAAAACATTATCTTGAGTGCTTAAATCTTGGTCGCTTCCATTTAATTCCAATGTATTATATGCAGATTTATTAAATACCGGTACAGATTCGTCACTATCTTCAGGAAAGTACCATTTTCCATTAGGATATACTTCTGCAGAATATTTTGTAGTACTACCTTCTAAAGCTACACTAACTGTACATGATTCAGTTGTACTAGTACTATCACCATCAATTATTGCAAAAGCAAGTTTTATTGGATAAATACTGGAAATATTAATTTTTCTTATACCACTTTCAATTCCAAAAAAATAAGGTGTACTAGATAAAGTGCTATAAGCATCAACCTCTACTGCTTTTGAAGGTACAAGATTGGTAGTTGAACCACTAACATAACAAACTCTTTCTGAATCTGTATTTGTTGAACATGTAATATTATCAAAAGGATTATCCAAAACAAAATCATTAGCATTTTCTGGAACTACAGTTCCACCAAGAGTTTTTAAAAAACTATTATTCATTGCGTAATTGGTATTATTTTGAGTTTGATATGTATCGCTACTTGGATAGTTAGTAGCACAAGTAGTTGTGGAATCATCGGTATTATAAGTACATTCCCAATAATCATAATTTATTTCTTGATCGGGACCTGTATAAGTACCACCTGAACTTAATATTCCATTTTCTGGTAAGTCATTTAATATTAAAACTCCTCTTCTTAAAAATTCCTCTCTAGCTGTAACACTTTCTGTAGTTCCATACTCACCTACTTGATAAGTTGAGCTACAAGTACTAACATCACCATTTTTACACCATTTACCAGTTAATATTGGTTCTATATCATCAACCAAATTAAAATATGATGATCCAGAATTATCAGGTATCATTTGAATTTTCTTTGAACTAACTGCACTCGAAAAATTTTTTGTTTCATCTTCAGTTTCTACTAAAGATAAAGTACCTAAAACCTGAGCTGTAATGGTTTGTGAAGAAGAAATTTCTATACCATTTTCACTTGAATCGGATGTTGCAGTACTAGAAGTCCAAGATGGTTCAAAAGAATCATCAGTTTCGTAAGAAACATCAATACAAGAATTAATACATTCCTCAATACAATAATCATATGCTTTAGTTAAAATAGTAATTTTTTCATCTGTATCTAAATCATCAGCTTCGCAATCATCACCAACATATTCAAAATCATCTACACATGAAGTATCAGTATTTTCAATACAATCTTTTATTGCACTATAAACCGTACTTGTTAATTCAACGTCACAAGTTCCTCCAAAAGACACTGTAATACTTACTGTTGTATTTAGACATTCTAATACAGTTTCACTTCCACTTCCTCCATCATCATCATCTTCCCAATTACATAAATCACTTTTTGCTTCTACTGTAAAAATATCTGTATCATACTCACCAAAATCATCAGCTTCAATACAGTCATTACCATCACATGAAATCAATAAAACAAATAATGAAAATATAGTGAGGAATTTTTTGAAAAATTTTATATACATGAGTACTATATATTTTTATACTTCTTAAGAAGAATTTTAATATTAAAAATATTAAATTGCAACTTGTTTTGATAAGATATTATTGCAAATAATTTTTTTTAAAATATTATTTGAAAAAGACTAAATAAATTATAATAATGAAATTTGAAATTAGAAGTATATTTGTAAAGACATTGTTGATTGTTTTAGCAACAAGTTTTGTCTTATTTGGTATAATTAATTTTTTTAATGGTGTTGGTAATAGTAATATATTAAAAATTAATAAACAAAAGATTGGTGTAAATCAATTTAGTAAGTTTTTGAACGAAAAAAGAAATCAATTCTTTAATACTGATTTAAGTAGTGATGAAGTTGAATTCTTGAATTCAAAGAGTTTTATAAATACGTCATTGAGTGAATTTACTGGTAATATATTATTCCAAGCAAAAATTGATGAATTAAATTTAAATGAACCAAAGGAAATAGTTGTGGAAGAAATTTACAATGATCCTAATTTTAAAAATAAAAGTGGTTTTTTTGATTTAGAACTTTTTAAAGAAATATTAAAAGCAAATAATTTAACAGAAGACAAATATATTCAATATATTTCAAAATATAATGCTAGAAATAACTTATTAAATTTAATAACATCTCATAATATTAATAATAATATTCTTTTAAATAAGATTTTTAAAGAAGAAAACAAATATATTACTGTTGATATTATATTTATAAAACCAGAGAAATTAAATTATACTTTACAAAACCAACCCTCAAAAATTGAAATAGAAGAATATTACAATAATAATAAAAATAATCTTATTACACCAGAAACAAGAATTATTTCTTATATAGATGTAGATTTAAGTAAATATACTACAGAAGAAGCAAAAAATAAGTTATCAAATTTAGAAGATTTAATTTTATCAGCAAAAAATTTAGATGAAATAGTTCAAAAGTTTAATAGCAAGAAGCAAATTATCAAGTATAATGAAAATAATAAACTAATTCCGGATGATTTAAATAAAGAAATTTTATATTACAATGCTGGTACTTTTTCTGATTTAATTTATAAAGATAATAATATTTATAGGGTATATTATGTTGAAAAAATAATTCCAACTAAATTATTATCTTTAGATGAAGCTACACCGGATATAGTAAAAGTATTAAAACAAAAATCACAAAAAGAAAATGAAGCTTTAATTTTAGATAAGATATTGACGCAACTTAGATTTAATGATATAAAACAAGTTGTATTAAGGAATAATTTTAAATTAAAAAAAGATATCTCAATATATAAAAATAACACAGATTATCCTGATGATTTCGTAAAAGAACTATATAAAATAAAAAAAGAACAAGTATATACAAAACCAATTTTTGATGATCAAAATAATGTATATTTGATAGGTTTTGTGAAAGATACAAATAATATACCAAATAGTAATATAAATTTTACTTCTGAACAAACTTTAGACAATATATGGGACAAATCTTATAAGAACTCCATAATTCGGATGTTTAATAAATATTTGTTTGACAGTAATAAAGTTATAGTTAATAATAAAGTATTAGATAATTTAAGGTAAGGTCGTCGTAGCTCAAATGGATAGAGCAACCGCCTCCTAAGCGGTAGATGTGGGTTCAATTCCCGCCGGTGACACCATTTATAATAGACTTACTATAACTAATTAAGAAATTTCAACTATATTTAACCATAACTTCGCTTTTTAAAACTATAGTAATTTCATTTTCATATTGCACTAAAAAACAACTATAAATGATTATTTTATGGATTCCAGCTGGTTTAAATTCTTTTTATATTAACACATATGCTGAAATGTTTTTATGTCCAACATTGGTAAATATAGCAAATAAATTTAGTATTAAAGAAGGCTTTGAAAAAAATCTTTACTTGATATTATGTTATCAGATATGAACATGATCAAAAATTTTGTTATTTTTTCAACCATATATATCTTTTTAAAAAAATCAATAAAATTGATTGATTTTTTTAAAAATAGTTATAGTAGTAAGCTCAGTTAAACAATTTAAATATATGCAAATAAATAAAGTTAAGAGATTAACGAAAATAATCTCTAGTATTGGTCCAGCAACTGATGGTATTAATTATTTTAAAGTTTTTAATAAAGGTGATGGTGCTAATTTTTTTAGATACAATTTTAGTCATGATCGTAGTGATATTCAAGGTGCTAGATTAAAAGAAGCATGTAAACAAGAGAAAGAGTCTGGTTTAAGAGTTTCAAAATTTGCTGATATGCAAGGACCAAAACATAGAATTGGCTTATTTAAAGATGGAAAAGCTTTTATAGAGGAAGGGCAAAAATTTATATTAGATTTATCTGATGAACTTGGAGATAATACAAGAGTAAAACTTCCACATCCAGAAATTTTTAGTTCATTAATTAAGGGCGCGATTGTTTTAATTAATGATGGACAATTAAAGTTGGAAGTTGTAAAGCCAGGAGATGAAAAGATTGAGACAAAAGTTCTTGTTGGTGGAAAAATTTCCGATAAAAAAGGTTTTAATATTCCTAATGTCTTAATTAAATCTTCTTGCATTACAGAAAAAGATAAAATTGACATTGAAGACGCACTTAATGTTGGTTTCAAAATTATAGTTATTTCATTCGTTCAAACACCGGAAGATATATTAGAAGCTAAAAAAATAATTAATAATAGAGCAAAAATTATATCTAAATTAGAAAAACCTATGGTTATGCAACACTTAGAAAAAATTATAGAATTATCAGATGGCATAATGATAGGAAGGGGTGATTTTGCTGTTGAAGCTAGCTATGAAATAGTTCCAGTTTATGAAAGAAAGATTATTGAAGAATGTAATAAGCAAAATAAACCTGTTATAGTAGCTACACAAATGTTAGAAACGATGATAGAAAATCCATTTCCAACTAGAGCTGAAATTTCAGATATTGCTACTGCTTGTTATAATTGTGCTGATTGCGTAATGCTATCAGCAGAAACAACAGTTGGTAAAAATCCAGAATTAGTTATAGATATAATGTCAAGAGTGTTAAAAACAGTTGAGGCCGAAGAAAACAGAAGTATTTTAGATAAATATATTGATTTCAATAAACAATTTACAAATATAAATTCAAAATTATATAATGAAGTACTTCATGCTGTTGAAGATGGAGCAAAAGCTTTATATTTAATTGAGCCAAATATTGAAGTTGTGGGACAAATTTCAAAAATGAGATTAAGAATACCTTTCTTTCCATTTTTTAAAGATGAACAGTTAGAACAAATTTGTAGATTATATTATGGTTGTGATCCAGTTTTAATTGAAAATAAGATTTCAGATGAAGAGATAAAAAAATATATTGCTAAAAGGCAAGAAATTACAGAAAAAGAAGTATACAAAATTAATTAATATTTTAGAAGCGATCAGTGAAAATTGTATGTGTTATGGTATCAATGTCAATTTATCATCAGCAAAGTCAAAAATTACAATTATCAATTTAAATACTGATAATGTTGAAGAAAAAATAAAAATAAGGAATAATTGTTTATTGGGTGAGAGTAAAAAATCTCTAATAAATTGGGATTATGAAGATGTTTTAGGTTTAATTATATGCGGTTTTGAAAAAAATAAAGAAAATAGGAAAATAATAGAGAATAAAATTAAAGAAGCTTATAAAATAGATTATTCCTATCAATTTAAACTTATGGAAGATAATATTAAAATATTTGGAAAGGAGCCATTAATTTTAGCTGAAATTTTACTTTTATCTTTATCTGAAAAATATGAAAATAAAAATCCTGATAGTATTAAGTTGTTTATTCAATTTTTTGTTGTATTATCAAATCTTTTCAATATTTATATTGGGAGAGAGATTACTCTACCGGATAAAAATTTAAATATAATTAAAAATTTATTAATGATTATAGGTCAAAATTATAAAGATGAAAAACTTTGTAATAAATTTTCAAGAATGTTAATTGCATGGATTGATTGTTCTTCAACATCTTCAACTATAGCATCAAGAATAAATATATCAGCAAGGGCTGATTTTATTCCAAGTATTGTTTCTGGTTTTATAAATTGTTCTGGTAAAAAACATACATCTGCTAGAATAGAATGTGCTAAATTTTTATTAGATATAAAAAAGGATCTTGATATTTTATCAATATCAGTTTTTCAAAATAAAAGTGAATTAAAAAAACTTTTAAAGAATAAAATTCAATCAATTATAGACAATAATTGCCTTGTTTATGGTTTTGGACACTATATTTTTAAAGGACTTGATGAAAAAAGTTATGATCCAAGAATTTATGTTGTGAAAGATGGTATTAAAACAATTTTTCCAAATTCTATTTATTTGGAAATAACAAATGAAATTGTATCAATGTTTCTAAATGGTGATTTTGAGAAAAATGGCATTGTTTTTAAACTACCTCCAAATTCTGATATATTTTGGAGTTCATTTTTACTAGATTTATTTAAAAATTATAATATCATTCCAATTGAATTAATATCATTATTTAATATTTTAACAAGATTAGCTGGTATAATAGCACATAGTGAAGAACAATATTTAGAACATAAGCCAATAAAGATAACTGAAGTGTAATAATATGATACCTTACTCCCCTACATTTTTGTAATTAAATATTGAAAATACTAAGTTTGTTTATATCGTAGTGTCAAATCTTCCACTCTCTTCCCCTATATCAAGTTATCTGCTCTCTTCCCCCTATATCAAGAGTGGTAAGGGGGTTATATTTTCAATACTTGAGGAATGTTTTATTCTATAAAAAAAATTTATAATTAATCTTTTGATAAGAAATTCCATTTATTAAAACTATCATTTAAACCTTGAAATTACTTACCACCCTTGAGGGAGAAGCACGAAGCTGAGCCGATGACTGCTCGCAGACAATCGGCAGCTTGCGGTCAGCAAAGTGCGACAAAGTCAAATGTCCAAATGACAAAGGGGAGCTATATTAAAAAGTTTATATTAATTAGATTTTTTCTATTTAATTGAAATATATCTTCTATCTGTTATACCTTTTAAATCATTCTCAAGATTTAATTTTATTATTTATTACTTTTATAATTTGTAAATTTTTCCCATAAATCTTTTCTTCTTTCTTCTGTAATTTCTTTAGCTTTTTGTAACTTCCAATCTGCAATATTTTTATGGTTTCCTGATGTTAGAACTTCTGGAACTTCTCTGTTTCGCCAAACCCTTGGCTGTGTATATAATGGATATTCAAGTAGAAAATTATTTTTGGATTCTTCTAACCCACCAAAGCTTTCGTCATTTAAAGAATTGTTATTTCCGAGAACACCGTCAATACATCTAATACAACAATCAATTAAAGTTAAAGCTGGTAGCTCTCCACCTGTTAGAACGAAATCACCTATAGAAATTTCTTCCATATCGTATTCATCTATTACTCTTTGATCTAAACCCTCGTATCTTACACATATAATTGCAATTTCTTTATTTTGTATTATGTCTTTTACTTTTTGCTGGGTAAAAACTTCACCTCTAGGGGACATATAATAAAATTTTGTATTTTTAATATCACAATTTGCATCAATGGCATTGGCAAGTGGTTCTGCTTGCATTATCATACCACAACCACCACCAAATGGAATATCATCAACCTTTTTGTGTTTTTCTGTGGAATAATCTCTGATATTTATTATTTGATAGTCCCACAACTTTTTTTCTAAAGCTTTTCCTAAAATTGAAGTATTAAGATAATCTTTAAAAATCTCTGGAAATAAAGTAAAAATTTTAATATTTATCATTTTATTCATTTACAACTTTTCTGTATTTTTGTACAAATTCGTTATGTTCCTTTAATGTCTTTGAGAAATTATGTCCACCATTTCCTGTTGCTACAAAATATAAATAGTTTGTTTTTTCTGGATTTAATGTGGCTTTTATGGCATCTTTACCCGGATTTGCTATTGGTTTTTCAGGTATTCCTTTTATTATATAAGTATTATATTCTGATGCTCTTAATAAATCGCTTTTTCTAATAGGTCTTTCTAAATCAACATTTCCTTTTGTAAATGCATAAACAACAGTTGGATCAGACTGTAATCTCATTTTTGTTTTTAATCTGTTTATAAAAACTGATGCAACTTTTCCTCTTTCATCTGGAAGACCTGTTTCTTTTTCGATAATTGAAGCTAAACTTAATGCTTCTTTTTTTGTTGTGAATGGTAAGTCTTCAGCTCTTTTGTCCCATTCTTCGTCAAAAAATTGAATCATGGCTTTTTGCATTCTTACGATAAGACTTTTTTTTGTCTCACCTGTTGTGTATAAATAAGTTTCCGGTAAAAGTGTTCCTTCTTCTATTTCTTCTGTTGGTAAATCTCCAGTAAGACCTTCCGTTGAATCTATTATTTTAAATATGCTATCATTAGATAGTCCTTCTGCAAATGTGAGTTTTCTATAATAAATTTCACCTTTTTCTAATTTTTTTATTATCATAAGAGGTGTATCATTTTTTGCGAATAAATATTCACCAGCTTTAATAACTATTTTGTTTCTATATATTACTTTAGATATGTAGAAAAATAATTTTTTGTTGAATGGTTTCATTATATTTTTTTCAGAAAGATTGTTGACAACTTCTACAAAATTATCTCCTTTACTTACTATGAAAAAGGTATCATTTTTAATATATGGAACATTAAAAAATCTATATGAATAAAAAGCAAAAGCTCCGATAAAAATTAAAAAAACAAATATAGATAGTATAAAAAATTTTAAAATTTTCATAAAATAATTTTTTTGTTTGATGTTATGATAAAGCAAAAATGATAATAGTCAATATTTGAATTTTTATAGTTTTTTAGATTTTTAGTTGTAAGCTTTGATTATGTAATTTTAAAATTTATATGAAAAATTTTGCTATAATTTTAAGTGGTTGTGGTTCAAGAGATGGCTCTGAAATTCATGAAACAACAATGTTGATGTTGGCTGTTAAACAATTGGGTGCTAAATATCAATGTTTTTCAATTGATAAGGAGCAAACTACAGTTATAAATTCTATAACTGGTGAAAAGATGAATGAAAAAAGAAATGTAATGATTGAATCAGCAAGAATAGCAAGGGGGAATGTGAAAGAAATTAAAGAATTAAATGTGGATAATTTTGATGGTATTATATTACCAGGTGGACTTGGTGTTACATTAAATTTCTCAACATTTGCTTTTAATAATTATAATTATTCTGTAGATGAGAAATTGGAAAAGGTTTTATCAGAGTTTAAAGAACAAAATAAGATAATTTGTGCTGTTTGTATAGCACCTATTATTTTGGCTAAGGTATTTAAAGATATATCTATAACAATTGGTAACAATCAAAATATTGCTAAAATAATAAATGATTTAGGAAATAAACATATAAATACAGAAACTAAAAATATTTGTATTGATAAGCAAAATAAAATTATAACCGCACCTTTTTATATGCTAACTGATGATATTTCTGTAATTTATGAAGAAGCTTATAAGGTTATTAAAGCTTCTTTAAATGACTATGATTAACCATAACTTTGCTTATACTATTTTTTTAATCGCTTGTTATCTTTATATAATTCGTTTTTGTGAATTTAAAAAGTTAAGCTGAGGTTATGATTAGACTTCATAATTTTCTTTAATTAATTCATTTAACAATCTAACACCATATCCACTTCCATTTTTTGGAGATAGAAAAGCTTCTTGTCCTAAATATGCTGTTGCTGCTATATCTAAGTGAGCCCATTTTGAATGTTTATCTGTAAATCTTTGTAAAAATTGTGCAGCAGTTATAGCTCCACCATCTCTTGTTTTTCCAGTGTTTCTAACATCAGCAAAATCAGAATCTATTTGTTTGTCGTAAAAACCACCAAGTTCAGATAAAGGCATTCTCCATAATGTTTCGCCAGTTTCTTCACCTGCTTTGATTAATTCTTTTGATAAGGTATCATTATTTGTAAATAATCCAGCATATTTTTCACCAAGCGCTACACAAATTGCACCGGTTAATGTTGCTAAGTCGATTACTGTTTGTGGATTATATTTGCTAGCAGCATAGTATATAGCATCAGCTAAAATCATTCTTCCTTCGGCATCGGTATTCATAATCTCAATTGTTTGTCCAGACATAGATTGAACTATATCTCCAACTTTCATTGATTTGCCAGATGGTACATTTTCAACAAGTGCAAGAACACCTATGGCATTTACTTTTGCTTTTCTCATTGCTAATAATCTTATTAAACCTGCAACAACAGCAGCGCCAGACATATCGCATTTCATTGTATCCATAGCATTAGATGGTTTTAATGATAATCCTCCGCTATCAAATGTTACACCTTTTCCGACGAAAGCTATTGGTTTTTCTTTGCTTTTTGGATTTCCTTCCCATTTTAGAACTACTAAGTGAGATTCTTGGTCGCTACCTTGACCTACTGCTAATAAACTTCCCATACCAAGTTTTTGCATTTCTTTTTCTTTTAATATCTCAACTTTTACACCAAATTTTTCCATTTCTTTACAAACTTTAGCACAGCTTGCTGGATAAATGATATTAGCTGGTTCGTTGATTAAATCTCTAGTAAAGAAAACATTTTCTCTGACAATTTCGTTTTCATTAAAAATTGATTTTAATTCTTTTACATCTTTTGTTATGAATTTTACTTCTTCTATTATATTTGTTTGGGCTTTTAGTTTTTCACCTGTGAAGTATTTGTTGAAATTGTATTGTGCCATTGAGAAGCCAAAAATTATATTTGAATAAATTAAATTGGCATTATCTGTGCTATATATTATATCACCGTTTTTTTCAAAACTAACATTAAATAAGAAATTAGCTTCTTTGATTTTATGTGAATTTAAATATTTGAAAGCTTTATATCCAATTTCTCCAGCTTTTATTTTATTTAAATCTTTTTCTTTACCTAAACCAATTAGAATTACTTTGTTGAAATTTTTAGATCCAACTATAGCTGTTTCTAATGATTTTCCTTTGAAATCAAATTCAGAAATTGCTTGTTGAATTGGACATTTTTCGCATTCACAACTAATTTTTGAGGTTGCTTTTATACATTCTTCACTAACAAACATAACCAAATTATTGGTTTTGATTTCTTTAACACTTTTGTAATTTTCAAAAAATATTTTCATATTATTTTTCCTCCTTCAAATTAATAACCCTTGTATCTGATAACATATCTTGTAAAAATGCTCTGTCTTTTTTAAAGAAATATGTTAAATAACCAATTCCGTAGATTGTATTATTTAATACTGTCGCAATATATCTCACAAAAGCATTTAATGGATTTAATTTTGCTTTTTTTGTGTGAATTACCATTATTTTAAACACTTGATTTCCTACTGTAGCTTGTTTTTTTGATGATAAAAAAATCATAAAATATAATGAGGAAATACTTAATATTATTATATAAACTCTTGAAAAATTATCTTTATCAATAACTTGTTTTGTTGTTATTTGTTCATTTTCTGTATCTTGATTTTCAACGATAGCTTCTTGTTTATAAATGTTAGTATTCATTCCATAGTATTTAGCTATACCTAAAAATACATTGCACAAAACAATGATTATTATACTATCTATAATAAAACTACCAAGTCTTTTTAATGGACTTGCATATATTTTTTCTATCTGTTTTGTTTCAGATATAAATGTTTTTATTTTATCCATATTATTCCTCTATTTTTAATAAACTATTTACAAAATTTTCTTTATTAAATTCTTGTAAATCATCAATTCCTTCACCAATACCAATTGCATAAATTGGTTTTTTAAATTCATTTACTATTGAAACTAAAATACCACCTTTTGCTGTTCCGTCCATTTTATTCATAATCAAGCCAGAAATATTAATTGTTTTGTTAAAGAGTTCAACTTGCTTTTTTGTATTTTGTCCTACAGTTGCATCTAGTACTAAAATTACATCATCGACACCTTTTTCATCAAGTTTTTTAATAACTCTGTCTATTTTTTCTAGCTCATGCATTAAGTTTATATTATTTTGCATTCTTCCCGCTGTGTCTATTAGAAGAACATCATAATTTTCTTTTTTAGCCTTTTCTAATGCTTTATAAGCTACAGCGGAAGGATCTGTTCCTTCTTTTTCTGCTTGTACCATATCCACATTTGAATCTTTACTCCATTTTTCTAATTGTTCCACAGCACCAGCTCTAAAAGTATCACATGCACTTATTAAGACTTTTTTTCCTTCTAATTTTAATTTTTTTGCAATTTTTCCAATAACAGTTGTTTTTCCAACGCCATTTACTCCAACAAACATAATTATATGTGGCTTTCTATTTGGATTAATATCTAATTTTTTTTCAGAAGCATGTAAAAATTCCAACAAATATTTAGAAATTATATTTTTTATATCATTACTATCTACAGTTTTTGTATATTTATTCTTTTTTATTTCACTTAAAATTTTGTTGGTGATATTTATTCCTAAATCGCTGGTTATCAATAATTCCTCTAATTCTTCCAATAAACTATCGTCAATTTTTTTTCCTGTAAATATACTAAATAATCCTGTGGAAATTTTAGTTGCTGTTTTGTCTAATTTGTTTTCTATATTTGAACTTTTGAATATTGACATTTTC
Organism: Rickettsiales bacterium; assembly: GCA_035470525.1. Classification (GTDB taxonomy): domain Bacteria; phylum Pseudomonadota; class Alphaproteobacteria; order Rickettsiales; family UBA1997; genus CALXSC01. Next base: position 17,144 of record DATIQT010000026.1, read on the forward strand.
AATTATATTATTTTGTAAGATAATTATTGAGAATTTTTTTAAAAAATCAATATAGCTTCGAGAAATATTTCTTGATTTTATTAAAAAACTATGCTTTTTTATAAGTATGGAAACGAAGGCAAAAATAATTAAAAGTAGGCAGAGCTATTTTATGAAAAATTCTATAATTCTTATAATATTATTTTTATTCTTTACAAATAATGCAATTTCAGCTGTTAATCAAGAGAATATTCCTTCACAAAACTTACAAGAAATGGTTGGGTTTGATGATTTAAAAAACCAACTTAGACAGGATTTTGCTGTTTTTTTACAAGAATTATATAATGAAAAACAGAGAGGCAAAAAAGAAACAGAAAGAATGACTAGTGAAATGAATGAAATTTTAAGAGATTCCAGAGGATTAATCAAAGAAAGTAGAGCAGATTTATCAGAAATTAGTTATATGCAAAGCAAGAATTTATTAATTGCAAGTGTCTTTTTATGGATTTCAATAACTATTTTTATAGTAATGAATTTAGTTTTTGCAAATAACTTGAAGAAAGAAATGTATTTTTTAAGAAATGGACTGTTAAGAGGAGAAATTAAAGAAAATATGTTGCTTTTGGTTGAACAGTTAAATACATTAAATGATAAACTAGATTCAATGAACAAAAAAGGATAAAATGAATATTCAACAAATGATGAAACAAGCACAACAAATGCAAAGAAAAATCCAAGAAAATCAAAATAAACTTGAAAGTACTGAATTTGAAGGGGTTTCTGGAAATGGTTTTGTGAAAATTAAATCTATGGGAAATAGAAAGGTAAAATCTATATCCATAGATAATTCATTATTAAACATTGAAGAAAAAGATATATTAGAAGATTTGTTAATTGTTGCTTTTAATGATTTAAATGATAAAATAAGCAAAGCTGGTAACGATTCAATGAATGATGCTACTGGTGGTTTAAATTTAAACAATATGAAATTACCATTTTAGTAATATGACAGATATAATTTTTAAAGGTCCTAATTCAAAACTTGTTGGAAAATATTATAAAAGTAATAATCCAACAACACCAATTGTTTTAATTTTGTATCCAGAAAGTAAAGATAACAAAATACCTAAAGCTGTTGAAAGTGTTGTTTCAGTTTTAACACAAGAAAATTTTTCTGTTTTTTTATTTAATTTTACAAAGATAAGTAGCAAAATTATAGATCAATCACAAAAAAAAGAAGAAGAGATTTTAGAAGTAATTGCTGCTTTAAATTGGATAAATAAAAAGCATACTGAAGGCAGAATTTTGTGGTTATTTTCTTTCTTCTCTGCTTGTTCTGTAGGTTTACAGATTGTTATGAGAAGACCTGAGATTAGTGATTATATACTTTTTTCTCCTTCAATTAAAATTAAAGATTTTTCTTTTATAGTACCTTGTTCAGCTGCTGGTTTAATAGTATATGAAAGTAATCTTCCAAATTTTATTGATGAAATGGTGGAGAAACTTCTAAATAAAAGTGATTCAAAAGTTGAAGTAATACCGTTAGATAATTTAAATTTGGAAAAAGGTGAAAATGTAGAAGCAATGGATGAGCCTTTATTAGGCTATATAAAGAAAAGACTTGCGGAAGATAGCGGTAAAATTAAGAAAATAAAAAGGGATAGAAGAAGGAGAAAAAAGAAGAAAATAGTGGTAGAAGAAGATAAGAATGTCCACATAGCTCCTATAAAATCACTTGAATTTGATTAGACTATTTTTCTAATTTTTCATAGATATATATATTCCAACGATAGTGAACTTTAACGGTATCAATTAATTTAAAATTATCTCGCTCCTCAAATGGTATTGATAAAGAATTTGCAATTATGATTGTTCCTTTTGGGAATTTTCTATATACATCTAAAAATAATTTTTGTTGTTTTGCCAAAATAAAAGTAACCACAATATCAAATTTGAAATCTTTTAGATTAAAAATATTATCATTAACAAATTTTATATTGTTTGATTTATTAAAAAATTTTGAAATTTTCCATGGAAAATTAGCTATTTCATATCCAACAAGTTCTTTAGAAACTCCATTTAAAGTCCTTTCAATACCGAAAAGAACTTTTCCATACCCACTACCTATATCTAAAATTCTTATTTTCTTAATTTTATTTTCTTCAATATATTTTTTAATATATTTGGCTATTACTTTTATTGATTTTGAACTTGAGCTAACTGTAGGAGAAATTGTAAATCCTTTACTCCAAATTAACAAAATAATTAAATAAACTGCGAAAATGCAATTAATAATAAAAAGTAAAACTGGAAAAATATAAAGAAATAACATTATTTTTTAACTCTTTTTTTTCTATAACTTTCTGCTTTACCTTTTAGGTTTGTTTGTTGAGTTCTTCCTATTGCAATATCGTTTTTATCAACTTTTTTTGTAATAACAGACCCAGCAGCGGTTAAACAACCATCTTCTAGTTCAACTGGAGCTACCATAACAGTATTTGATCCAATAAAACAATTATCACCTATTGTTGTAGGGGACTTGTTAAAACCATCATAATTACATGTTATGCAACCAGCACCAATATTGGTTTTTTTGCCAATTGTAGTATCACCAATATAAGTTAAATGACCAATTTTTGTTTCTTCTCCTATTGTTGATTTTTTAATTTCAACAAAATTGCCAACATGACAATTTGATTTTAAAACTGTTTTTGGTCTAATTCTTGCAAAAGGTCCAACACTTACCCCTTCCTCAATAATACAATCTTCTAAATAAGAAAATGAATGTATTACAACGTTTTTAGCAACTTTTACACTTGGTAAAAATACTACATTTGGTTCGATTATAACATCGTTTTCAATTTCTGTATCATAACTAAAGAAAACACTATTGGGATCAATTAATGTAACACCTTTTTCCATAAATTCTTTTCTTTTTTGCTCTTGAAATACTCTTTCAGCTATAGCTAAGTCAAGCCTTGAATTTATTCCCATAACTTCATCTTCATCACCAATAATATAAGAAGATGATAAGCCATCTTGTTTTGCTAATTTTACAGTATCCGTTAAGTAATATTCTTTACTAGCATTATTGTTGTCTATTCTATTTAAAAAATCTTCTAAGATTTTGCCTTTTATCGCTAAAACAGCAGCATTACATAAATCACTTTCTCTTGTTTTTTCACTTGCATCTTTATACTCTACATTGTCAACCAGTTTATCAGCGATAGTAATAACTCTTCCATATTTATTTCTTATGTCTTTTGTCTTAAAAATTAAACCAGCTTGTACAATTTCTTTATCATCCAGTTTCTCTATCATTTTTTGATATGTTTCTAGTTTCACCAACGGAACATCTCCATACATAACTAAAATATTATTATTTTTATGTTTTACAGCTTCTAAACCAACTTTTGTAGCATGCGCAGTACCAAGTCTTTCTTTCTGAATAATTGTAGTTATTTTTTCACTTATATTTTTTTTAATTTGTTCAATATTCTCATCAGAACAAACGCAAACTATTTCTTGAGCATTCAACTTTTCTGCTGTTTTTATAATATGCAAAACCATTTCTAAATTTCCTACTTTGTGTAAATGTTTTGCGATAGCTGATTTCATTCGAGTACCTTTACCAGCTGCAATTATAATAACAGATAAATTTGTCATATTTTTATATAAAAAACTTGAATTATAAGTTTATAGGATAATAATCTAATTATATTAATCAATAAAAAAATAAATGATCTATACTTTTGTAATGCTTTTAATAGTTTTAATCACTTTATTATTTTATTTCAGTGAAAGAAATAGATTTTCTTCAAAAGTTGAGAGTTTAAGTGATGATTTACATAAAGAGATTAAAGAAAAAACTAATCTAGAAGCTAAATATAAACAGTTATTAACTGAAAAAGAAGAAATAAAAAATAATGGACAAAATAAAGAAGTCCAAATTATTTTTAATAAAGTCGATGATACATTAACCAAAGTTAAAATGTTAGATGATAAATTAACTTATTTTAACACAACCTTTAAAACGAAGTTAGAAAATATTAATGATTTATTAAATAAAAATTTAAAGATAGTTAATATTGACTCATCTTCAGAAAAAACTGTAGAAGAGCCATTTAATAATAAAGAAGATCAAAGTGGAGAAGAAACTAATAAAGAAGTTCACAATAAAGAAACTGTTGATAATGATGAAGAGTTAAAAGAAGACAAGGAATATATAAATAAAGAAGAACCAACAAAAGAAACACAAGAAGATTCAGAAGATTACTCTGAAAATGTTTGCAGTCTTGTTCATACACCTTTAGATACCGAAAAAGAATTATTTGGTGAGGAAAATACAAAAAAAGTAGTTTTTGGAGAAGCTCCAAATGAGAGTTCCGAAGAGATTTTAAATGAGAGTTCTGAAGAAGTTTCAAATGAAAATACTAATAAAAATTACGATATCAAATCAAGTTTGGAAGAGAGTAATGAAATAGATTACAAGCAAAATCCTACTGAAATTCAGGAAAAAAGTAATGAGGAATCTTTAAATAAAAGTGAAAAAGATATTAATGATATAAGTGATTTAAATACTGGTGATTTAAATAATGTTGTTGAATCAAATAATGAAGAAATAAAATTAAATGATGAAAACATTAACAGTGGTTTTGATATAAAAGAAAGTATTGAAAAATTAAGATCCCAACTTGAAGAAGAAAAGAAATGATAATCATTATTGGTTTATTAATTACTACAAATATAATTTCTGCTTTCTTTGTTTATAAGATAATATTAGAAAACAGAAATTATATTTTAAAATTAAAAGAAAACGAAAAATTAGAAGCAGAAAATCAAGAATTAATAAATACTATTAATCACCTAAAAGTAATAGAAGGTGAAAAAAATATATTTCAAAAAATATTAGAAAACAAAAATAAAGAATTTTTGCTATTACAAAATAATTTAGATAAGTTAAAAAATACAATATCTAATATTGAAAAAGAAAACGAATTAATAAAACAAGATAAAGACAATTTATTAAAAGAAAAATTGGAATGGCAAAACGAAAAATCTAAATTATTAAAAGAGATTTCATATAATATAATTCAAGAAAATATTAAACAAAACCATGAATTTCAAGAAAAAAACAAAAAAGAAATAGAAAATATTACGAAAAATTTACATGATAATTTTAGCGGTGTACTAGAAAAAATTAAATCACTAAATGATGATACCGAAAAAACAAAATCTGACTTGGATTTAGTAAAAAACGGTCTTTTAAATCCAACTGGTGCAGGTTTAACATCAGAAATAACATTATCCAATATTTTAAAAGCTTCTGGTTTAGTGGAAAAACAAACTAAAGATAGTATTGGTGATTACATTTTACAGACATCTTTCAATACTCAAAATAATGAAGAAGATATTAAAAGACCAGACGGAATAGTATATTTGCCAAATAATAATTATATAATTATTGATAGCAAATCTTCAAAACATTTCTTAGAATTACAAAAAAGTATTGATAACAACAATCAAGAAGAGATAAAAGAAATAAAACGAAAGATTAAAGAAAGAATGAATAAGCATTTAATAAGTTTAAGTTCAAAAGATTATCAAAAAGCACAAGCAGATTATTTAAATTTAAATAAAGAAAACAATGCAACTATTATGACTATAATGTTCTTACAAACAGAAAAAATGCTAGAAATAATAAGAGAAATAGACCCAAATTTTGAATTAAAATGTTATGAAAATAATGTTCTTGTATCAACACCGATTGGTTTAACTAATTTATTAAATCAAGCGAAATATAGTATTTTAAAAGAAAAGCAAAATTTGAATTTTGATAATTTAAAAGAAGAATTGAGAAAATTGTTTGATAATTTTGGAAATTTATTTTTACATTCAAAAAATATTGGCAAAGGCTTAGAAAAAGCTATGACAGAATATAATGCACTTGCTGATACTTTTAACAAAAAATTACTTTTAAGATTGAGAAATATGGAAAAAATTGGTGTGGAATCCAATAAAAGAAGTTTTGAAACATCTAAATTAGATACTTATCAAATTTTAAGTCAAAGTTTGAATACAATAGATAGCGAAGCTGAAGAGATTGATAGTAATTTGATAGAGAATCAAAATAATTAGTTTTATAAATTTATTTTATAGGAATCTTTTGTGATTACAGAGTTTTTTATCTTCTATAGTAATAATCCTATCTAATTTTTTTGCTAACTCTATATTATGTGTAACCATCAAAAGACTTGAATTATAATTTTTCACCGTCTGTAATAATAATTCGAATACTTTTTCTGCATTTTCAGGATCTAAATTACCAGTTGGTTCATCAGCTAATATAATAGAGGGATTATTAATTATAGCTCTTGCAATAGCTACCCTTTGTTTTTCACCACCTGATAATTGATATGGTCTATTATTTATTTTTAAAATTAAACCTAAATCACTTAAAATATTTGTAGCTTTCTCTATTATACTTTTCTTATTTATTTTTTTATTTATTAATGCAGGTAAAATTACATTTTCAAGCACAGAAAATTCAGGCAATAGATGGTGAAATTGAAAGACAAAACCAATATTAGTTTTTCTTATATTTGTTTTTTCTATATCACTTAAATTATTGATATTTTGTTGATTTATAAAAATATTACCTTCAGTTGGTATGTCTAAGAGACCACATATTTGTAATAAAGTTGTTTTTCCACAACCTGATGGTCCAACAAAAGCCACTTTCTCTTTATTTAAAATAGTTAAAGAAGAATCTTTGATTACTTCCAAAAATCCTTCATTTTGTTTATATTTTTTATTTATATATTCTAATTTCAAAACTTCAAAACTAGAATCTAAATGGTTTATAACCATTCTTCTGCTTTTTCTTTATTAAATTTAACAGCTTCCGCTGAAGCTTCATCATCAGACATAATAGCACCTTCTTTAGCGATTGTTTGGCAAACACCACAGTCTATACAAACATTTGGGTCTATTACAAACTCACCGTTTGGTCCTTTTCTGAAAGCTTGAACTGGACAAGCTGCAGGAGCTTCTTTTACTTCATCATAATTTTTTGTTACAACAACTCTTGCCATTGTAGTTTCCTTATTAAAATTAATTATGTATAAACAATATAAAAATAATTTTAAAAGGCAATATTTTTAAGAAAAGATAATTATAGTTAATAAAAATAACATTTGCTACATCTAAATCTAGACACTGTTATCAAAGGTTTAACCTTTTTAAACTCGCTAATGTAAACCTTCGATAACAGTGTCTAATATTAGACCTCCTACAAATAAAATTTGAACAATTTCAATACTTATAGTAAAACAAATTATAATTTTAAAATAATTTTCCTTAAAATTCTAATTTCTACTTCAAATGCTTGTTTCCAACCGCTCGTTCCTCGCGGGGAAGGTGTAGTCTTTCCACTGAACGAAGTGAAGTGCGAAAACAAGCAACACCCTCGGAATTTCAAAGTATTGTATAAGTATACTATTTCTATTAAATACTTTGAAATATCCTTGTCTTTTTTGTAGAAATTATTTTTTGAGGAAAAATTTTATTTGCAGGAGGTCTATTATTAATAGTTCCCATTTGCTCTTTAGACATTTTGTTATCCAATATCTATTATCTAAAACAACTATTAGTTAAGTTTTATATTATTTTTCAAAGTAAGAAAGTTATTATCAAACAATTAAATTTTACCCCTTGATTAAAATTAAAAATGGGTGTACAATATTTGTCAATTATTTTAAATTATTAAATTTTTATATGTTATTTGAACCTAAAATTTTAGGGACGATGAAAAATTATAGTCGTTCTCAACTTATAAGTGATGTTATGGCTGGCTTAATTGTAGCTATCATTGCTTTACCTTTATCAATAGCTTTTGGTATAGCTAGTGGTGTTAGTCCAAACCAAAGCTTAATTACTGCAATAATTGCTGGGTTTATAGTTGCTGGCTTGGGTGGTTCTAAGGTGCAAATCGCTGGTCCTACTGGTGCATTTGTTATATTAGTTTATGGTGTGGTAACACAATATGGCTTATCTGGTTTAATGACTGTGACAGTTATGGCTGGTTTTATATTAATTTTATTTGGTCTATTTAAAATTGGTGATCTGATAAAGTTCATTTCTCTTCCATTGGTTATAGGTTTTACAGCTGGTATTGCTGTCTTGATTTTCTCTACTCAAGTAAGAGATTTGTTGGGATTAACAATAACTGGTAGTATACCTGCTGAGTTTATAGAAAAATGGCATGTTTATTTTACAAACTTGAATACTACAAATTTTTATGCTTTGGCTATATCATTGTTGACTATATTAACTATAGTTTTTTTACCAAAACTTTATAGTAAAATACCTTCTCCATTTGTAGCTTTGGTATTGACAACTTGTTTGGTTAAATTCCTACATTTACCTGTTGAAACTATTGGTGATAGATTTGGACAAATTACCTTCAGTATGCCTCAATTTGTATTGCCAGATTTCAGCTTACCTACTCTTAAGATGCTTTTTGTTCCCGCTGTAACAATAGCGTTATTAGGAGCTATAGAATCATTGTTGAGTGCTGTTGTTGCTGATAGTATGATAAATGATAAGCATAATTCTAATACAGAGTTGATTGCTCAAGGTATAGCTAATGTTATAACTCCATTATTTGGTGGTATTCCTGCTACTGGAGCTATTGCTAGAACTGCTACTAATATAAAGAATGGTGGAAAAACTCCAGTTTCTGGTATATTCCATAGTGTATTTTTATTGTTAATTTTAATAGCATTTGCACCATTGATATCTTTTATACCTATGGCTACTCTTGCTGGTATTTTGACTACTGTTGCTTATAATATGAGTGGTTGGAGAGCAATTAGAAAATTATTAAAAGCTCCAAAAGCTGATATTTTTGTATTGTTTTTAACAATGTTCTTAACTATAGTTTTTGATTTGACTATCGCTATTGGAACAGGTTTAGTTGTTTTGTCATTTAATTTTATGAATAAAATGAATAATTGTTCAAAAATAAAATGTACTTCTGCTAAATGTAAAAATAATGAAGAAAGAAGTATAATTGATAATATTGAACTTCCAGAAGATGTATTAATTTATGAACCACATGGAGCTTTCTTCTTTGCTGTATCTTCAAAATTTGAAGCGGAATTTAAGAGTCATATAGAATCTTATAAATATGCTGTAATAAGAATGAAACATATTTATACTATAGATGCTTCAGGTTTAATGATTTTAGAAGATATCATGAAGCATTTAAAGAGTTGTGGTGTAGAAGTATTATTATTACAAATTCCTAATGGTATTAAACAAGAATTAGTGCAGTTTGGAATTAATAAAATGGTAGATGAAAATAAAATATTTGATGATGTAGAAAAAGTTATTGAATATTTAGAAAATAATAAAAAAAAGAAGGAAGCTTAAATTCTTCCGATATAGTCAAACAACTTTCACTTAACCACTAAATAAACCTAACTTTTGCAAAAATATATGAGGAGATTTAAAATTTTATTGTGATAGCGTATAACTTAATACAGTGAAACAATAAAATTTTAGAGCGACGAAGGGTGATTAAGGCAAAAGTTAGGTTTAGTTTGTGGTTAAGTGAAAGTTGTTTGACTATAAAACCCATGTTGAGGTGTAGGTCTCAAACCTATTAAGGTTATTTAAAGCTTTAAGTTTTGTTATTTTAGTATTAGGTTTGGAGACCTAACACTAAATTTGTCTCTGTTTATTCGTCTTCTTCTAAAAAAATTCTGTCTTGGTTTCTTAAATCTATTACTTTTAAGTTAATCTCACTTCCTCTAATTGACAATATTTTGTCAAGTTTCTCCCAGGCTTTTAATAAATCGTTTTCTGGCATTTTAACTATAATTCTATTGTCTAGTTCAAAATTCCATCTTCTGTTTCCAATTCTGAGGGCTGATTTTATTCTAGAAAATAATTCTGGGTTGGAAGAAAGCATGTTAAATAGACTGTAAATATTTTCTTTAGAGCCATCTCCTGTAACCAGTAGTAAATTATAATATCCTCTTTTTTCTCTTTCACTGATCTCGATTGTTTTTCCTTGTTCATCAATTAATTGTATATTGTCACCATTTTTCCATATAGCAAATGGTAAATATTCTTCTATGGTTATTTGTAAAGTGTTTGGTAAAACTCTTCTTATAATAATTTCTTTAATCCACGGATCTTTTTTTAATTCATTTAATAAAATGTTTAAATCATTTTTATTATCTAGATTACAGAAATTATAAATCTTGTTTTGTATTTCATAAATATTCGCCTTATCTACTCCACTAATTTCTACATTTACACAAATATCTTTATTAAATGTCTTTGAATATAGTAGCTCACTTTCTTTTTTAAAACTTTTAAAGATATTATTTCTATACAAAAATAATGAAATATATAAAATAAATATTAATATTAGAATAGTTAAGACTATCTTAAATATTCTAAAGATTTTTAGTAATAATATTATTAGTCCTACATTTTTTTTGGTTATTCTTTTTCTACTTTTCTTACTTTTTATCATTATTCATTTCTTCAATAATTTTTGAGAAGCCTTTATTATTATTTTCTATATTACCATTCGCAACATTAATAGCATAATAACATAATTCCTCAAATGATACTTTATATTTTTTAGATAATCCATGTAATTTTGATATTGATTCCATAATATCATTAGGAACTACTCCGCCTTTCATAGAAGATAGCCAATTTGATTGAAAATATATTGGATGTTGATCTGGATGAGGAGCGCCAATATAAAATAATATTGTTTGTTTTTGTCCATTAAAATCGCATGGTATTCCAAAACTTTTCATGTCATTAGTATTAATTAAAATTATGTTTTAAAAATAACAAATAAAAAAAAATATTCAACTAAAATTAAAATATTTACAATTAATATTTAATATATTATCATTTTTCAATGAATTGTTAATATTACTATTTTAATATGGGTAAAGAAGACGCTACATACTTAAAAGACTATAAAAATCTTTCAACCTTTGAGAAGCTTAAATACAATCTTTTAACAAATCTATTTACCGGATCTCCTATAAAAAAATTCATAAATGGTTTTCAAATAACTTTTTTAGGTGCAGCAAAAACTGTTACTGGTTCTAAATATCTACTAGAAAAAGGAAAAACTAAAATTTTGTTAGACTGCGGTTTATTCCAAGGACTAAAAGAATTAAGGTTAAGAAACTGGAATGCTTTACCAATTAACCCAAAGAATTTAGATGCCGTAATTTTGACGCATGCACATTTGGATCATAGTGGATATTTGCCTTTGCTTATTAAGAATGGTTTTAAAGGAAGGATATATTGTACTGAAGCAACTTTTGATTTGTGTAAAATATTATTACCAGATTCAGGTTTTCTACAAGAAGAAGATGCCAGATACGCTAAAAAACATCAATTTTCTAAACATAAAAATCCAAAACCTTTGTATACTCAAAAAGATGCCATAAATACATTTAAGTATTTTTATACTGTAAATTTTAATGAAGAAATAAAAATAAATGATGATTTTAGTTTTAGTATTGTTAGAGCTGGGCATATAATAGGTGCTGGTAGTGTTTTAGTTAAATCACAAGACAAGAGTATTTTATTTTCTGGTGACTTAGGCAGACCTAATTCTCCAATAGTTCATAATCCTGCAAAAATTCCTCATGCTGATTATATAGTTGTTGAATCAACTTATGGTAATAGACTACATACTGAAACAAATCCAGAAGATGATCTTGCTGATATTATAAATAAAACAGTGGCTAAAGGTGGAAAAATTATAATGCCAGCTTTTTCTGTTGGAAGAACTCAGAAGATATTGTACTATATAAATAGATTGAAAAATAGAGGACAAATACCAGATTTGACTGTATTTCTTGATAGTCCGATGTCTGTTAAAGTTACACAATTAATTGATGATTATGTAGAAGAAGAAAAGCTTTCAAGAGAAGAATACCGAGATATTTATAAATCTGCAAAGTTTTGTATAACTAGAGAGCAATCTAAAAGAATAGGTACCATTCCGGGACCTTGTATAATTATATCAGCTAGTGGAATGGCTACAGGTGGTAGAGTTTTACACCATATAGCAAATTTTGGAACAAAGCCAAATTGTACAATTGTGTTTGCTGGTTATCAAGCAGAAGGAACTAGGGGTAGAGATCTTACAGATGGTAAGAAAGAAATAAAGATACATGGAAACATGGTTCACGTAAGAGCTAAAATTGAAACATTAGCTAATATGTCAGATCATGCTGATTGCAAAGAAATTTTGGAGTGGTTAAAGGCAATGCCAAACCCTCCTAAAAAAGTATTTGTAACCCATGGTGAGGTTAGTGCGAGTCAAGGCCTAGCTAGACAAATTGAGGAAAAATTAGGTTGGAAAACTGAAATTCCTGAATATTTAGAAACAGAAAAATTGATATAAGGAAAAATATGAAACTTAAAGTAAAAAAAATAAATTTCGATAATGGAAAAGAAGCATTTTTATATATTAACAAAAAATCACCAGTTACTATTGAACAAGGATTAGATGGTGGAATTAGAATAGAAATTAAAGGTGAAGACAAAAAAGTAGCCGGAGAATTGGTTTTAATGGAAAACCAAACTATTTTAAAAGACGACGAAATTGGATTATCCAATATAGCCTTTAAAAGACTAAAATTAGAAGAAGGAAAAGAAATTGAAGTTTTTAGAATTGGCGTTTTAAAATCTTTTGCCAGTGTGAGAGCAAAAATGTTCGGTCATCCTATTAATGAAACTGACATGAAAGCAATCATTCAAGACATAGTTGATGGTTATTACTCACCAAGCCACATAGCTGCATTTTGCGGTGTTTGTGAAGGTGGTCATATGAACTTAGATGAAATTTATTACTTAACAAAAGCCATGATTGAAGTTGGCAAAACAATTCAATGGGACTTCGACATAGTTGTTGACAAACATTGCATCGGCGGTATTCCAGCCAACAGAACAACAAACGTTGTTATTCCAATAGTTGCAGCTTACGGATTACACATTCCAAAAACATCTTCAAGAGCCATAACTTCTCCTTCTGGAACAGCTGACACTATGGAAGTAATGTGTAGCGTTAACGTTTCTACAGAGAGAATGAAAGAAATAGTTAAAGAATGTAATGGTTGTATAGTTTGGGGTGGTGCCGTAGATTTAAGTCCCGCTGACGACTTAATTATCAACACAAAAAAATTATTAAACGTTGATAGTGAAGGACAAATGATCGCATCTATTCTTTCAAAGAAAGTTGCTGCAGGTTCTACACACATTTTAATCGTTATACCGGTTGGTCCAACCGCAAAAGTTAGAAGCGAAGAAGATTTCAAAAGACTCAAAAACACATTTGAAACCGTTGGAAAAAAACTCGGCAAACATGTTGTTGTCGTTCATGAAGACGGTATGCAACCAGTTGGAAATGGTATTGGTCCATCATTAGAAGCCATTGATATTTTAAAATTATTTAAAAATGAAGCTGATGCGCCGCAAGATTTAAAAGAGGTTTCATTAGTCCTTGCTGGAGAAATCATAGAATTCGATCCAAAAGTTAAAAAAGGCGAAGGATACCAAATTGCCAAAGAAATTCTTGAAAGTGGAAAAGCTTATGACAAATTTATGCAAATTGTTAATGCACAAGGTAGTGTTAAAGAAATCGAAACAGCAAAATATACAAAAGACATTTTAGCTGATAAAGATGGTAAAATTGCTGAAATCGACAACAGAAAACTTGCTCAAACATGTAGATTTGCTGGTACTCCTGAAACAAAAGTTGCTGGTGTTTATTTATGGAAACATTTAAACAATTCAGTGAAAAAAGGCGAAAAATTGTTTACTATTCATGCGGACTCACAAGGTGCTATCGATCAAGCTTATGACTTTGCTACACATGAAGAAATAATCAAAATTAAATAATTTTTAATTATTTTAAGGGAAGAGATTTATAGTCTCTTCCTTAACGATCCACCTATACACCTCCATTCTCAAGCAGTTTCCTGCTCTAAGAGTACATCATATATCTCGCATTCAGACATACCCTATCTCTTTAATTATTAGACCTGTTTCCAGCAGCATTCTTTCACCTCTCATAATTCCTTATTCCGCATACCAAATTAAACCTTAATCCAAATCTCTTTCTTCTACATCTATATTTATCACTTAAAATTCTAAATCTTTTATTTCACCAAT
>DATIQT010000027.1:0-8506 GCA_035470525.1 Rickettsiales bacterium
AGTAATGACTGTAGGCATATTAAGTGGAACACCAACAAAGAACTTTACATGTTATTTGAGATTTAAAGAACTTGTGTTTGAAGCACCTGCAGATGTAGTAGGTAAAATAGCTACAAGTTATCAAGTTAATCCTGCAAAAGCACCTAGAAAGATGGATTTTAACATTTTTAATAAAGTTTTAAAAAAATTTAAATACTTTTTATTTTTCTAAAGAATAGATATTTCGTTCCATTTTTTGTTTTACTAAAATATTTTTTATATTCATTTCTTTTTGCTACTGCAACTGATTTTTTATTTTTTTCATTACATTGAATTAATATATGTAAAAACCCTTCAGAAAATATTTCTTTTTCCAAAATATTTATTGCTTCAGCCATAAAACCATTGCGGGTATATTCATTACCTAACCAATATCCAATTTCACATTTTTTTCTATATTTGTAAATTTTAATTACTGAAATCATTCCAATAAGTTTATTGCTGATTTTTTCTTTAATTACAAAAGAATATTTTTTATTGTTTTTCCAGCTATCTTCCATTTTTTTTATTGCTTTTTCTTCATCTTCTATAGAATTGATACTATCAACCCAAATCAGCCACTCTTTTAAATAGCTTCTGCTATTATTTACTAAATTAAAAAGTTCAACTTTGCTTTCTGCAGAAACTTTTTCTATAAATATTCTTTTTGATTTTATTCTTTGTTTCATAAAATTTACCTTTTATTTTTATTATTAATAAAATTATTTATTTCGCAATTTATTTTAATTTTAAAATTGTCTAAATTTTGTCTATTTACTAATTCAGCAATTCTAAAAGTATCTGGTCTTTTTTCAGCTTGCATATTAAATACTTTTTCATTTGCAACTTTTAATGTTTTGTTTGAATTTATATCTATGGGATATTGTAAAGATTCACTACATAATTTTATGTCATTTTCATCTGGATTTGAATTTCTCCTACTATTTTGCCAAGCCTTCCATACATTTGTTTTTTCTTGCTCATTTTGTGGCCATTTACTAGGAAAATTTTTTGCATTCATAACAATGAAATTTCTGCCACCCATTCCTATATTTATACTTTTAACTAAAGGATTAATCTCTAGTAATTTTATAGAAAAATTTTCTATTAGAAGCTTCATTTCTTCTGAATTAATGTTATGAACACAAATTGAAGATATAATTATCTTATCTTTTGTGTCATTTAAAAATATTAAGGATTGTCCAATTATATCTTCTTTCTTATTTTTGATAAAAATTCTTCTGGAATCAGGAGAAAAATAATCATAATAAATATAATTAGTTCCATGTCTTCCTAATGATTCACAATCATCTGTAATCTGTCCAACACAACTTATAAATCCATTATAATACTCTTCATTAGTAACGAATTTTATAGAATAATTTAAAATTTCAGATTCAATATTATAATTAAAATTAGTTTGCTTGAAAAATTGCCTTTGATTTAATATACATATAAATTTATCAGCAAATTGTCTTTCAAATCTACCTCTTGGCATTCTTCCATTATTTAAATCTCTAAAAAATGTGTTATTATTAATAATATTCCTAACTTTTTCTTCTGAAAAATATCTATCTAGCATACTTCGTAAAATATACTTATATGTATAATCTTCACCAAAATTATATAAATATTTTATTTCATTTTCAGAAAAAAAATATTTTAATATGTTATCACATGACTTAAGTTCTATTAATGAACTTTCAATTATTTTAGCACTAAAAATTTTGTACGGATTATCTATAGTTTCAATTCTAATTTCATCTATTTTTTCTAAAAAATCACTTCTAAAGTTGGAAGAAAGATAAACATTCTTTTTTTTAAAAATTAAATCCTCCATATTACCCCTGTTATCTAAGTAATTTATTATATCATCAAGATAATATCTTTTTGATTCTTCTATTGGATGCATTTCTGTTACATTCACTCTGATATGAAGATGCAAGGTTGATGTTATAGGATCTGTTGGAAAGTGGAAAAACATTTCAACTTTATCTTTTTCAAAATCCACATTATAATCTTCTAATAATTTTCTTTTCACAAAACTTTTAATTTCTCTTAAAAACATTATATGGCTGTGATTTAAATCTAATATAGTAACTAAATAATTGTTATTTTTGTCTAAAATTATTTTTTGATCTAAGTTTTTAGTTTTTTGTTCGTCATTCCTTTTTATAATTGGTAAGAAATCACTATTACTTTTAGTTAAACTAATTCTACTTTCTTTTTTATTAAATACCGATTCTTTAATTTGATCTTCATGAATATAATATCCAACTAAATTTAAACCACCTTTAAAATTTTTATAATCTTTTGTATTATTTATAAAATTTTCACAATTAATTTTTTTAATATTTGGTATTAAAATGAAACTATCATTTTTAGTTTTAGAGTTTAAAAATTCATATAAATGTGGATTTTGCCTTAGCCAATATGTATGAATAGATGAACTATCTTGTAAAATTTCATATATAAAACTAGGTTGTAGAGAATAAAACTTTTGATATTTTTCCTTTAATTTTAATAAAGATGTCTTAGAAGATAATACAAATTTAAAACATTTATCTGTATTGTATTTTGATGTCACAAAAACATTTGTTTCAGTATTTCTATCATATAGCATTGATTCGCAAATTATTGTAGTGGCTAACATTGTATAATTATTTTAAATAAAGTCAATTAAATTATTACAACCAAACATAAGGAAAAGCCATGTCAGAAAACAAACTAGAAATATTAATGTCTGAAGAAGAAGCAAATAAATACTTAAACTCATTTAAAGAGAAAATGGGTTATAAAGACATTTCAAGTATTGTAAAAAGCACTAATAAGACTAATGATACTGAAGAAGACCAAGAAGAGATCAAAAAACTCAAAATCATTAGATCAAAACTTATAGAGGGCATTAGAATAGGAATAATACTTTTTGATGAAGAAAATAAAGGTATAACACAAAAACTATTATACCCATATGATTACAATGGAATTAAAGTAGAAGAATTATGCTTTTTTAAAAAACTGAAAGTAAAAGACATTAAGAATATTACTCAAGGCAAGGAAGCCGATGTTCTGATTAAGAATATTTCAACAATGACCAATGAGAAACAAGAAAAGATAGAAGATCTTGATACAAATGACTTTGATTATACAAGTAGCATTTATGCTTTTTTACAAAAGAAGTAATTGCAAATGTTGAATATTATTCGCAGTTGCTTCTGTTAAATAATTATGAAATGTTAAGTAATTTATTAAGTTTGAATATAAAGACTATTACGGAATATGGGGGAATCTGCGAAAAGTTTAAAGTATTATAATTATTAAAAACGTATAAAATTTATTCTTTGAATCATATTATAAAAATTGTTTATTTATAAAAATAAAAATATAGGTTGACTTTTATTTTTTAAAATTTAGCTTAGTCACCATATTTAATAATATATGGTAAAGTTGTGAAAAAAGATGAAAAAATTATAAATCTTAAGGTTTGTCAGAATTCATGTACTACATCTGGTTCTTACAAATAGTTTTAGTAGGATACACTATTTAAGAGTGTATCCTTTTCATTTTAAAAATGGAATTTTATGTTAATAAAAATTAATGATGTTGTATATAATATACATTTTGAGCATTGCCAAATTGAGATCACAGGTAGATGCAATATGAAATGCCAGCACTGTAGGGCATGGGAAGAGGCAAAAGTTGATTTGCCATTTAAAGATATAATGAATGTTATGGATTTTTTTGTTTCTGAGAATGGTGGATTTAAAGAGCAGAGGGTTACTGTTTCTGGTGGCGAACCATTTTTAAATAAAGATTTAATAAAAATACTTAAAGAGATAGATAAACGTGGTATAAAAAATATAATAATTACCACAAATGCTTCTCTTGTAACTGAAGAAAAAATCAAAGAGTTAGAATCTCTAAAATTACCCAACTTATCTATACAAGTAAGTTTAGATAGTCCAATAGCAAGCGAACATGATGCATTTAGAGGATATAAAGGGGCTTTTGAAAATGCTGTAAAAGTATTAAAAAGATGCGGGGAGTCTTCAAATTTAGTATCTTCTATGAGAGTCAGTGTAAAGCCTGAGAATATAGAACAAATAAAGGATATGGTTGAACTTGCTCTTAAGCTTAATTGTGATAGAATTGGTATAGGCTCTATTATTCCAGTAGGTAGAGCTTGTTCTAATCAATTGACTATGAATTCAATTCAAAAGAAAAAATTTATAGAAACTATAACTTATTTTAGAAAAAAATATCCACAGTTAGATGTGACAACCGAAGATCCTCTTAAGTTTGCACTTGAGGATTTTGATACATGGAAAACTGGCATAAATCAAAATGAAATGCAAGAAGAGTATATAGTTGGTGGGTGCACTGCTGGTGTCAGTGGATTTAATGTTTCTAGTGATGGCAATATAACTCCATGTGCAGTTTTTTCACAGAATATTACAAATATTATAGGAAAAACTATAAGTGAAATAAGGGATGAATATAGTAATTCAGAGTTAATAAAGGCTCTACTATTAAGAAAACATTCTGGAAAGTGTGAAAAATGTAAATTAAACAGAATATGTGGAGGTTGCAGAGCAACTGCTTTTGGTGTTTTAGGCGATTATAATGCTAGTGATCCAACATGTTGGAGAGTACAAAAATGATCATAAGAAAAATATTAGTTAGTGATGCTTTAGAATTTATAAAATTTTTTAAAAAGATTTTAAGCGAGACAGATTACTTGCTACCGGTTAGTTTTGATATAACTGAAGAAGAAGAGAAAGAAGTTATAGGAAAGTTTAATGACAATAAAAATGTATTTTTAGCATTAGATGAATCTGATATTGTTGGCTTTGTGGGTGTTACTAAAAATCAAACACAGAAACGACAACATGTCGCTGATTTTACAATAGCTGTTTTACAGTCACATCAAAAAAAAGGTATAGCGAGTATGCTATTATCTGAGGCTGAGAAATTTTTAAAAGGACTTGGTGTTATTAAACTTGAAATAAGTGTTGTAGAAGAAAACGAGAAAGCAAGAAAATTTTATTATAAACATAAATTTTTGGAAGAAGGTGTAAAACATAAATCCATGAATATAAATGGAAAATTACATAATGAAATTTGCTTATATAAGTTACTTTGAAAATATTAGGTAAATATGGATATTCGTGAACTAATTCTTATTTATTGTATAAAAGACAAACTGTCAAGGAGTATAAAAAGATTTGATAAAGATGTTGAAAAAATTGATGAAAAAAGTTTATTTTTATTAAACTTTCTTCAATATAAGTTTGGTGCTAATAGGTTTAAGTTAGTTTTTTTTGATAAGACAAAAGGGGTGCAAGAGGGGCTTGTTTTAGGTTTTAGTGATATACCAGTTATATATTTAAAAATATCTGAAAGAATAAAAGATATTGAGACTGAATCTTTCTATTTCGATGTATTTGGATCTGATATAGCTACACGAATTAATTTGTACAAAAATTTTGAATTTGTTATCACAAGTACTGAAGCAATTAGTAGTAAATATATAGATTTTTCTTCATATTGTTCTGAGAATATTCCTGAAAATTTTTTGAAAATTATAATTAAATCTATGGTTATTGGGCTAAGAGATATAAGAAGCGATAATATAGTGATTGATTTATCAAATAAAATACCAAAAGCTATTTTAGTAGATGCAAAACCAGAAAAAATATCTTCAGCAATTAGTTTGAATGGAATTGAAAAAGAATTATTTAAAGCTATCCCAATTAAAACATATGGTGTTTTATTTGGTAATGACAAAGTAGATAGCCCTTCATTACATACTGAAAATAGTTTTTTTGACCAAAAAGAATCATTTGTTAGCAATATTTTTGATTTGTTTTTAGCTATTCAATCTATTCACAAAGATAATCCTAAAAATATTTTTTTTCCAAGTGCTATATTTGATATTGAAAATGATAATATGAGAAAATTTTTAAACAAGTTGTCAAAAACGGACGATATTGAAAATATTATAATTTATTATTTTAACATAATAACAGGAGAGTTAATGAAATATGATGGAAATAAAGATGAAAAGTTAATAATAAGGGAATCTTTAGAAAATTTATTAGTAATAAATAGGATATCAAGTGAGTTTTTTGGTAAAGCTATTATTACTGAAATTATTAAAACTGATGTTAATCGGAAAATTATTGAAATTGATAAAGAATTATTACAGGATATTGATGGTAAGTATATAGAACTACAAAGCCAATTACCTAAGACTTCTTTTAAAGGATATTCTGTAACTCCAGATTGCACAGAAGGAGATGTCACAGATCTTGATGATACACATGATAGCATTGATCGCGAGTACAAACTTCAAATTTTAAAAAATGTTCATAAAGTTGAACAAGGTATAGTAATTTTGTAATTAATAATTTTTGTTATACTTGTAATGTCCACCATCTACTCCATAGCCCTCAAGCTCTCCCTTGAGGGTGTTAATTCATTAAAAGATAGTTTTTACATTGCTACTCAAGAGATCAAAAAAGCCTCTTCTGGTATTTCTGGAATCTTCTCTACTTCAACTAAGCAACTAAAAGAACTTGCCAATAGTCAAATAGCTCAAGTAATAGGTATAGGTTCTGTAGTTGCTGGAATTACTTCTGCAGTAAGAACTGGCATGGAGTTTGAAGATACATTCCTAAGAGCTACATCAAAAATCAAAGGCGGTGTAGCAAAAGATAGTGAAGAGTTTAATAAATTAGAAAAGCTTGTCTTGGATCTCGGAGCTAAAACAGAATTTAGTACTACACAGGCAGGTCAAGGTCTTGATTTCTGGGCGAAAGCAGGTAAAACTACAAATGAGATAATGACACTATTGCCAAAGTCTCTTGATATGGCTACTGCAAGTGGGCTTGATCTAGCGAGAGCTTCTGACATTATAAGTGATGCAATAGGAATATTTAATTTAAATAGTAGCGATATGAATCAGCTTGCTACTAATACAGACAGAATCATGGATACAATGTCAAAGACTGTGACAATGACTAATGTAGACATGGAAGAACTTTTTGAAACAAGCCAAATAGCTGGTGGTATATTTACAACTGCAGGACAAAGTATAGAAACATTCAACTCTGCTGTAGCTGTTCTTGCTGACAATTCCATGAAAGGATCTGTAGCAGGAACTAACCTAAGAGGTATTATGGCAAGATTATCAAGTCCAGTAGCTGCAGCAAGAGATACTCTTGAAGCACTTAATGTTTCAATTATGGATAATCAAGGCAATATGAGAGATTTTGCAGATATTATTGATGATATTAAAAATGCAACAAATGGATATGGTAATGCTCAAAAGCTAGCTATATATAAGACAGTTGACTTTTATATTTATTTTTTTTTACATTGCAACAAATTAATATTTTACGGAGTGCATAATGGAAAAAAAGTCTTGTCCTATGTGTGAAAATGGTAAAGGTCTTAAGGAAACTTATAATATTTTATATAAAAAAACTTATAATAATTGTTTACTTGAAACAGAAAATTTTTATGTTGTACCTGATAATTACCCAGTGGCGGACTACCATATATTGATAATACCAAAAGAACATTATATGTCATATTCAACTTTAGAAGATAATAAATCTTTTGAACTAGATGCAATTGTTAAAACTATAAGCACAATTACAAAAAGTTCAAATTTTATTTTATTTGAGCATGGAAGTAATAATGTTAAAAATATACAAAAACCTTGCGGAAATTCATTATATCACGCTCATCTTCATTTTATTCCAGATGTTCAATTAAATAAAGATAAAATTATAGAGATATGTACTTCAAAAAAAGAAGGACAAGAGCTTGAATTAATTGAAAAAGAAAGTTTTCAAGATTGTATATATTATAAAAAGAAAGAACAGTTAATTTTAGATTTTTTAAAAAAAGATTTACCAACTAGAGAACCATATTTATTTTGTTGCTATTCAAGTTTAACAGGTGGTACATTATGTGTTCAAGATTCAAAAATAAAAGGAAATTCTGCTCCATCTCAATTTTTTAGAAGGATATTTGCTGAAATTTGTAATCCCGATATTGAAAAACCTTTTTTTAATTGGAAAAAAGAAGAAGATGTGAAATTTAGTCATGAAATAAGGGAAAGAAGAATTGAACAAATAAAAGAAAAGTTTATTGACAAAGAAAAAATTTCAAGTACTTTCTTAGAGATAATGAAACTTAGTTTAAGTCAAATAAGTGGGATAAAGAAATGATGGATAAATGTTTTTTTTGCAAAGTTAATAATAATTTAATTGAAAATAAAGAAAAAATTATAGATGGCAAATTAGCTTTTGTTATTGAAGATGGTTTTCCAGTGACTAAATATCATAGTCTAGTAATTCCAAAAAGACATTTTGCAAGTTTTTTTGAAATTACAAATGAAGAATTACTTGAAATTAATGAATTAATTAAAATTAGAAAAGATGAAATATTGAAATTAGATCCGACTGTTGCTGGATTT
>DATIQT010000028.1:0-7928 GCA_035470525.1 Rickettsiales bacterium
CTTAATCACCCTTCGTCGCTCTAAAATTTTATTGTCTCACCGTATTAAGTTATACGCTATCGCAATAAAATTTTAAATCTCCTCGTATATTTTTGCAAAAGCGGTTTATTTAGTGGTTAAGTGAAACTTGTTTGACTATAAAATTTTTCCTCAAAAAATAATTTCTACAAAAAATTCAAGGATATTTCAAAGTATTTAATAGAAATAGTATACTTATACATTTCGTTGTTAAATACTTTGAAATTCCGAAGAGCTTTTGAAGTAGAAATTAGAATTTTGAGGAAAATTATTTTAAAATTATAATTTGATTTACTATGCTAAGTATTGAAATTGTTCAAATTTTATTTGCAGGAGGTCTAATATATAAATCTTGAAAATACTGGTTTATTTATTTTATAACATGGTTTTTGTGAATTTAAAAGCGAAGTTGGGTTAAATAATTATCTTATTTTTATAATTTTATCATTTTCTATCTTAAAAATATTTGATGGTTTTCCACTAAAAATAGTTTCATTTTCTATTATTAAATCTATTTTATTGCCAAACTTTTTTAGTACTTCTTGATATGTTAAACATTCTTTCTCGCCAGAATTGTTAATACTTGTTGCAAAAACTGGTTTGTTATACTTTTTTAATAATTCTATAATAAATTTATTATCCGGTATTCTTATACCCAAAAAATCATTTGAGATTAAATTTAAATAGTCTTTATTTTTCTTCTCTAAAATTATTGTATTATTTTTTAGCTCATTTTGTATAAAGTTTTTGGCAAAATCATTTACTATACAGATATCTTTAATTTTATTTCTATCATCTAAAAAAATTGATAGTTTTTTGTCATAACTTCTATTTTTTATTTTGTATAATTTATCAACTGCTTTTTTATCTTCTGGATTTCCAATTAAACCATAAACCGTTTCTGTTGGTATAGCAACTAATCCACTATTATTTAAAATTTTTATAATATTATCCATTATCTGCTATTAAACCAACTTTTAAATCTTAATGAAGAAAGAGTAAATAAAATTATACCATATATTATCATGAAAAGCATAGGTTTCCAAATATCTAAAAAAGTAGCTGCTCTAAATATAACAGCAAAAGAAAAATCCATACAATGTTTCAATGGTGATAAAAACATTATTTCTTGTACTATTGGAGACATTGACTCCATAGGAGTAAAAGCACCTGATAAAAATACCATTGGCATCATAACCGCTATTGTTAACAAAGCTAATTGTGCTGTATTATTTGCAAACGTTGCTAAAACTATACCAAGTGAGGTAATACTAAATTGAAATATTATAAATCCTATAAAAAACAACACTAAAGAGCCCTCTATTTTTACACCATAATACCCTTGAACTATAAATAATACAGAAGCAATCGCAAATAATAATATAATTATACTATTAGACCATATTTTAGAAAGCATGATTTCTTGTGGTGTTATTGGCATAACAAGTAAATGCTCTATTGTTCCTGATTCTTTTTCTCTTACTAAAGCAACAGCTGGCAACATTATTGATAATATAGTACCCATCATAATCACTTCTGCTATAGACATAAACCATTCTGATTTCGTATTTGGATTATATTTAACTCTTATGACTTGCTCAAATACAGGTCTTGATTTATTACTTGATAAATTTGTTTCAAGTAAATTTGAAATTTCAGTATTAATTATTTGTTTGATATATGTTGAACCAACATAAGCTTGGCTAACAACTGTTGCATCTATATTCAATTGAATTTCAGTAGGCTTTCCAGCAAGTAAATTAGCTTGAAAATAACTTGGAATAACAATTACAAAACTATATTTACCTTTATCTAAAGCGTTATTAATTTCATTAAAAGATATTTCAACTGGCTCTTGAAAATACGGTTCTCTTAGACTCATCAAAATATTTCTAGATAATACAGAATGGTCTTCATTTACAACGGCAACAGCTGCATTTTTTACTTCTAAATTTCCTGCATTTGCTGCTATTACAATATTTAAAGTAAAAGCCCAAATAACAAATATAACAAATATTTTATCATTTAAGAAACTTTTTATCTCTTTTATTCCAAGTGTATAGGTATGTTTTAAAAAGTTTCCTAACAACATTATTGATTAATCCAACATTTTAACTGTAATAACAACTCTTCTATTTAAACTCTCTTTAAAATCATTTCTTGTGACGACTCTAGGATCTATTTCACCATTCCAACTTGTTTCTATTTTTGATTCATCAACTCCATTTTTAACTAAATAATGTTTTACCGTTTCAGTCCTTCTTTCTGATAGTTTTTGATTATATTCATTATTACCTTTTCTATCAGCATGTCCTTTTAATTTTACAACATAATTACCATCTATTTTCTTGAGATCGTTTAAAAATTGCCATATAACCCTACTAGAATCTTCGTTTATTATAGAGCTATCAAAATCAAAATTTATTACATATTTTTTTGGTTTTACAAAATGATAAGGTTTATAATCACTTTTATCTATTTCTTTAATAATCAAATCCCTTTCTCCTTTTGTTAAAACTAAAAGTTTAAATTCTAGGTATCCAAGTGTATCAATAAAACCTTGCTTACATCTAGCTAACTGACTGTATTTTGTATAATTACTTTCTTCTATAATCCAACAGTCATAATAAAATTGTAAATTAGCCACTTCTTCCGGATATTGTATTTTTGATGTTTTATTATTAATCACTAAAAACATTCTTTGTCTCATATCTTCTAACTGTGAAGGAGTTGTATCTTTAGAAAAAAACTCTGTCATATTACTATTTTGAGGAACATCAATAGGCAATACAACCTGTCCTTTTTCTATTTTTTTGGCTTTATTAGTAAATACTCTCGCCCCTTTCCAATCGTAATTTTCTCTTTTATAATCTGCATAACTTTTATAATCATTATATAAATAACTGTAAAAATTTGCTTCTTGCTGTCCATAATATTGTGTAGAACAATTAAATAGTGCGATAAATAACAAAATGTATAAAAATCTTTTCAATGTGCGAGCTTATATTTCATATGTTAAAAAAATAACATTTATTAATCTAAAATTCAATTATTTTTATTTAACAAAAAACTTTATTTTTTAAAAAAATGTTTTATCATTATATAAACAAAAAAATATTTATGCTATGAAACTTAATAATTTAACCTTTGAAGAAGCTATGAAACAGTTGGAATCTAAAATAGAGCAACTAGAAAAAGATGATAATGTAAACAATCAACAACTTTTTGAAGAAGCTATGGAATTGAAAGATTACTGTTCTGAGTTACTAAAAAAAGAAAAAGAGGAAATTATAAAAGTAGCTAAAGAGAACAATATCCCATTATCAGAAATTGGTTTGGAAGAAAATGAAAATTCCAATGAAGATGAAGAAGATGAAGAAGATGAAGATGAAGAAGATAATGAGAATAATGAAAACGGAGTAAGGTAATAAAAAGGATTTTATGATTACAGAGATAAATGATACAAATTTTGATAGTTCTATTAGTAGTGGAGTTTGTTTAATTGACTTTTGGGCACCATGGTGTGGTCCATGCAGAATGCTTTCTCCAGTTATTGACGAATTATCTGAAGAAATGAAAGAAGTAAAATTTTTCAAATTCAATGTAGATGAAGGTAAACAAACACCTACAAAATTTAATATAATGGGTATACCTGCATTACTTTTATTTAAAGATGGTAAAATGGTGGCTCAAAGATCTGGAATGGCTCCAAAAAAAATCATTCAAGATTGGATAACAAATAGTATAAAATAATGCATATTTTATTTCAAATAAAAAGATTTCTTTCCATATATGGGAAGGAATTTTTTTTGTTTATTAAAGATAAGTTTAAAAAGAAAAAATTTAAAAATACTTCAAAAAAACCAGAAATTCCAAATTTACATAAAGAAGTAGAAATTAAATTAGATAAAGAATTTTATGATTTTTATACCTTACAACCGAATGATGAAAGACCATTTTATAAAAATTCAATTTTATTCTCCATAATAAAACAACATAAAAACCAAATACTTAATAATTTAGTATCAATTTTATCTAATTATGATTTTAAAATTAAAATTGGTTTGGAAATAGAATTTTATATAACAAATAATTCTAAGAATTTAAATATTTTAAGAGAACTGAAAAAAATTTTAAAAAATATAGAAAATATAGAAACGGAAAAAGGTCAAAACCAATTCGAAATTAAAACAAAACCATATATTGATATAGTTGAATTGGTTTGTGAATACCAAACAATTTTAAAAGAAGTAAATAATTTTTGTATTTCTAATAACTTGAATTTAAATTTTGATGCTTTGCCATTTGATAATGATTGTGGTAGTGCATTGCAGATTAATTTATCTCTTGTTGATTTTAATAAAAAAAATCTCTTTTCTAGAACTAAAATAGAAAATACTTTAGTTGATAGTGATTTAATGTTAAATTGTGTTGCTGGATTACTTAATAATTTAAACAAAAATTTATTATTGTATATCAATGATGAAAAGTGTTTGAAAAGATTTGATTTAGAACAAAATATAAAAATTAAAAATCTAAATAAATATCCAGCACCTACATTCGTTAGTTGGGGAATTAATAACAGAACTGCTAGTATTAGAATACCAACATCGTCAATTACTAATTTAGAAAAATATATTGAAGAAGATAATAAAAATAGAAGAATAGAATTTAGAATTCCTTCTGCTAACGCTGATTTAACATTAACACTTATTGGAGTTTTATCGTCATTAATAAATGGTGTAGAAAATGATTTAAAACCAAACGTCGAAAAAAGTGCTTTTGATATAACTATTAATAATGAAAATTTAGAAAGAATCGAAAATGATATAAATATATTAAATGATATTTTTGAAATTAATATAGATATTTTATATATATAGTTAATTAACTTGTTTTTATTTATTGAAAAACTGCGAGTATATACTTGTTTTTATTCAAAATAATCTTATATTATATATAAAATAAGTATTACAATGAGCATGGCTAAGAGAGATTATTATGAGATATTAGGTGTTGGTAAAACTGCGACCGATGAAGAAATAAAGAAAGCTTATAGAAAAAAAGCTATGGAATTTCACCCTGATAGAAATCCTGGAGACAAGACAGCTGAAGCTAAATTTAAAGAAGCAGCCGAAGCTTATGAAGTTTTGAAAGATGCAAATAAGAAAGCAGCTTATGATAGATATGGACACTCTGCATTTGAAGGTGGTATGGGTGGTGGTGCTGGTGCTGGTGCTGGTGGATTTGGTGGTTTCCAACAAGGTAATTTTAATGATTTTCAAGATATTTTTTCTGCTTTTGGTGATATTTTTGGTGATTTTGGTGGTGGAAGGAGTTCTAGAGGAAAAAAGAGAAGTAGTGGTGTAGATGGTTCAGATTTAAGATATGATGCAACTATTACACTTGAACAAGCATTTCTTGGTACTTCAATTGATGTAACATTTACAGCTCCAGTTGTTTGTCATGCTTGCGGTGGAAGTGGTGCAGAAAAAGGTTCTAAACCAGAAGTTTGTCCTGATTGTAATGGTACTGGAAGTGTTAGAAAACAACAAGGATTTTTTATAGTTGAAAATACCTGTAGAAGGTGCGGTGGAACTGGACAAATTAACAGTAATCCATGTCATGAATGTAAGGGTGCTGGAAAAATTAATAAAACTAGAACTTTAAGTGTAAAAATTCCTGCTGGAGTTCAAGATGGAAGTAAAGTTAGAATTTCTGGTGAAGGGGAAGCCGGTTCTAAGGGCGGAAAAAATGGTGATTTATATGTATTCATTACAGTAAAATCAGATAAATTTTTCACAAGAGAAGGAGACGATCTAACTTGCGAAGTTCCAATACTTTTAACTACAGCGATATTAGGTGGTGAAATTGGAGTAAGACTAATAGAAGGTGGAGATGCTATTATTAAAATACCTGAGGGTACAAAGTGTCAAACTAAATTTAGATTAAAAAGCAAAGGTATGCCAATTTTAAATTCTGGTTCAAGAAGAGGTGATATGATTGTGAAGGTTAGTATTGAAATACCTAAAGCAAATAATAGTGCAGAAAAAGATTTATATTTAAAGTTGGACAAAATTCTTAAAGAAAAAGAAGGGAAAAATGACAGTGGATTTTTTAAAAAATGGTTTAAATAACAAATAGATTAAATATATACTGTATTCCAAGATAAAATATTGACTTTTAATTATTAAATTTAATAATTAAATCATGAAGATCTATAACAATAAATTTTAGCAAATGGTTGGAGAAACACTACGAATTTCCTTAAAAAAAACAGAACAGTACGGTAAACTACCTAAAATAGTTGTTATGGGTGTTGGCGGTGGTGGTTGCAATGCAATTAACAATATGCTTGAAAGACAAATTTCCGGTATAGAGTTTGTAGCTGCAAATACAGATATACAATCATTAGCCAATTCAAAGGCTGAAAAGGTTATTCAATTAGGAAAAAATACAACAAAAGGACAAGGTGCAGGATCTTTTCCTGAAATAGGTTTATCCTCTGCAGAAGAAGCTAAAGATGAAATAATGGAAGTTTTAAAAGATACACAATTACTATTTTTAACAGCAGGTATGGGCGGTGGAACTGGAACTGGTGCAACACCTTATATTGCAAAAATTGCAAAAGAAATGGATATTTTGACTGTAGCAGTTATTACAAAACCTTTTAGATATGAAGCTGAAATAAGATTACAATTAGCAGAATATGGTATTAATGAATTAAGAAAATATGTTGATACTATGATTGTTTTACCAAATGAAAATTTGTTTAGAATTGCAAATAAAGATACAACATTGAAAGATGCTTTTGCAACTTCTGATAATGTTTTATATTTAGGTGTAAGAGGAATAACAGATTTGATTACAATGCCTGGATTGATAAATCTTGATTTTGCTGATGTTAGGATGGTCATCAAGAAGATGGGTAGAGCAATGATGGGTATGGGAGAAGCGGAAGGTGAAAATAGAGCTATTAGAGCTGTTGAAGAAGCTTTATCAAATCCATTGCTAGAAGATGTGAATATAAAAGGCGCGACAGGTGCTTTGGTTAATATAACAGGTTCTCCTGATATAACTTTATTTGAATTTGATGAAGCAGCAAAAAGAATAAGGGAAGAAATAGGTGGAAAAGAAGCTATAATAAAAGTTGGTACTGCATTCTTAAAAGAATTAGAGGGAAAAATTAGAGTTTCAATTTTTGCAACTGGTATAAAAGAACAGAATAATAATGATTATGAACTTACTGAATCTTATTCATTAAAAAAAACATCAGCTGAAGATGAAATTGAAGAAGAGTTAAAAGAAGAAATTAATAATGAATTAAATGTTGATGATAATATCCAACAACCAAATAATGAAGATATTAAAATTCCAACAAAAACTAGATTAAATAATGGTAATGATTTATTTGATACAGGTAAAGCTATATTAATTGAAGAAGTCGAAGATAATAAAAATCAAAAAGGTTTATTTAATGATTTGTTTGGTATGATTTCTTCAAAAAATAAAGAAGAAAAAGCAAATAATAATTATAAATCAAAAAATAGGGAAATAGAATTTAAAAATAATACAAAAAATAATAATGTTAATGAAAATTTATTAAGTATACCAGCTTATTTAAGAAAGAAAAAATAATTTGAATAGTTTCTAAATAATGGTTTTACAATCATTTTTATCGCTTAAAATGAAGTTGATAATAAAATGATAGTAATAATGGTTAAGCTAAGTTTTTTTTAATATAGAAAAGATTAAAATCCTATTACTATAATAGACCTCCTGTAAATAAAATTTTTCCTCAAAAAATAATTTCTACAAAAAAGACAAGGATATTTCAAAGTATTTAATAGAAATAGTATACTTATACATTTCGTTATTAAATATAGTCAAATAACTTTCACTTAACCACC
>DATIQT010000029.1:0-4754 GCA_035470525.1 Rickettsiales bacterium
ATTGAAATTGTTCAAATTTTATTTGCAGGAGGTCTATTTGCTTTTCCATTTTCTGGAATTTCTATAATTTTTACTTTTATAATATCGTTTTCTAAATAAATTTTATTACAAGAAGCTTTTGTAATAACTTTAATTTCAAAAGGTTTTCCATTCTTTATTATTTTTGAATTTCTTCTATTTCTTCCATAATTTTATAATTTATTACTTATTAAATTAAAAATATCCTAACCTTATAATTCTTTATAAAATTTAATTACTTTTTTATTTATTTTAACATTATTTATATTAAAACTGTCAATAAATAATCCACCTAAACTTTTAACTCTTGAAATCGCAACATAAACTTGACCTTCTGCAAATGCACTTCCTAAATTACATCTTATTTTTTCAAGTGTCATACCCTGTGATTTGTGAATTGTAATTGCCCAAGATAAGACTAATGGTATTTGAATCATCATTGCTTCTACTTCAACTTGGGCGGTGTTTTCATTAAATTTTGATACAGCCCATTCATTTGGTGTTATTGTTAAAAGCGCTCCATTTGTAAATTCAACAATTGGATAACCTTTTTTGTTATCAAAACTTCGTACAATTCCAATAGAACCATTTATAACTCCTTCTTTAACAAAGGTGTTTTTTAACATCATTACTTGAGCGCCAATTTTTAAAGTTAATTCTTCTGGGACTATGCAATTTCTTCTTAAAAATTCTATTTTTTCTGGTTTTCCTTCAAATTTTGCTTTATAAGTTTTTTCACAACCATTTATACAGTTTAGTTTTGTAATATTTATTTTTTCAACTTGAATGTTGTGAGTACCTAAAATTGTTGCTTCAAAAGTTTTAT
The DNA here is from genome assembly GCA_035470525.1 of Rickettsiales bacterium. Classification (GTDB taxonomy): domain Bacteria; phylum Pseudomonadota; class Alphaproteobacteria; order Rickettsiales; family UBA1997; genus CALXSC01. The sequence continues at coordinate 845 of DATIQT010000029.1, forward strand.
CTAAATCTTCTTTTTTAAATCTACCTCGTAACAATTCAAGGTCATATTTTGTTAATTCCCCAAACCTTAAATTATTAAGTAAATTTACTAAATCTTTTTCGGATTGCCTAAAAATTTCTTTTAAAGTTATTGTCTCAATTTTTGCTTCTTGCCAAGCTTCACTTTCGAAACAAAAGAATATCTCATTACTTTCTTTATTAATTGGTGGTAATTGTAGAAAATCTCCAAACAAAATTAGTTGAATACCACCAAAAGGTCTTTCATTTTGTCTCACTGCTTTTAATAAATTATTTAACATATCAAAAACTTCAGCAGAAATCATAGAAATTTCATCAATTGCAAGTATTTTTGCACTTCTTAATTTTCGTCTTAAGTAAGTTCCCTTAACAGATAGAATGTTTCTTATAGTTTCATTAAGTGGCAAGTTTCCAAGTCCTAAACCCGCCCAAGAATGAAGTGTTTGTCCTCCGACATTTATTGCAGCTATTCCTGTTGATGCGGTTATATGTAAATTTTTTGTTTTGTATTCATCTTTAAGATAATTTAGTAAAAAAGACTTCCCAGTTCCTGCAGGACCAGTGATGAAAACATTTTTCCCTTCAGCAATTTTGTCAACAGCAAGTCTTTGTGTTTCTGATAAAGATAAATACATTTACTAAAATTTTAAAATATGAATATATTCTATAATTTATTTTTTAAATGTATATTAAATCTTGCCTTTTTCATTGTTTCTTGAAAAAACTCAGGCAATTCGGCTTTAATATTTATATTTTTTCCCTTAAAATCCTTAATGTTTATTTTATAGGAATGTAAATGCATTTTATCACTTAACCCATCTACAAAAGCTTTTTTACCGCCATATTTACCATCTCCTAAAATTGGGTGTCCTATTTCTTTTAAATGCACTCTAATTTGATGTGTTCTTCCTGTTAAAATTTTGACCTCCACTAAGCTAATATCAAATTTTTGGTTATAATCTAGCACTTTATAGATTGTAGTGGCTTCTTTGCCTTCTTTTTCATCTCTATAAACCTTTTCAACACCATTTTCTACTTTCTTTATTAATGGACAATTAATAGTACCTGTATTTTTAGTAAATTTGCCAACAGCTAGAGTTAAATAAATTTTCTCTAATTTCTCTCCTTTTTCTTTAAAATAATCAGTCAGAATATCGCAGGCTTCTTTATTTCTAGCTAAAAGCAATACTCCACTGGTATCTTTATCAAGTCTATGAACCAAATTAACAGAGTTTTCCTTTTCAAATTTTAAAAACTGTAAATAATCGTTTACACTTTTTTCAATTTTAGTACCACTTTGAACAGCTAAACCGGCAGGTTTATTAATTGCGATGATATTATCATCTTTATAAATTACACAATTTTTAATTTTTTCTATTTCTTTATCCGTAAATTTTAGATTACTTTTATTATTTACAACTTTTGGTATATTATTAAAAATTTTTATTATGAAATTAGATAATTTTAACTCATCACCTTCATACAACATTTCATTGTATTTTTTTGGCACCTTGTTATTAACAAGAATATCCTTATTCCTAATAGCCTTTTGAATAAGAATATTATTTGTATTCTTAAAGGTACCGCTTAAAAATTTATCAAGTCGATAAGTGTTGTACTTATTATGTATTATAATTGTTTGATATTTGCTTTTTTCCATTATTTGTACATGCTTCCTCTAATATATCAATTCTCTTATTTGTTAATCTTAAATCTTTTTTAATTTTTTCCAATGAAAAAATAACTTCAACATCGTTTCTATTAACATTAATTACACCTTTCCACATTATTATCACAATAGTAGTCAAACATACAACACCAACAGAAAGAGAAATTATCATCCATTTTGCAAGATTTAAATTTTCTTCTACCTCGTCTTTGAAATTATTTATTCCATTAATATCTTTCTGAACTCCAACCAATTTTAATTCAGCTTTTTTATAATGATTAGCAATAATACTTCTATAACTATCCAAATCATACTGATATTGATCTATCAAATCCAATATCTTTTGTCTTAATTCTGGTGAAATTTTTTCTTCTTTTACAACATCAAATATAGTAATATCTTCTAATTTCTTTTGTTCTTTGTTCTTTTTAAATAATTTTCCGATATTATTATTTTTATCTACTTCATTATTTTGCAATTGTTCAACATTATTTATATTGATTTCGTTATCTTTTGCTATGACATTTTTTGTACAAAATACTATAAATATAACAAACAATACAGATAAAATTTTCCTTGAGTTATTCATACATAAACTATTGGTTGTATAACATTATACTAATAATTCTATTTTAATATTCAAGACTTTTGTTTTAAAATATTGATTTTTTTTATTATAAAAAATATAATGATTTTAAATAAAGTTTTTTACAATGCTTTTTGAAAATACCAAAACACAGCCCTTAGCAGACAAATTACGACCTGATGATTTTTCATTAATCACAGGGCAAGAACATTTATTCAATGAAAATGGAATAATTACAAGAATTATTACAAGTGGAAAAATTCCATCAATGATATTATGGGGACCTGCAGGGTGTGGAAAAACAACAACAGCTAAAATTCTTGCTAAAAAAAGTGGTTTAGAAATTGAATTTTTATCTGCTACAAGTAGTGGAGTTAGTGATTTAAGATTGGTATTTGAAAAAGCTGAAAAACTTAAAAAAGATGGCAAAGGAACTATTCTTTTAATAGATGAAATCCATTGCTTCAGAAGAAATCAACAGGATTTATTTTTACCATACATAGAAAACGGAACAATAACACTAATCGGTGCAACAACAGAAAATCCTTCTTTTGAATTAAATTCCGCATTACTATCAAGATGTAGACTAATCATTTTTAATTCACACGACAAAAAATCACTAACAACTCTTATTGAAAGAGCCGAAAAAGCAGAAAACAAAAAACTTCAAATAACAGAAGAAGCTAGAGAAACATTATGTGATTTATCAGGTGCTGATGGCAGATATTTACTTAATATGTGCGAAGAATTACTTAATTCAAATTTGAAAAAAGAATTAAATAGTGAAGAGCTAATTAAATTTTTACAAAGAAAAACTGCAAATTATGATAAATCAAGAGACAGTCATTATAATTTAATTAGTGCATTGCATAAATCAATTAGGGGTTCTGATGTGCAAAGTGCATTATATTGGTGCGCAAGAATGATGTCTGCTGGTGAAAATCCCCATTATTTATTAAGAAGACTAACACGAATGGCTATGGAAGATATAGGAATGGCGGATCCAAACGCCTTAGTCCAAGCTATAAATGCAAAAGAAGCATATGATTTTTTAGGCAGTCCAGAAGGCGATCAAGCTATTACAAATTTAGTAATTTATTTAGCAAATTGTCCTAAATCAAATGCTGGCTATATTGCTTATAATGAAGTCATGCAAGCGGTTAAGGGACATAGTTTTAATCCACCAAAACATATTTTAAATCCAGAAACAAAAATGATGGGTGAAATAGGTTATGGAAAAGGATATATTTACGATCACGACACACCAAATTGCTTTTCCGGACAAAATTACTTCCCAGATGAATTTCCGAGAAAAGAGTTTTATAACCCAAATGAAAGAGGTTTTGAAAGAGATATCAAAAAAAGAATTGAATATTGGAATGATTTAAGAAAAAAACTAAATTAACTAGGTTATTTAAAGTGTAAATTAGATTAAATATAGTATTTGTTTGACTATAATATAAAAGAGGTTTGGTCTAGGCTGGGCTTTGTTATAGATTATAGTAATTTAAATTCTTGTTGCAACATACCTCTCTTTTAAAGCCCTATCTAAATTCTCATAGAAACTATCACAATTTAATCTAAACTTTCTAATTAAATCTTTTAAAAAGTGCCAATAATGTTCTATAGGATTTAAAT
>DATIQT010000030.1:0-11363 GCA_035470525.1 Rickettsiales bacterium
TGTAAAGTCTATTTCATTCTTTATTCTAGCTTCAGTATAACCTTTATTTCTGGCTAATTGTAATTGATTATCTCGTTCATTTGCAATGAATGTAGCAATTTTGTCTTTTACTATTTTGAAGTAAAAGTTTTGAATTAAATCGTTGAATATCATATTGTTTTAGTTTTTTAAATTCCGCCATTTGATCTAAGAGTTTCTGAAGTATTGTCTGTTTCTAAACTATCTTTTAACAAACTCAAACTCAATTTATAAACTCCAATTGTTCTATCTTCCATTACATAGTCTATTTTAAAATTTATCATGTCTGTGTTGGTGTCTGTTTCTTGAGTATTCTGTGGAACAAATGATATTATCCAACCAGCTTGAGGTCTACCTATTTTTACATCATCAATATTAAGTGTTGCTTCAGCACTATCATTTATTATTGAAGTCTTATTCTCAGTATTTAATTGAATGCCAATATAATTGGCTATACACTTTAGAACATCTGTTGGATCGTAGTTTAAATCTGTTGGATCAAGTAAAGAGTTTTTACCTTGAGTCTCTGTTCCATTTGATAGGATACAAGGTACAGAAAAAGGATTGTTTTTAAATAGCAATCCTTTGTCTCGTTTTAGTAAATCAAAACCATTCATTTTTGTTTAAATTTTTTTATACCAAATTATAACTAATCACGAAGCAGTCATTATTTGTCGGAATAAATAATGGTCTACTCTTAACTCCATATACAAATGCAGTAGTTCCAACTGACAATAAAGACCAGTAAGCATATGGCAATTGTTTTGTTTTGATCATGGTTAAAGCATTTATGTTTCCAATACTTCCATTATGAATCATAGTTGCTGAATTATCTATTCCAGCATATACAAGATCAAATCGGACATCTTCTGGAAGTAATAAAGCTGTTCCATTTGGAATAAATGGTTGGAGTGTTCCTTCATTTGCATAACCATAACCTGCAGGGACTTCAAACTTTGAGTTATAACTCCATAAGTTAATTCTAAAACTTCCTGCAGAGAACTGTCCATGAAATGTAGCACCATTAGTGTTCCATGTTGGCATTTTAATGTCTGTCAGTTTAATTCCAGCATCAAACTTTGTGTTGTTTATGAAACTACTATTTGGTAATAATGAGTTTATAGCGTCTCTAGCACAGATTAAGTTGAATGCACCAGCTCCGCTTACTTTTGCATCATCAATAAGAGTAATTGACACATGTCATTTAATTGGTTTATAGGATTACCTGTAGTACTACCACCACTATTATCACTCCATTTCTCATTCTGTCTATTTATGTAATGAGTATTCTTTCTATTAAATGTAATTATATTTCCATCACTTAATGTTATTTGATTATTGAATAATGCATCAGATACCATTTTCTCAATAGCATTAACAATTGTATCAGAAATCCAACCTTGTCTTTCATTTAGAAAGTTATTTAGATTACCCACTTTCTCATAAACAGTTTTTCTAGGGGCTTTTCAGGATTAATTTGATAAGTTGATTAGTTGGGAGACTTAAATTTTTAATTAAGCCATAATCTAGAGCTTTTGTATGATAAATAAGGGAAGATATTTGCAGGAGATCTAATTATATATGAAGCATATTCTGCTATATCCGCTTCATTTTGGAGTTTTTCAAATATATACTTTAATATGAATATATATAAATATACAAATTTTAAATTTCATTTCTTTTTGCTTCTTTTTCTTTCAAGAAAAAGAAAAAATTAAAATAAGAGATATTTAAAAAAGATAATAAATAGAAATTAAAAAAATTTTTACTAAATAAATACCTTTTAAGGTATATAATAAGCAAATATTATGCTGACATAATCACAAGCAAATACCAGGGTTACAATAGACTCAATATTGGTTTTATTAAAATATTTTTCTAAAATCATGTTGTTTTTCTTTAGATTGTCTTTTAATCATATCTACAAAATTAATGCAAGTAGCGGGAAAATTCCTACGAACACTTACAAAATTAAAACTTGCAACTTTTTCTACAAATAGTGCATCTTGTCTTAAGTATTTTCTATTAAATTCTCTAATACAGGTACATCTTTTATAAAACAAATTTTTGTTTTGAGTAATTACCAATTCATTATTAACTTTAATTAAAAAATCTCTTGCATTAAAATCTTCATCAATTGGAATTTCTTTTGATGCAAAAATAAAATCAATTCCAATTTGCTTTAGATCTTGTGATATAATTTTATCCAAATCTAGATCTTTTATTTTTTCTATAACAGAATTATGAGCCCTTATTATTGCATCATATAATTCTTCCTCATTAGTATCCTCTAATATTATTCCTATTTTGTTTTTGGTACCATATTGTCCAGTGGAAGAATTGTAAAAGGAAATATATCCTTTTAATAAACCATTTTCATAATCCCTTCTGAAACTTTCTATTACTAAATTAGATAACCCTTCAAAAATACGATTAGAAATATTATGTTGAAATATTTGATTTAAAGCAGTTAAATTGGTTTGTTTAAAAGATACAAAAAAAGCATTTTTTTTACATATATTTAATTTTAAAAAAAATTCTAATTCACCACTTACTATTTTTTCTAATAAAAGTTGTTTTATATTCTGATGCTCTCTTATTTTAGCTAATCTATTTAAAGAATCGATAAAAAATAACTTTTCTTCAAATGAAATTTTATATTTTGTTATATCAATACAATTTAATAATTTTTGTATAAAAATATCAGATTGCAATTTATTTAAAAATTCTTCTATTTCGTCAGATATAAAAAAACTATCATTTTGTATTAAAACAAATATTTCTTGTAATAATTTTAATTGATTTAAATAATAATAATTATCTGTTTTTTTTATATCCTGTAAAAATTTATTTTTATAAATTATAGCCTTTAGTAAATTTTCTGTTTTTTCAATACCGGAAATATAATCTTTTGATGAAATTTCAATTAAAAAATTAAAAATTTCTTGTTCCTTTAAATTAAGTTGATAATTCGCAATTATCAAATCAGCTTTAGCTCTTGTTATTACCCAAGGTGTAATTTCTAAACCCTCACTAAATGCTAAAAAACTAACATCTATATCTAAAAAACCTTTTTTTGCATAATTTAAAAATAATTCACTAGTATTAATTCCATTTTCTCTAAAAACAAAATTAATTTTCTCATCTAAAATATCTATTTCCAGTGTGGAAATTGATGTTCTAGATATATTATATTTGATACTTCTATTTAAACCAATTTCTTTTTTAAAAATGTCTATTTGTCTTTCTATTTGTTGTTGCACAATACTTAAATCTTCTAAATCGTCTATTTTACAAGCACAGCATACTAAACTACTTCCCATAATTTCTAAATTATCTGGATATTTATTATGTTTAATATTACCTAATCCTAAGTAATTCAGTATAAAACTAATTTTATCATTAATTCCTTTAATTAATTCATTAATTTGGGTCTGTGTCAAAGATCTTGTTATAAGAAAACCACCCACTTCATCGCCACCCTCTAAAGACAAAGAAGAATTTATAAAATTAATTTTTTTTATTTCTTGTTGTAAAATTAAAAACATTAATCTTCTGATTAAATCAGCTCTAGCATAGCCTTCTTCGCTTATACCATGTTCATTGATTTCTTCTGATGGTTTTGTTACAGCAATATTTAAACCACCCATATTCATAATATCTCCAAAAAATCTATATACTAATATATTGGGCAATAATTTATATGTTTTTTGAAGCTTTTGATATCTTCTAATAAGGTTAAAATTTTCTTTGCTTGCCTCAATGGATAATAGAGTATTTTCATCAAATTGTTGTATTTCTTTAATTATATTAAAAAATAATTCTTTCTTTTTTGAGGAAATGTCTTGACTAAAATTGTTTAAAATATTGTCAATTACTAACTCTAATATTTCTGGATATCCTATAAATTTATTTTCTTTTATCCAAATATTTTTTATTATATCATTAATGTCTACTTCTAATATACTCTCTAAAGAATATAACCAAGAGCTATATATTTTTTTAAAAAAATTCTTTTTGGATTTTATAGCAAAAACAACATTTTTTATAATTTTTTCAAATTCTAATTCATGTTCTCTTGATATTAAAATCTGTAATTTCACTTTTCTTCTCAAAAAATTGCCTTGTTTTTGTAGTCTTTCCCTTACTAATGTAATATACTTTCTTCTATCTTCTATTGTAAGATTTTCAAACGGAGCTATATCAAACTCCAATAAATTCCTAACTATTTTATAATTATCATTTGGTGGGTTATCATAATCGTATACATTTTCTATCAAAGAGTCCCATTCATCTTCTGTTAATTCTGGAAATTTAATACTAGTACTAAAAGGAATATTAAATAAATTCAAATTTAATTTTCTACAGGAATCTTCAATTTCTCTAGTTTGTGATCGTTTGAGGATACCATTTGGATTTATTATTTCTCTTATAGATGACATATCTGATTCACTATCACTATGAACTAAAAGACCTAAAGAATTTGCGCCTAGCAATGAACAATATTTTTCTAGGTAATCCATATGTTTTTGCCCTCTTCCTGTATAATACAAAAAATGAGAAATTAATAAAACATCAACTTTACCATTTAAGGATAAAAAAGATTCTATTTCTTTTGCCGTAAGATTCAAAGCATCGCCTGTAACAACTTTTGTACTTTCCGCAACACTTTCTAGATTGAAATTTGCCTTTTTTACATTACCTTCTTGATTATCTATACCATAATACAATATCTTTGTATCACGAGATAATCTAGAAATTACAGATTGTGGTATTTCTCCACTGCCACACCCTATATCTAAAAATTCTATTTTGTCTTTAGGAACTTTTTCTATAATTTGCTCTAAAAAATCAGAAATAATGTTTGCGGTAATTTCTTTTTCATCAGTTTGTGCTACAAAGGCGCTCAAATATTGAGTATACCTAGCTGTCCTAATAGGGTCATCCAAATATGTTTCATTTTTAGTAGATGGTTTTATTTCCATTTTATACTGTCAATTTTTCTAATAATTTTAATATATGCAATATTTCGTTATTATATTTATTTAATAACGGAAATATTTTTTTCTGTTTAGTCAGATAATATTCTGTATAATCTTTTTCTTTATATTCTTGTGCTATAGCAACTATATCAGAACACATTTCACATATATCTAACGGAGACATAAATTCTTTTTTATTTGGATGGTGCAATTCTATTTCTACATGCCTATCGATTGCATATTGAAATTTTTCCATATCTATATGTTCTGTAGATAAATTGTTTCTTTTACATTTATAATATTCATCTACTACTAAATATCCTTCAATTAATTCAGAAGAAAATTTACTAAAATCATGTTTTAAAGATCTTCTTAAAATTTCCCACTCTGGGATATCAAATGGTAGCTTATCTCTATTCTTTTCTAATAAAATCATATTATTTTGTACTAATCTAATATGATATATTGTTCTGTCTATAAAATGATTTTTAATATCATCCATTTTAACATAAGTTAATTCTACAATCAGTGTATGATATTATAACATATAATTATTATATTTCAATTAAAATATAATTAAGTGACTATATCTAGATCGCCTTTTAAATTCTCAAGTAGAAAGAATGTTTTAAATGTAGATTTATATACTCCGTCTATAACTATGTTCTTAATTAGAACATCAGCTTCTTTACCTTGAGTAATATTCTTAATATTTTTTAACTTTAACTTCTTATTTGTGAGTAATGTAGTATTAACTCCCTTTACTGGTATAAATACTCTTTCATCATCTTTCTGACAAAATTTATATACAAGATCTGTCTTTTCTCCATCGCCACTATCTATTAGTATTGCTTTGACTAACATTCCATTATGAAAGATTTCATCTTTAATTCTAAAGAGTTCTTTCCAGCAATCATCAAGAGGATCAGATGTATTTCCTTTGAATACTCTATGATCTATACCCCAGCATCTCCATCTATCTCCATATGCTTTTATTTCTACTTCAAGTCTATCATCTTGTATATCACAAGCTCCTACAAGGAAGAGAGCGTCCTTTGGTATAAAGTTATTACTTCTATTCTCTTCTTTAAGTCTTCTTACTTTGTATATCTCTACACCTGCAATAGTCTCTTCAAATGGAAGTCCCAATGTAAGATTGTAGAAACTTTGTAGCTTTACTGGGTCTCTTCCAGCTTCTAGAAAGTCTGATACACAATCTTCCCAGCTTTTGAATAGTGAGTATAAAGCTGATAGGTGATAACTTCTATAATGTGGTTTCTTTGCTTTTGTGGTTGGTATCCATTCTCCGCTAAGGAGCATTTTCTTTTTATGATAGTCCTTTAGGTCTGCTCCACAATGTTTACATCTATAGACTACCGAATTATAATTTCCATTTTTACACTCTTCAGAATTAAAAATTAAACCATATGGTTTGGTTTTAATTTTTAAACCATCTTTATTGTTTTCATTATTATTTCCCTCAATCTCTGTAGCTTTGCTGTCTTCATATTCTCCACCATCACTACTATAAAATATAAGTTCTTGTTTCTGATGACAGAAAGGACAAGGGACATAAAACTTTCTTTGGTCGCCTTTCTCGTAAAATTCTTTTATGTTTGAACTGCAAGATAAAAGTGGAGTTGATATGTATCCTATTTTTCTTGTTCTACTATAACTTTCTGTTCTTTTTACTGCAAGGTCTATTGGACTACCCTCACCAGCAATGCTTTTTGGATATGCATCAAGTTCATCAAGAAATAGTTTCTTTATTGGAAGTGAACGGAGACTATTTCCATTGTGGCAACCACTAATTCTGAGGAAGCCTCCCAAGAAATCTACAAGCTCTGCGGTATCCCCAGTTCTTCTACTATGTCTATTATCCGTTTCTGCAATGATTTTATCTCTGAGGTTACTATTATCTATTAAGTTATCAATCTTTATACTTTTAAAATCTTTTAAAAGTTTCAAATCTCCAGAGACTAGCATCATTGGACTAGGATCATGTGCTATACTATAACCTATAACATTCTCAAAGATTGCTGTTGTAAATCCAAGTTGTACACCTTTCATTATTGCTATTTCTCTTATTGGGCTGTTCTTTGAAAAGCAGTCTGCTATTTCTCTGGCATAGGGAGTGTTGTCGTAGCTAAAGTTTCCTGTGATGTTTGACACCTTACTTGTCATGAAACGATTTTTCTCAGCCCACTCTGAAACTTCTGGAAGTAAGTCTTTAGGAAGAAAGGCTTTTATAGTTTTGAATATTTTTTTAATTTGGTCTTGTTCTATTTCATGTTTGTTGTTTGCTTTATTGTTTTCTGTTTGTTGATTTTGTTGTTTCATAATTTTAGAAATTCTTTTTCTGCTTTATTTACTGTTGCTTCTATTTCTTTTTGAAGTGCTTTTGTTATTAAGTTTATAATTAATGGTTTAGGCTCTTCTTCAGTCTTTGTTATATCAATTAATTCATCAACTATGTTTATTGGAATCTCTACAATGTTTTTAGCTAAATTACCTATTGTTTTACTTATTATTCTGTTTAGTAATTCTGTGTTAATGAGATCTCGTTTTCTCTGACGAACTTCCATTTCAAGAAGTTCAGCTTTGTATTTTTCACTATCTAGTTTATGTCGTTTAGTTTCATATTCTATGGTGCTGAAGTTGAGATTGTCTTTTAGCTGTTTATCAATTGTTTGTTTATTACTTTTTAAATTTACTTTTTTATTTTCTGTTTTTGATTCTGATTGTTTTTCTTTTTGTATTTTTAATTCTCTTTTTGTAATTCTGTCTTTATGTTGTTGAATCTCAAGTCTTTTGTCTTTGATGTATTGTTCCATCTCTGGACCTGCAATATCTATTCTGCCGTTTACATCAACTTTTACTTCGCCTTTCTTAACTAATCTACTTACTACTATTGGAAGACAGCCGAGCAGGTCAGCAAATTCTCTTTTAAGAAGTTTTGTTTTTTGTTTTATCATTTTTCATTGATTATTCCTTTCATTATCTCTTCACTATTCCTTTATTATTCCTTTGACTATTCCTTTGACTATTCCTTTGGCTATTTCTTTATTATTTTATTAGCTTTGTTTTAGTAACTTTCGTTGTTGTATTTACAATGTTTGTCTATCTATTCCTTGAAAATTAACTTGGGGAGTGCATGACTGGGGCGGTCGCCAAATTTAACCGCGAGGCATTTGAATGTCGCACAGTACCTTTTATGTGCTGTGTATCGCTTGATTTATAGTCATTTCAAAATTATCTTGAACTGATTTTGTATTACATTAAAATAGCTCCCCTTTGTCCTTCGGACATTTTCACATTAGGGGGGGAAAAAGATTTAGAGTAGTGATTGCTACACTATTGCATTTAACCACCGCCCGTAATCTTTTCCCTCCTTAATGTGAAAATGTCCGAAGGACAAAAGGGAGCTAGTTAAAAATATTTACCCTACAATATTTATGATTAAAATTTACTGAAATATTTTTGAACAAATAAAATCTGCAGTGCAAAATAATTTTGAAATGACTATACATTAATAATTTTTATACTAAAACTAAAATGTTTATTATGGAACTCTTTTTTTTAATAATTTAATTTCAACTTAAGATATATATTAGAAAAATTTTTTGTAATAATTGTATAAATTGCTATTGACATATTATGGTTGGTTCATATTTTGATTTATATAGGTTTCTCCTGTGTTGAATATGAAAAAATACTTGAAACTTAACATAATTTGTGCTATACACATAAAAATGTTTGTTATAGAGTTTTTATATGAACTATAAAAGATTTTTAATAATAATGGATAAGAATGCTAAATGCGGATGTTTTACTTTGCGATAGAATAATAAATTATTTCAGCGATAAACTGACATCTGACTGCCCCCACATAAAAAGACATTCAATAGATAAAACAAAATGTTTGGTTATAGAATTAGGACAATCAAATAAAAATATTTTAGATAAAAAAATAATTGGAATGGTAAATGCTTAGAGATAATAAAATTTATAATATAGATAGCAATCAAGAAAATCAAGTTCTGGAATTTGAATATTTAAACTTGGAAAAATGTTTATATAATATTTATCAACAAGGAATAAATAATATAAATATAATTTTATTAGTCAGTTTAGAAACTGATTACTATGAGAGAGAAAATCTTAAAAAGATAATTTTAGATTTAAAAAGATTATCAAACAATCTTGTTTGTAGTATTGATAACAAGGATATAAAATTCAAAGTTAATAAAATATCTTTAGATGTGGGCGATGTATTAAATAGACATATTTGGACTTATAGACTTATTGAAAAATTTTTATTGGAAAATAATTTAACAAAAGAAGAAGAAATTTCAAACAATGTAATTGAAAAAATTACAATAGAAGCATACAAAAAAGGAAAACAACAAGGGATAGACTGGTTTAAAAATCATGCTACTTATGCAATAGATTCAATACTACCTAATAATAAAATATCAACAGATTTTCAATTAACCGATGGGATAACAACAATATATGATGGAGATGAAAATACTCCAAAAATAGAATACATATGTGCAAAATATTGGTTAGACCATCCGCAATATAAAACTATTGAAAATATTATAAATATAATTAGGAATTTGCCATATTCAATTTTAGAAAAAACTTATGAAAGAGAAGCTAGGGATTTTCTTAAAAGATTAGAAAGAAGAGGTAAAGTTCAAAGTTTTCCAGAGTTATTTGTTAAATATAGTAAAAAATATTTAGCTGAAGAAACAGTTGAAAAACCTTTGCTTTATCAAGATGCTCCAAATAATCTTGAGTTTTACTATGGTAAAACAGATCCAGATCATATAAAAGTATTTAAAACTAAAAAAGCACAAAAAAACAAAATAATACGAAGTTATTTAAAAGATGATTTATTAAGAACGCTTATACAGGAACAAATAGCTATAAAAGAAATATTTTACTTATAACAAAATATTTTTTCTTTATTTTCTCTTATTATATTTAGAATTTCCTCAACTATAGGATTCAATTTTGTATTTTTTCTAATAAATAAATAAAAATACATTTTTGGAAAAATAAATTCATCACTTATTAATTTAAAGTATTTTTTATCTTTTTTTGTTAACCAAATTTTATCAAGAAATGTTATGCAAATCTTTCTTCTGACCAATTCTTTATTAAGATTCATTGAAGCAAACTTAATATTTAAAGGAGATATTATATTTTTTTCTTTTGTAAAATTAGCAAAAGCTTCTGAATATAATTCATCGCTAGTTATTGGAAATAGCCCTAATGGATATTTTAAAATATCCTGCTTTGTAAGTTCATTAGGCTTTTTATTTTCTAACGGATGACCTTTATATAAAACCAAATAACTTATATTTCTAATAATTTTTTCGCTTTCTAAATCGGCAGGAACATTTCCAGTTTCATCTGTTGGATATATTGCGAAATCAAGTTCATTATTACTTAATTTTTTAAATGCTTCGCTTTTAGTAATATTATATAGAGATAACTTTATTTCAGGATTTTTTTCCTTAAATTCAACAAGAAACGGAAGCATTTTTTCTATAATTATATCAAAACTAGCAATTCTCAAGTTGGTATTTCTATATTCTTCTAAATTTTTATTAAAGGTCTCAAGAATATTGTTTATACCATTTACATAACCAACAGCTGTTTTATAAAACATATCAGTTATATTTGTGGGTTTCAACTTGCCATATTCCGACCTATCAAATAATTCAATTCCCAAAGCTTCTTCCAATGTAGAGATTTGTTTTGAAATTGCTGATCGTGCAAGGTGAATTTTTTCAGAGGCTTCAACTAATGAATAATTTGATTGGACTACAGAACAAAATGCTCTTATTTGGGAAAATCTATGACTTCTATAATGTATATTAATATCTTCCGTATTCATTTCATTTATTATGTTTTCTTTACTTTCTTTCATATTCGTATTTTAATAACATATTATTATTTTGTTATGAACATACTACTTTATTTTAATAAATCAACCTATTATTGTATAATTGAGAGGCGTATTATTGATAGGGTTGTTTATTATATAACAACTTTATCAAGAAAAATTATTAAGGTTATTAATAGTTATGTAGGGGAATATGAATACCTATAAAAATACGATCAAATTAATAGAATACTCAATGGTAGACCTTACTATTCTAACATTAATAATATTTGGGGGGGGTATGGTAAGATGATAACTTAAAAGATTAATGGCTATAAATAAATTAGTTTAAAAAATTAGATTTTAAGTAAGGTTAGCCCGCAAAATAATAGATATATAAGAAGCTACACCTCAAAAATACTAAATAACAAAAAACTAAGTGTGAATTATTAAAGTTAATAAAT
>DATIQT010000031.1:0-13135 GCA_035470525.1 Rickettsiales bacterium
ATACGAGGAGATTTAAAATTTTATTGCGATAGCGTATAACTTAATACGGTGAGACAATAAAATTTTAGAGCGACGAAGGGTGATTAAGGCAAAAGTTAGGTTTAGTTGGTGGTTAAGTGAAAGTTGTTTGACTATATATAACTAAAAAAGCAAAGTTTTGGTTATTTGTTCTTAACTCCAAAAAGAAATAAACCACTTTTATCAGCTTCTTTAATAGTTCCGCTTTTATTTATAATAAGATTATTTTCAAAATCTACTGCTATACCAGCAAAACCAGCTGACTTAACTTGTTTTATTGTTTCTTCACCAATAGATGGCAAATCCGCTTTTTTTGTTTGATTTATTTTCTTTATTTTAACCAATATTGGTTTTCTGCCTGTATTGTACTTTATTTGTCCACATCTATGAATTAACTCCTGTGTCCCTTCGATACATTCAACACCAATGACAATACCATTTTGAATAACAACAGACTGCCCTATATCTAAATCACTTATTTGTCTTAAAACTTTAACACCTAAATCTATATCTATTTGATAATCATTGTTTGGTAAACCAAATTTTCCAGCTTGTCCTTGTGAAATTTTAACATCATCTAAAATAGCATCAACAGGCAAAACTTCAAAATTCTCTTTTTCAAGAAAATGAATAACTGACTGCAGAAGTGTATTATCACCAAAAATCTTGCATTTTAACAACTTAATCAATAATGCAAAACCTTTTAAATCAGGCCATATTGTTTTTAAATCAGGCTTTTTAACTGCACCAGCAAAAACAACATTTTTAACTTTATTCTTATTAAGAAAAGATAAAGCTTTTCCAACATCTCCAAAATTTATTGTGATATTATTTAAATGTTTATAGTCCTCTTCTTTTGCAAAATCTTTTATCAAAACAACATAGGGTTTAATGCCCTTTTTTTCACATTCTTCTATTATTAATAAAGGCAAATTTCCACTACCAGCTATCAAACCTATTTTATCAAACATATTTCTTTATTTCTTCAACTATATTCTTCACAATATTTTTCATTAAATCACTATCTATACTTTCAACCATAACTCTTATCATCGGCTGAGTTCCAGATTTTCTAATTAAAAGTCTACCATTATTATGCAATTTTTCCTCAGATTTTGCAATAATATTTTTAACAGATTGTTCTTCCAATGGATTACTTTTATCCTTATCATACACAACATTTTCCATCAACTGTGGGACAGAATTATATAAATTAGTTATTTCACTTATTTTTTTATTTCTTTGAGAAGCCAAAATACTCAAAACCTGCAAAGCAACAAGAGTTCCATCACCTGTTGTTGAATAATCTCCTAAGATAATATGACCTGACTGCTCACCACCTAAATTAAAGCCACCCTTTCTCATTTCTTCAGCAACATATCTATCGCCAACTTTAGTCCTAATCACATTAAGACCAAAAGATTTCAAATAATTTTCCAAACCCAAATTCGACATTTGTGTAACAACTACAGTATCACCAACAAGAGTTTTTTCATCAATCATTTTTTTAGCTACTAAAGCTATAATTTTATCTCCATCAATTTCTCGTCCTTTTTCATCAACTATAATAATCCTATCAGCATCACCATCAAGCGCAATTCCAATATCGCATTGTTTTTCAATAACTAATTTTTGCAATTTTTTAATATCTGTTGATCCACATTCCGCATTAATATTTATCCCATTAGGTTGATTACCAATCACAAATAATTCTGCACCCAACTCTTCCAAAACTGTAGGAGTAATCTTATAACTAGCACCATTAGCACAATCCAATGCAATTTTCAAACCATCTAAAGACAACTCTCTAGGAAATGCATTTTTCAAAAATTGTATATATCTTTGTTGGTACAACGAATGCTCTGAAACTGTTCTCTTTCCCAACTTATCATCTTCAGCCATAAAATTTTCAAAACAATTAGACTCTAAACAATCCTCAATTTTCTTTTCTATATCATCTGGAAACTTAACACCATTAGTATCAAATAACTTAATACCATTATCATAAAAAGGATTATGAGAAGCTGAAATCACAATACCAATATCACATTTCATAGTTTTAGTTAACATAGCTACACCAGGTGTCGGTATAGGACCTAACAACAAAACATCTATACCCACAGCATTCAAACCAGCCGCCAAAGCATCTTCTATCATATAACCAGACAACCTAGTATCCTTACCAATAACAATATTATTTCTATGTCCTTCCTTCTTTAATACAGCGCCAATAGCCATACCAATTTTACTAATCATATCAACAGTCAGAGGGAATTTATTCGCCCTACCCCTAATACCATCTGTTCCAAATAATTTTCTTTCCATATTAAAACAACTCTCCCAATAATTTTCCCCCATAAAACATTAATATATTATTATATTCTTTAAAAAAGTAAACAATTAAAATATTTCAAAATATAACAAAATTAAAATAAACAACCTATCTTACTTTAAATTTGTTTTAAATAATTTTTATTGAATAATTGAATATTTATTTTATGATTTCAATAGAGAATATTTTAAATATATGATTGGAAAACTAAGAGGTATAATAGATTCAATATTTGAAGAACATTTAATATTAGATGTTAATGGTGTTGGGTATAGAGTATTTTGTTCTTCAAAAACACTATCTTCAGTTGAAGTTGGAAAAGAAATGTCTTTAACTATACAAACAATAGTTAGAGAAGATGCGATAATGCTTTTTGGTTTTTTATCTAGCAATGAAAAAAGTTGTTTCGAAATGCTTTGCAAAGTAAATGGAATTGGTGCAAAAGTAGCCTTAAAAGTCATGGGGGCATTAACCATAGAAGAGATTCTAACAGCCATAGATTCAGAAGACTCAAAAATGTTTTGTAGAGCACAAGGTGTAGGACAAAAAATTGCTTCAAGAATTATTATTGAATTAAAAGACATTAGAAAAAATATTGACACTACAGTGATTAATATTTCAAGTACCGTAAAAACTACAACAAATAAAAACGACAGTAGAATGCAAGATGCCCTTTCTGCTTTGGAAAATTTAGGTTATCAAAAAAATGTTGCATATAATATTATTGCAAGTATTCTAAAAGAAAGAGAAGATATAGTTATAGAAAGTTTAATTACAGAAGCTCTAAAGAAAATTAATAACTTTTAAGGTTTTAATATGAACAAAGATCTTGTTAAGTTTATGGACACCGAAAATAATACAAAAAGAACTAATGATTCAAAATTAGATGAAATAAATTTAAGGGATACCTCATTATATAATATAAGAAAAAATGATGAAGGACTATATTTTAATTTAAAAATTAGTGGCATAATTGATAAAAATATCACAAATTTGTTTATCCCATCTAGATTTTATGAACAAATAAATTCTAATCAAAGAAGTAACTTAATTATAATAAGCAAAGCAAAACTTGTTGAATATTTCTTAGTTTATCCAGGGGCAGTAGCAAGTTTAGTACTAATAATTTCAACTTTTTTCAGATACTTACCAACTATAAGAAATTTTTTTAACATCAGTGGATTTTAATATATTATGGATATAGTTAAAAATACAGAAAAAACAGATAATGATATTATTGAAAATTCATTAAGACCTAATTTTTTAAATGAATTTATTGGTCAAAGTGACATTAAATCTAATTTAAAGGTATTTATAGAATCAGCAAAAATAAGAAAAGACACTTTAGACCATACATTATTTTATGGACCTCCGGGATTAGGAAAAACCACTTTATCTCAAATAATCGCTCACGAAATGGGCGTCGGATTTAAAGGAACATCAGGACCAATAATTACAAAAGCTGGAGATTTAGCTGCTATATTAACTAACTTACAGCCAAATGATGTCCTTTTTATTGATGAAATACACAGATTGCATAGTACCGTTGAAGAAGTTTTATATTCCGCAATGGAAGATTTCAAACTTGATATTATAATAGGTGAAGGACCTGCTGCAAGAACAATTAAAATTGATTTACCGAAATTTACTTTAATTGGGGCAACAACAAGAGTAGGGCTTTTATCAAACCCATTAAGAGATAGATTTGGTATTCCATTAAAATTAAATTTCTACAATCATGAAGAATTACAAAAAATTGTTGAAAGAGATTGCGACATACTTAATACAAAAATTTCAAAAGATGGTAGTTTTGAGATTGCCAGAAGATCACGAGGAACACCAAGAATAGCAATCAGACTTTTAAAAAGAGTTAGAGATTTTGCAATTGTTGCAAAGAAAAATGAAATAGATTTAGAAATAGTAAAGTTAGGACTTGAAAGATTAGATGTAGACAATATAGGTCTTGATAAATCGGACACAAAATATCTAAAATTTATAATAGAAAATTACAATGGTGGACCTGTTGGTATAGATACAATCTCTGCAGGATTATCAGAAGAAAGAGATTCCATAGAAGATACAATAGAACCATTCTTAATTCAACAGGGCTTCATAAACAAAACCCCTAGGGGAAGAATTATTACACAAAAAGCCTATAAACATCTGGGAATTGAATTTAATCAAAAAGATAATACTAGTTTAATATAATCCATTACTCCTCTACATTTTTTCTAAATATTGAAAATATTGACCCGCTCGGTTTCACCCCTGTCAAGCTCTCCGCCCTCTTCCCCCTCTGTCATTCTCAGAAGGCGGGAATCCAAGCAATGTTTCAACAAAAAAAATTATCATATTAATTTAACCACAACTTCGCTTTTTACATTCATTAATCCCTTGAAAAACAAAATGAGAAGTTTTTAATATAATCCCAGCTTCGCTTTTTAAATTCAGAAAAAATGAAGTTATGGTTAATTTAAAAGATTTAACTTTGCCGTTAATTCTTCAACTTCCCTTGCCAACAAACCATAACCTTTATAATCTTGCTTCTTAAGTAATTCTTCCATCAAAACTTCTTTTTCAATAATCAAATTTTCCAATTTTTCTTTTTCTTTTTTATTATTTTTTGGCTTTTCTTCTACTTTTTGCTTTTTGATTTTTTCTTCTTTCTTTTCCTCACTTTCCCAACCGATTTTCTCTAAGAAACTTTGATAATTTCCTTCAAACAAGAAAGCTTTTCCATTATCAAAAACAATAAGCTTATTTGCAATATTATTCAATAAATATTCATTATGACTAACAATAACAGAAGCACCTTCAAAACTCTCTAAGGCTTCCATTAAAGCTTCACAGGACTCCATATCTAAATGGTTAGTCGGTTCATCAAGAATTAGTAAATTACAAGTTTTTAATAATATTTTTCCTAAAAGTACCCTACTCTTTTCACCACCACTCAAAACTGAAATTCTTTTTTGTGATAAATCGCCGGAAAACATCATAGTTCCCGCAATTCTCATAATATTTGGTTTTGGTATCAAAATATCAACAGACTGTAATTCTTGTTCTATTGTATGATTTGGATTTAAAGTATTAATATTTGTCTGACCAAAATAACCAATTTCTGTTTTTGTATTTGTTATAATTTTACCTTCTAATACTTTCAATTCTTCAGTAATTAATTTTAAAAGAGTAGATTTACCTTTACCATTTTTTCCAACAACACAAATTCTATCACCTTTTTGAATTTTAAAAGATAAATTCTTAAACAAAAATTCATTTTGAGAATAACCAAAGCCAATATTTTCAGCTTCAAACATATTTGAATTTCCAACAAAATTCTGATATTTAAACTTAAATTCCAAATCCTGAATATCGGAAAGTTCCGTCTTTTGTTCTTGTTTATCAAGCATTTTTACTCTTGATTGAACCCTCGATGCTAAAGTAGATTTATACCTAAATCTATCAATAAATTTTTGAACTTGTGCTCTTTTTTTATTTTCATTCAATCTTGATTTTTCATAGGTTTCTTCATCTGTAGCGATTTTATCATACATATCTTGAGTATTTCCAGTAATTTTAATACTTGAACCCCTATGAATAATAATCGTATGAGTGATAATTTCGTCCATGAAAGATCTATCGTGTGTAATTAACATAATAGAACCTTTATAATTCTTCAAGAAACCTTTTAGCCATCTAATTGACAAAATATCAAGGTAGTTCGTAGGTTCATCAAGCAACAAAATATCTGGCTCAGAAATTAACAATTTCGCCAAATTCAACCTAATTTGCCAACCACCAGAAAATTCATTAGGGGATTTTAATTTTTCTTCCTCGCTAAAGCCTAACTCAGATAAAACTTTTTCAGCGTCCCAAGTTGCTTCTTTTTTATAATCAGGAAGAGCTAAACAAGCTTCTTCAATAACTGTTTCTTGAGTAAAATTTAAGTGTTGTTCCAAATAGCCAATTTTATAACCTTTTGGTATAACAATTTCACCTTCATATTCCTTAATTTTTCCACATAAAATTTTAAACAGAGTAGTTTTGCCACTTCCATTTCTTCCAATTAAACCAACTTTTTCCTTTTCTCCGACAATGAAATTTATATCATCAAATACATTTTTTCCACCGAATGATATAGAAAGATTTTCAACTTTTAACATATTTATTCTTTTTTATACACATATAATAATTTGATATTATTATCATCAATAATAATTTCTCACACTTAAACAGCTAAATGTAAGATAACTTTCTCCACTAAATATGTTAAACATCTTATTAAAAATAAAAATATAATATAATTATAAAATATAATTTATATTTTTCCACAAAAACATTGTTTTTTAAATTTAAAAAATATTTTATTTTATTTTTTGACTCATATTTTCCAATGTATTATAATAATCACATTATTATAATATAAAAAAAATGGACAAAAAAAATTTTAAAGAAATTTCAAATCTTACAGAAACAAATAAATTAAACTCAAGCGAAATAACTAATGAAGAAATAGAATTACTTCTTAATCTTTCAAGAGAAGATCAAGGAAAAAAAGAAACAACAGGAAATTTTACAAATCAATCTCTAAAAGAAAAACAAAATTTTGTTAGGAAAATAATTACTGAAAATGAAGTAAAGCAAAAATTGTCTAACCATAAAAACCAAAGAAATGTAATACTAAAAAATAACTTACAAACAACAACTCCTAATCAACCCATCATAACTGATTTTTATAATCTTACAAATGATAATTCTATAACTTCTGATAGAGAAACAAAAAATACAGAAAAAGAAAATAAAAAAAGGAAAAGGGAGGAACATAATAAACAAGAAGAAAATACAGGAAAAAGACAAAGAATTAACCCAATCAGTGAGCAAATTACAATTAATAGACAGGATTCTACAGAAACTACACAAAAAAATCTAGAAAAAATAACTTCAAAAGCTTTCCCAGGCTCTAATCCGGTATCACAAACTAATAAAACTTTAACCTTTGTAGAGAAATTAAAGAATAATCCAACAAATCAAAAAGGATTTTCAAAAGATTAATAACAACTTAAAAATTAGACACTGTTAATACAATAACGTAAAATATGGGAATAATACACTTCAAGGCTTGAAGTGTATTATTCCCTAAAATATTTTCAATATTAGTATTGTATGTAATATTATTTAAGGTATAATGAGTATATTTTTTAATAAAAAGAGGCTTATGGAAAATAAATCAAAACAAAGTGAATCATTTCAACGTTATTTAAAAGGTATGATGACTGAAGAAAATTTTAAAGGAAGTGGACTTGGCTCTATATCAAGTTCAGATCATGCGCTAGTGGCAACAAAAAATGGAATATTTACTTCAAATTTATCAAAAAGGGGTACCAAATCTAATCCTAAAACCAAGAAACCATCTAACAATCAATCAGATTATGAAGAAAAAATAAAAGATTATAAAATAAGAGCAATATCACAAATTAAAAATTTGTTATCAGCAGCAAAGATTTCTGAATGTTTCAAACTAGGATTCCTTTCAGAAACAAATTCATTGTTTTCAGAAAAAATTTTTGATTTATTAAAATATAATTCAAAAACAGATGAATCAGTTGGTTTTATTGAACCAAAAACAATAGAAAAAGATGTTGTAATTTTATATAATAAAAAATTATACAATTATGTTGATGATAGTGGCAATTTGGAAATGACGGTATTAAATTCAGGAAATCCTAAATTTGGAGAAAGAGAAGGTTTACTTTTAGCTCTTTTGCAAAACAAAAAAGATGGAAAATATTATATCGTTGGTAGTTTTCATTTACCATATTCAAAAAAATCTGAAGAATTAACTCGAGAAATTCAAGACGGTATAAATACTTTTAAAGCAAATTTAATGTCAAAGTATCCAAATATCAGCGATCTTTCTTCAGTAGGAATTATAATTGGAGGAGATGCAAATCATTCTGCTGAAGATATGTTAACTTATTTAGAAAACTCTGGTTTAGAAGTTATTGCTCCAAATTTTAGTACTAATGTAAATAAAGAAAGTAAAATAGGTAAATGTACCACATTTGATTTTTTTATAACAAATAATGAAATTATACAAGAAAAAGATATTTTAAATGATTTTGGTATTTCACATAAAAATCTTTTAGATGCTTTTTACAATAAAAAAGGAATTCTTACTGACTATCCTCTTAGAGATTCAGAATATGAAGTTGTTAAATGTTTAAAAGAATATTTGGATAAAACAAAAAATTCTTTAGACCAAAAATTAGAATATTTGCTAAAAAATTATAAAGCAGAGGAACAAAGAAAATTAGAAGATTTTGTTTATTTAATAAGTAATATTAAAGAAACTTATCCAGAACTAGAATTTAGTGAAAAAGTATTAAAATTAGTAAAACAATATTACGAACAAATAAGTAATAATAATACTACTAATAGTAGCATAACTAATAGTAGTACTAATAGAGGTATAACTAGTAGTAGTAGTATAACTAGTAGTAGTATAACTAGTAGTAGTACTAATAGAAGTCCATATGATTATACTAAAGGAAATGAATTAATTTTTAGTACTATTGATTCTACAAAACCCAAAACAACTATTCAATCTTCAAATACTTCAGAATCATCAAATACGTCATATGAAAATCTTTCAAAATTATTAAATAGTGAAGCTAAATCATTATATCCAAATCTTTCAGAATCATTAAGTAAAAATAATAAATCAGATGTTCAATCTAGTTCTAATCCTTCAAAACGAGAGGAAAAAACTTTTTTAAGTCAACTTTTTAAACAAAGATCTTCTTCAAAATCCAAAAAAGAAGATGAAAAAGATAAATGAATTTAAGTTTTTAGTTTTAATAATTTATATTATTTTTAAAAACCTAGCTATAATTAAAACCAAGCTGGGTTTTATTTTTTAAAATACAAACATTTTATATGATAGACATAACTTTATCTAAGATAAATTTATATTTTTCCACAAAAACATTGTTTTTTGAATATTAAATTTTATATTTGAAACATAAATTAATATTATAAGAAAATATGAAAAAACCTGAGCTACTTGTACCAGCTGGTTCACTTGAAAGATTAAAAACAGCATTTTTATACGGAGCAGATGTTGTATATTGCGGAACTCCTTCAATGTCTTTAAGAGCACAATCTCAATTCACAATGGAAGATGTTTTAGAAGGTGTTGAATACGCACATTCAAAAGGCAAAAAGGTTTATCTTACAGTTAATTTATTCGCTCATAATAGTGATATTCAAAAATTACCTGAATATGTGGAAACTTTGAAAAAAATTAAGCCAGATGGTGCGATTGTAGCTGATCCAGCAGTTTTTAAATATTTACACGAACAATTACCAAATCTAAATTTACATGTTTCAACACAAGCTAGTGTGACATCTTGGTTAGGTGTAAAATTTTGGCAAGACATGGGTGCTAAAATGTGTGTTCTTGAAAGACAATTAACGTTTGATGAATTGAGAGAAATAAGAGAAAAATGTCCTGATATTAAGTTGGAAACATTCGTTCATGGTTCAATGTGTATGTCTTATTCTGGCAGATGTTTGCTTTCAAATTATTTTACAGGAAGAGGTGCAAATCAAGGAAAATGTGCCCACTCTTGTAGGTGGAATTATAAAATTCACATGAAGTTAAAAGAAGATATTTCAAAAGAAATCTTATTAAATAAAGATACAAGGGAACTATTTGATTTCTTACTTGAAGAAGATTGCAGACCAAATGATTTTCTTGCAATAGAAGAAACAGAAGAAGGTTCTTTCATGATGAATTCAAAAGATTTATGCTTATTACCAGTTCTACCAGAATTTTTACAAATAGGTATTGATTGCTTAAAAATAGAAGGACGAAATAAAACCCAATATTATACCGGAATGGTTGCAAGAACCTATAGAAAAGCTATTGATGATTATTTTGAAAATCCAAAAGAATGGGATTATAAAAAATATTTAGACGAGATATATACTATTTCCAACAGAGGTTTTTCTTTGGCATTTGCACATGGCAATCCAACACATTTATCTACAAATTATGGCTTAACAAAATCATTAAGCGAATATGAATTTGCTGGTTATGTTCAGAGTTGGGGTGATGATTATATTAATATTGCAGTAAAAAATAGGCTTGATGCAGGTGATGAATTAGAGTTTTTATCTCCAAATAATAACAAAGTTATTAAATTAACAATTAATGAATTCATAAATGCTAAAAATGATGAAGTAACTTCTGTAATTCATGCAGGACAAGATCCAGTTATTAAAATTCCTTTAGAGTGGTTTGGAAAAACAACTAAAGAAAAAGTTATGCTTGATCTTCCCCCTTTAAGTTTAATTAGAAAAAGAAGCAATTTAAGTGAAGTACAGGCTAAAAGGGTTAAAGAAGATAAAGAAGCTTTCAAAAAAGAGATTTTAGGGGAACTGTGAATTTAATAATAAGATTAGCAAAACTAGAAGAAGCGAGAAGAATTGCTGAGATTAATATAGAAACTTGGAAAACATCTTATCGTGGTTGTATTCCAGATGAAGTTTTAGATACTAGAACTATAACAGAAGATACAATAAAAAATAGAGTATTTAATATATAACAAAATAATATTTTTGTAGCTGAATTTTATTGTGAAGTGGTTGGTTATGCTTCAATTAATAGAAATACAGAAATAGAAGCTGAAATTGCTACTTTTTATATTCTTCCTCAATATCAAAGACTTGGTATTGGCGGAACTCTACTAAAAGAAGTTTTAAAAAATTTAAAACAATTAAATTATAATAAAGTTGTTGTTTGGACGATGAAAAATTTTAAACAATCAAACGATTTCTATAAGAAATATGGTGGAATTCCAACAGGAAATATAAAAAAATTGAATTATTATGATATTGATGTAGTTGAGTTTGTTTTTTCTTTATAAAAATAGAGTAATCAAATTTTGCAACATTGCTTGGATGTAAATGTCAACTATTTCGATGACAAAATTGTAAAATCTGTCATCGAAATAGTTGACATTTACAATTTACAAATGATATAAAAAATGTATGGGAGTAAGGGCACTACTATCCCATTAAAATTCAAAAAAAATTGAATCAATATTTGATTATATAAGTATACTATTTCTATTAAATACTTTGAAATATCCTTGTCTTTTTTGTAGAAATTATTTTTTGAGGAAAAATTTTATTTGCAGGAGATCTAATGTTAAATTCAAAATATTATTGAAAATAAAAATAATTTTTATTAATATCTTATCATATATATTAAATAATAAATTAAATTGTCTAAAAACGAATTGAGAATTAACAAAGAAATAAGAGTTCCTGAGGCTAGAATTATAGATCAGCACGGAAATATGGTTGGTGTTTTACCAATTTCAAAGGCTTTACAAATGGCTTTTGAAGCTGGATTAGATTTAGTGGAAGTTTCCCCAAATGCAAATCCTGTTGTTTGTAGAATTACTAGCTTTAGTAAATTAAAATATGAAGAGCAAAAAAAAGCTGCACTTAATAAGAAAAAACAAAAAGTTGTTGATACTAAAGAAATTAAAATGTCTTTAAACATTGGTGAAGGTGATTTTATAACAAAAATTAAACAAGCTACTAAATTCTTAGAAAAAGGCGACAAAGTAAAATTTAATTTTATGTTTAGAGGTAGAGAAATTACATATTCTGATAGTTCTAAATTAATTATAAATAGAATTGAAGATAATTTAAAAGAAGTTGGAAAAATGGAAGAAAAACCAAAAATGGAAGGTAAAAAATTATTTTTTACAATAGCTCCGATAAAATAATTAGCTTCCGTTCATGAATATAAGGCTTATTTTGAGAAAAAAATAAACCTTTTTTTATGTCATTTTTAGAAATTAGATTTCCGGAATCAATATCATTTAATTCATCTTCAATGTTAGAATTTAATACAACAATTATCACTACAAAAAATGGTAGTGAAGCTAGAAATATCAATTGGAGTAAGAATAAAATGAAATTTAATATCGTTAATGGTATTAAAACAAAAACAGAATTAGATGAAATTTTCACTTTTTTCAGAAATGTAAAAGGTTGTGGATATGGATTTAGATTTAAAGATTGGACAGATTATTCTGCAACATCTCAAGAATTAGGAGTTGGAGATGGTAGCACTGTAGAATTTCAACTTTTAAAAACTTATACAGTAAGTGGAAATATATACACAAGAAAAATAACAAAACCAGTTATTTCAACAATAACATTATATCTTGATGATGTAGAAAGTGAAGATTTTAGCATTGATTTAACAACTGGTATAATAACATTTAATACAGCACCTTCAACTGATGTTGTTATCACTGCAGATTTTGAATTTGATGTACCAGTTAGATTTAATTCCGATATTTTGGAAATTACACTTGAAACTATAAATACTGGAAAAATTAGGGAATTAGAATTATTGGAGATAGGGTGATTGATCTTAATTCTCTGTATTTTTAATGTTTAATAATGGAAATACAGAGAAGTAAGGCCTTACTCTTTTTTTCCACATTTTTGTTATTAGTTATTAAAGATACTGAATTTGTTTGTATTATAGAGCCAAATTCTCAGTCTGTTTCCCCTCTGTCAAGTCCCTTTCTCTTCCCCACTGTCAAGCTCCGCCATCTTCCCCTCTGTCAAGGCAGATTGTTCACTTATTATTGTCTTAACACCTTATCATAAAATTTTCCATTAAATTTTTTATAATAACTATACAACAATAGAGTATTATCTAACATCTCAAATGTTTTTGAATATCTTTTACTCTTT
>DATIQT010000032.1:0-11917 GCA_035470525.1 Rickettsiales bacterium
GTATTGTCTACCATTTCTTGACTATTAATTTTTCCACTATAACATAATAACTATATTAATAACTAGTAGTTTATGACAAACTGTCCTTATTGCGGCAATGAAATTACATACAAAAATGGAAAAAAATATAATAAGCAAAGATACTTATGTCCGAAGTGTAATAAATCCTTTAGCTTAACAGACAATAGAATAAAGAGAGATAATAGAGAAAGAGAATTAGCTTTATTATTATATGGAAGAAATAGTAGTATGAGAAGTATTCAAAATATAATAGAAAAGTTTTTTGATACAAAAATATCTATAAGATTAATAGAGAAATGGATCAAATCTTTTGTAAAAGCTTTGCAGTTTGATGTAAATATTAATAAAGACAAAATACAAAAAGAAGAAAAGCCTAAAACAATAGAAATATTGGAATTAGATGAATTATATACTTGGTTTTACAATATAAAAAAAAACGAAGAGAAAAAGTCAAAATATGGACTGCTGTTGACAGAAACAGAAATAAAGTTATTTCATATCAAGTAAGTAAAGATAATAATAAAAATGATAATTATCATTGTTTGCAAATGTTAAATGATGTTTTAACTGATTGTAAAGATGGAAAAGATAATACTTACTATAATTTATTAAATACTATAAATAAAAAAAATAAATATTATAGCTACTGATGGCAATTGGAGCTACCATAAAGTCATAAAATGTAAAAAGAGAATAATCACAAAAGTTAAAAAAGATAAAACTGGTAAGTTCATTAAAGATGATAAATGTAATCTGATTAAAGATATAAAAATAAAAGAGTTTGCAATAAAAGAAAATGAAAAACCATTTTTACATTGTAATACTCATATAATAGATAAATCTGAAACTTGCTTAGTTGAATGTTATAATGGAAGTTTAAGAGGTAGATTTGCCAGATTCGTTAGAAGAACAAAATGTTATAGCAAAAGTTTTAATGGTTTAAAAAATGCCGTGTTGATGTGGATTAATAGAGATTTATTAACTGAAAATATAGTAAAATACTCAAAGAAAATATAGTAAAATACTCAAATTTTGGAAGGTTGTGGTAATGTCAAGAAATGGTAGACAATACCATATTTTGTAATATTTTCTTGCTTTTAAAACATCTCAAATTATTATATTACTAGCTTAAAAACAAATAGTGATTTTAAAGACATGGAAAAAGAATTTAATCATGGCGACATACAAAACGTTGAAATATCAACAGAAATGAAGAAGTCATATCTTGACTATGCAATGAGTGTTATTATTGCCAGAGCAATTCCTGATGTTAATGATGGTTTGAAGCCAGTTCATAGAAGAATTTTATATTCAATGTATGAAAATCATTATGATTACAATAGATCATTTAAAAAGTGTGCAAGAATTGTTGGTGATGTTATGGGTAAATACCATCCACATGGTGATACTTCAATTTATGAAGCTTTGGTTAGAATGGCTCAAGATTTTTCAATGTCTGCACCTTTGATTGATGGACAAGGAAACTTTGGTTCTATTGATGATGATCCAGCAGCTGCTATGAGGTATACTGAGGCTAGAATGGCTAAGTTGGCTCATATTTTAACTGACGATTTGGATAAAGATACAGTTGATTTTGTTGATAACTATGATGGAACTGAAAGAGAGCCTAATGTTTTGCCTGCAAAATTTCCTAATTTATTGATTAATGGTAGTAATGGTATTGCGGTTGGTATGGCTACAAATGTTCCTCCACATAATTTAGGTGAAGTGATTGATGGAACTATAGCTTATATTAATAATCCAGAAATGACAACTGATGAATTGTTGCAAATAATACCTGGTCCGGATTTTCCTACTGGTGGTTTGATTATGGGAAGAGGCGCTTATGCTAATGTTATGAGAACTGGTAGAGGTAGTATTGTAATGAGAGGTGAAGCGGCTATTGAAGAACAAAAAGGCGGTAAGTTCCAAATAGTGATTACTTCTATACCATATCAAGTTAATAAGGCAAAATTGGTTGAAAAAATTGCTGAATTGGTTAAAGAAAAAAGAATTGAAGGTATTTCCGATTTAAGAGATGAATCAAATAAAGAAGGTATTAGAGTTGTTGTAGAAACTAAGAGAGATGGTAATCCAGAAGTTATTTTAAGCCAATTATATAGTTTCACTGAATTGCAATCTAATTTCCCATCAAATATTTTAGCTTTGAATAATGGAAAACCAGAAAGCTTGGGTGTTCTTGATGTAATCAAAATATTCACAAAATTTAGAAAAGAAGTTGTTACAAGAAGAACGGAGTTTTTACTTGCTAAAGCTAGAGAAAGAGCACATATTTTAATTGGTTTGAGAGTTGCTGTAAATGAAATTGATGAAGTAATTGCATTAATTAAAAAAGCTAAAGATACTACAGAAGCAAGAGAAGAATTGATGAAGAGAGATTGGGACGCTTGTGTTGTTGAAGCCTTAATTGCATTGATTCATGATAGAGGAAATAGAATTGAAAAAGGAAGATTCTACTTTACAGAAGTTCAAGCTAGAGCAATTCTTGATATGAAATTATCAAAATTGACTGGTTTAGAAAGTGAAAAAATTGATGATGAATTAAGAGAATTATCTGATGAAATTCAAGAATATTTGAAAATTTTATCTAATCCCGCTGAATTAATTAAAATTGTTAAGGACGAATTGTTAAAGGTTAGAGAAGAGTTTTCTGTTCCAAGAAGAACACAAATTCTAGAAGCTGAAAGTGATATTGATATTGAGGATTTAACTCCAAAAGAAGATATGGTTGTAATCACTACAATGAACGGCTACATCAAGAGAGTTCCATTATCTAGCTACAAAGCACAAAATAGAGGTGGAAAAGGTAAATCTGCAATTACTGTTCATGATGAAGATTTCACAACTGATGTATTTGTTGTAAATACACACACTCCAATTTTATTCTTCTCAAGTAAAGGAAAAGTTTATAGAATGAAAACTTACAAATTGCCTCTTGGAAGTAATCAATCAAAGGGTAGGGCAGTTGTTAATATTCTGCCATTAGAGCAAGATGAAGTAATTTCAACAGTTATGCCATTGTTAGGTGAGAAAGAAGATTGGATGAAGAAAAACATTGTATTCGCTACAAACAAAGGTGATGTTAGAAGAAACTCTATGGAAGATTTTGAAAATATTCAGAGTAATGGTAAAATTGCAATGAAACTTAATGAGAATGAAAAGCTTGTTGGAGTTTCAATTTGTGATGATAATAGTGATATTTTGTTGTCTTCAAAGACTGGAAAATGTATTAGATTCCCATTAGAAATTTTAAGAGTTTTCCAAAGCAGAAATTCTACAGGTGTTAAAGGTATTAAACTTGACGCTTACAATGAAGTAATTTCAATGTCAGTTTTGAAAAATAGTGAAGCTCAATCAATAGATGATAGAGATAACTATTTAAAAATTGATCTAGAAACTAGAATGAAATTGAACGAAGTTTACAATACTCCAAAAGAGGAAGGAACACTTTTATCTAATATTGAAGAGCCATTGCCAGTTAAAATACCTGATGAAATTCTAGCTGTTTTATCTTTAGAAAAAATCAAAGCTATGGCTAAGAGTGAAGAGTTGATTTTAACTATTACAGAAAATGGTTTTGGTAAGAGAACATCTTCTTATGAATACAGAGTAACTAATAGGGGTGGTAGCGGTATTACAAATATTATTACTTCAAAGAGAAACGGTAATGTTATTGCATCTTTCCCAATTGAAAATGATAAACAAATTATCATGATTTCAGACAAAGGAACTGTAATTAGAACTAAAGTTCAAAATATTAGAATTTCTGGAAGAAATACTCAAGGTGTTACACTCATGAAAGCTGGAGAAAATGAAAAAGTTGTTTCTGTAGCTAAGATTGAAAGTGATGAAGATGAAGAAGAAATAGTTATTAATTAATAATATAATTATCTCTACACAGGAAGGATTTATAAATTCTTCCTGTTTTTTTACTCTCATAAGGTCTTATAATTTGATTTACTGCTAAGTATTGAAATTGTTCAAATTTTATTTGCAGGAGGTCTATTAAGATATACTGTTATAAAAGATTAGACCTGTTGTATAAATCATTTTTTGTGGAAAAATTTTTTTTGCAATAGGTCTACTTATTAAAATTGAAAATTATTTATGCAAAAGTTCTATTTTACTATTTTAAATTTAAACTATTCTACAGTTACAGATTTTGCTAAATTTCTTGGTTTATCGATATTGTTTCCTCTTTCTAGTGAAATGTAATAAGCAATTAATTGAATTGGAACTAAACATTCAATGGCTGACATCATGTTGTTTTCGTTTTTTTCAATAATAATGTTTTCTGATGTTTTGTCTTGTAGGAAATTTTGACCATCTTTGTCGCTTATTAAAACTATTTTTCCGTTTCTTGCTGCAATTTCTTCAATGTTTGAAGCGGTTTTTTCAAATAAATCTCCGCTAGGGTTTATTGCGAAAATATATGTTTCTTTGTCAATTAAGGCTATTGGACCGTGTTTTAGTTCGCCTGCGGCAACACCTTCACAAGGAATATAGCTTATTTCTTTTAATTTTAATGCGCCTTCTAGGGCTAGAGGATAGTAGATGCCTCGTCCGATGTACATGAAGAAGTTTTTGTCTTTAACTTTTTTTGATATGGATTGAATATTCTCAATATTGCTTTTATCACTTAAAAATTTCTCGAGTGTTTGTGGTAAAGAAATTAAGTCTTCGATGTAATTTTTGTATTCGGTTTTGGAGATTGTGCCTTTGGAAATGGCAATTTTTATACCTAATAAATATAGTACTACTAATTGACCTGTTAGGGCTTTTGTGCTGGCTACGCCAATTTCTGCACCTGCAAGAGTTTTTAAAACCATGTCTGATAAATATGCAATGTTGCTTTGTAAAACATTTACTAAAGATATGATTTTTTGTCCGTTTTCTTTGCATAATTTTAAGGCACCTATTGTGTCTGCGGTTTCACCTGATTGGGAGATAAACATTGATATATCGTTTTTAGAAAGCATAGGATTTTTGTATCTAAATTCTGAAGCGATGTCTATGTCTACTTTGATTTTTGCGACTTTTTCTATGAAGTATTTTGCTATGAAACTTGCATAGTATGATGTTCCGCAGGAAACTATATTTAGTTTTTCTAATTTTGATAAATCAAAGGTGAAGTGAGGAAAGTTGATTTCTTTGTTTTTTGTATCAACGTATTCTTTTATGGTTTGTTCTACTACTTTTGGCTGTTCGAAAATTTCTTTTAACATGAAGTGTTCGAAATTTCCTTTGTCAACATTTATGTTGTCTATGCTTATGGTTTCAATTTCTCTTTTAACTTTTTCACCTTTTTTGTTAAAAATTTCATAGTCGGTTTGTGAAATGATGGCAAAATCATCTTCTTGTAATGAAATTATTTTATTTGTTAATCCTGTAAAAGCTGAAAGTCCTGATGAAACATAATTTTCATCTTTACCTAAACCTAATAATAGTGGCGAGCCTCTTCTAGCACAATAAATATGATTAGTATCGTCATTGAATATAACAGCAATTCCAAAAGTTCCTTTAAGTTTGTTTAAGGTTTTTAGTATTGCTTGCTTTTTGTCATTTTTTTCTTTTAAAAAGTATGAAATTAAATTTGGTATGGTTTCTGTGTCTGTTTGACTTTTAAATTCATAACCATTTTTAATTAAGTCGCTTTTTAATTCTTTGTAATTTTCAATAATTCCGTTGTGTACTACTGAAATTTGATTAATACTATTATGAGGGTGAGCATTGACCTCTGTTGGTTCTCCATGTGTTGCCCATCTTGAATGAGCTATACCAATATTTCCTGCAATCTTTGAGGAATTAATGAGATTTTCTAATTCACTAACCTTTCCAACTTTTTTAATTGTTTTGATTTCCTCTTCTATAACTGACAAACCAGCGGAATCATATCCTCTATATTCAAGACACTTTAATCCGCTGATTAATTTTTGAACAACATCTTTGTTGCTAACAACTCCAAATATTCCACACATATAATCTCCCAAAATTTTTCATAATCTCTATTATTAGTATTATGAAAAAAAATATTCAAGGAAATTTTTATTACAAAATATTGCAATTAATTATTAAATATATTCCATAAATAATTTTGCTACAAAAAATAATTATTTATGAAACAGTATTTAAATGTTGGTTATCATTTAATTGCCTATTTGTTCTATTACCTCTTTGTTTTTTTAAAAAAGATACATCATTTTCTCTTAATAATAATAATTCACTTTCAACATTTTGCTTAAGTTTAATTTTAGGTTCTAGTTGCGTTGATTGTGTTTTGATAGAAGATTGTCCTAAGACTTTTTCAGTAAATCGTCCTAAGATTTTTTCAGAAGATTGTTCTAAGATTTTTTCAGAAGATTGTCCTTGTGTAATATATTGTTCTGATCCATTATTTTGTGAATTATCAGTTAATTCTTGTTGCGTAAATTTTCTTTTTTTAACAGGTTTTTCTAATGTTTCATTTTCAATATCATATTTTCGTTTATTACTACTTGACAACGAATCAATCATAAAAGAATCAATCATAAAATAGTCTTCTGTGTAAATACTACTAGTAATATCAATTATTTCTTTTTCACTTTGTTTTGTTTCTTTTTCTTTTTCTTTTTGTTTTTGTTTTTGTTTTTTATAATTTTCTTGAGCTATATTTGAAAATCTTTTTTCTAATTCTAAACTATATTTTTCACCAAAATATTTTTCGAATACTTTTATAGTTAATTCTTTTTCTTCTTTTATAAATATTTTTTTTCCTTCTTTAAAAATAATGTTATTAATAAAGTCATCAATTTTTTTTTCATCTCCTAATTCTTTTAATATAAATACAAAATTATCAAAAGATTCAATTTTCCTATTAGTTGCTATTATGTATTCTTTTATTAATGAATTAATTTTCGTATCAGGATCAAGAGCAAAATCTAAAAGTATTAACAAAATATCTTTCTTGTAATTAGAAAATATACTTTTTTCTTTAATAACTTCTTTTAAAATATCATATATAACACTTTTTTCGTCGTTAATTTTATTATTTTGTTTAGTAATTTTTCCAGTTTTAAGTCTCATTAAAATTAATAATAAAATCTTTAATTCATCGTCATCTATATTTTTATTATTAGTTGATATTATTTTTTTAAGTAATTCGCTTATCAAATATGTTGTAATTGTTGTTTTTTCTTGAAGATACTTTAGAAGTTTTTTATTATCATTTTTTGCTTCTTTTAAAATTTTTTTTTCTTCTTCTTTATAACAAAGATAAAGATTATATCTTTCTTTTTTAACATTCATAATAATTTCTCCAGCTTCTTTCAAATATTTTTTAAAGTTTTCACTATTACTTTCAACATCGCTTGAACTACTACTTGTTGTACAAGTAACTCCAATGTTTCCTTCATTTGTTTTTGTTATTAAAATATTTTGTTGTGTGGATTCTTCACTACAGTCATCACTCTCAGTATCACTTGAATTATATTCTGTAATTCTTGTTTTTGCATAAGGTAGTTCAGCAAAAACCATAAATTCTTTTTTATGATTATAAAGTTTTTCTTTTTCCATATTTTTTATTTTTAATTAATTTGACACATTATATACTATATTATTATTTAGTTCAAGTTTTATATATTGATTTTTCTATATCCGTTAAATAATATATATATTTAATTTAATTTTAATATATTATACAATTTTTATTAATTACTTGAAATATATATCTTTAACAAGTATTTACTTGTATTTAAGCTTTGTTTTTAAGTATTGTAACTTAAATTAATTTTTTATTTCACTAGTATATAATTTAATACATTGATGAAACAAAAAATTAATTTGACGAAGTTATTTAAAGTGTAAGTTAGATTTAGATGTAACAAATGTTATTTGTAATAACTATAATATATATACTAAAAAGTATTTTAGACACTCAAAATTTGATTAATTTATTATGATTTAATTCTTGCTAAATTAGACACCGCTATCAAAGATTTAACCTTTTTAAACTCGCTTATACGAAGAAATACAAAGAAGGTCATAAATTTTATTTGCAAGGAGGTCTAATATTATTTTTATTAATTGAAATTGAGAAAAAGTGTCATATGTGTTTGGGGATTAACATATGAGTTAAGGGTAGGGTGCTTTATTCTATACAACAGTTTACTGCTTTTTTGACAAAATTTTTTAATTTATCTACTGTTGAAATTTTTTCATTGGAATTTTTTTCAATTATAATATCTTCTTTTTTTGATTTAGTTTCATTAATTTTTTCAACAATATCTTTTATTTTTTCTTTTGATGATTCAACCCATTTGACATCTTTTGCGTCAATTAAGTTCATGTTGAGTCCCCAGAAAAGGCAATATAATTCATAAGATTTGTTAAATAAATCGTAAGCTTCTTTTATGTTTTTTAGACTTAGTTGTTTTGTGCCAACTTCCATGAGTCGCATTGAGCTTGCTAATAGGTGTTTTGAAATACACCAAACTTCGCCCTCGTAGGCTGGAATTAGCTTCTGCATTAAGGATTTTCTTGTTTCTCGGATTTCTTCTATGAGATCGTAAAAGCTGGTATTTTTTGTTTTTGCACCTGAGAACATTAAATGTTCTTCGATGCTTATTAAGTTCATGATAGCAATTGTTAAATCTTGATCTGAAGATAAGTCTTTTGGATTTAATTTTTTTGCTGAATCGATTTTTTCTACAAATTCTTTTACGTTTTTTATTTTTTCCATGTTAGAACCTTATGTTGTTAAACCATAAACTTAATAAAAATAGCATGACTAAGGGTAGGACGACTTTTTCGAAAGGAAAGTGTGCGTGACCGCCATTGTGTTTTTTCATAAATTCATAAATTTGTTGGCTTGCAATGAAGGTAATGAAACCAACTATTGAACTGAATAAGAATAGATCTAAAAAACAAAGTATTTTTGGGAAGTAATGAATTTGATTTATGTAAACAAAGCTTATCATTGATAGGG
This sequence comes from Rickettsiales bacterium, assembly GCA_035470525.1. Taxonomy (GTDB): domain Bacteria; phylum Pseudomonadota; class Alphaproteobacteria; order Rickettsiales; family UBA1997; genus CALXSC01. Next base: position 9,005 of record DATIQT010000032.1, read on the forward strand.
ATAATAGCATCATTATAGTGTCTCGTCCTTTGAATTTCCAGTTCTTTTTGTCAAACCATAGAATTGTGAAATAACCGATTAAGGCCATTAAAGCACCACTCCAAAGTCCTACCACGTTGTCACTCACGCCTAGATATCTAGCTATTTCTAATGAAGCACCGATAGCGATAGCACAAACAGCGCAGGCTGGATTCGCTAAAGCTAATGATTGTTTAAAAAGCACAAAAAATAAAGTTAATATTAAAACTCTCACTTTAAAATCCTATAGGCTAATTAAAAAATGCTTTTTCTTTCCAACTGATAATTTAAATTCTTTAAATTGTGAAACATCTAGATTTTCATTTTCAATCTTTTCATCATTTACTTTAACTCCACCGCCTCTAATGAGCTTCTTTGCTTCACCGAATGATTCTGCTAATTCAAGATTTTTTATAACTTGGAAAAGTAATTTTTCATCATTTTTGTATTCAAGTTTTGGCAAATTATCATTTGATTTGTTTTCAAAAATTTCTTGAGCTTGTTTGCTGGCTTCTGTGGCGTTTTTTTCACCATGACAAAGTTTAGTAGCTTCAAAAGCTAAGATTTTTTTAGCTTCATTAATATCACCTTGCATGATTTTAGAAACATCTTCTATTCCTAAGTCTGTATAAGCTAATAGAAGCTTTGAAACTTCTGCGTCATCAATATTTCTAAACCATTGGAAATATTCATAAGGACTCAGCATTTCTTCACTAATCCAAACAGCGTTTCCTTCTGATTTTCCAAACTTTTTACCATTTTTATCTAAGAGTAGGGCGGTTGACAATCCTAAAACTTCAGTTCTTTTTCCTTCTTCAACTTCACCTTTTGCAAATTGTATTTTTCTTACGAGTTCAACACCTGCTACAACATTTCCCCATTGATCTCCACCACATAATTGAACTGTACAATTATATTTTTTGTATAAATGATAGTAATCATATGCTTGTAAAATCATGTAATTAAATTCTAAAAAACTCATGTGTTCAGTTTTTTCTAATCTTTGTTTTACGGATTCAAAAGTTAACATTCTGTTGACTGAGATGTGTGGAGCTATATCTCTTAACATATCAAGATATTTTACATCTTTCCACCAATCATAATTATCTACTAATATTGCATCAGTTGCACCATCTCCAAATTTTATAAATTTTTCTATGGTTTTTTTGATACCAGCTTTGTTTTTGTCTATCGCTTCAGCAGTTAGCATTGGTCTTGTTTTGTCCTTACCACTAGGGTCGCCAATCATACCAGTTGCCCCACCTAATAAAATTATAGGTTTATTTCCACATTTTTGAAATAATCTTATCATCATAAGAGAAAATAAATGACCAGTATGCAATGATTGACCAGTTGGATCTGTTCCCCAATAAGCTATAACAGGTTTTCCACTACAAAGTTGTCTATCTAATTCTTCCAAATTAGTACATTGATTTAAGAATCCTCTTAGTTCGCATTCTTGTAAAAATTTTGATTTAAAATTACTCATTATGTCTCCAATTTATTTTGTGATATTCTTGTTATTTATTTGATTATTATTAATATTATTTGTTGTTGGACTTGTAGTATTTATTGTTTGTGTATTTTCTGTTCCATTTTCTTCATTTTTTATAGCTTCTTCATCAGTCTCATCTTCAGAAGTTTCAGGTTTCACATCTTGATTTATATCTATATCTTTAGCCTCAAGCAACATACTTAAAACTGGTGTCTTTTTGTAGTTAGGATCTTCTTTTAATTTTGTATCTTGCATTTCATTTATAACAGCCATTTCTTCTTTAACTGTTTCTAAAGATTTATTATTTAACATATCGCCTGTAACAACTTTTAACATTACATCAGGATTATCAACCATTCCATTTTTTGTACTATCACCAGTTTTTATTTTATCAACATAATCCATACCTTCTATTACTCTTCCAAATACAGTATATTGACCATCTAATTCAGGGAAAAAATCACCTGTTACTATAAAAAACTGACTATTTGCACTATTTACATCAGAACCTCTTGCCATTGATAAAGTTCCCCTTGTGTGATGTTCTTTATTAAATTCAGCATATAATCTTCCAAGTTTACTTCCACCTCTTCCAGTTCCTGTAGGATCACCAGTTTGTACCATAAATCCATCTATAACTCTATGGAATTTAACATTATCATAAAATCCGCTTTGAGCTAAAGTTTTGATTCTTTGAACATGCATAGGAGCTACATTAGGAAAAAGTTCAGCTATAACAACACCATCTTTCAATTCAATATACAATGTATTTTTAGGTTCTAGAACTTTTTGTTCTATTATTGGATTTTGATTATTAATATCTTGAGCATAAGAATTTGTAATAAAAAGAAAAACAAAAAATGAAAATAATATTTTTTTAAACATTTTACCAGCTATATATATTATATATATTATGAAGATATTTAAATATGATTAAAAAATCAAGGGTTTATTAGTTATATTAAAAAAAATGTTAAGAGATATATACCAAATAAAACACGACAAAACAAATCCTTATTTTATTAGCATTGAATTTATTTATATTAAACTAAATGTTTAAAAGTAATACATTATATTTTAATAATTATCGGCTTAGTTTGATACTATAAAATTAAATTTTATAACATAGAACAAACACACAAATACCTTATCGGAAGTCTACAATCAACAAGAATCTCTTAATAATAAATAAAATCAGAATAAAAAGTATAGTCAAACAAGTTTCACTTAACCACTAAATAAACCGCTTTTGCAAAAAAATACGAGGAGATTTAAAATTTTATTGCGACAGCGTATAACTTAATACGGTGAGACAATAAAATTTTAAAGCGACAAAGTATATTAAAGCAAAAGTTAGGTTTAGTTGGTGGTTAAGTGAAAGTTGTTTGACTATAATAATC
>DATIQT010000033.1:0-8567 GCA_035470525.1 Rickettsiales bacterium
GAAATCCCTTATATTTTCCAAATTTGCTTAGCTTTTCTCCTCTACAATATTTACATTTTATCATTTTTAGATAGACGATTGTTTTATCTTATAAGATAATAAGATGTTTAAATTAAATAGCAATATTTATTTAGCAATGCCCAATTTTTTAGTGTTAAATTCAGAAATCCAACACCACAATTCTACCCAAAACCACAATCCACAAACATTTAAAACTACTCCACCGCTTGGATTCCCGCCTACGCGGGAATGACAATCCGAACTATTGTTTTCCGTCATTCCCGTCCCAACTTTCGTGAGGATAAACTCCGGCGAGAATCCAGTTTTAAAAATATAATTATATTTTTTCTAGACTTTTTAAATCCCCTATTTTATATTATAATCACATCTAATACAGGAAGTGTTAGATTACTCATTAGAGGTAATGAGGCAGATTAGAAAGCTGTTAGCTAGAGAGAAGTCCGTTAAGGGCGGGATTCTATAAGATATGTCCTATCTTGTGGGTCTTGTGCCTTCAGATAAAACTTATAGAGCCGTTCCTCTTTGGTCGGTGCTTTCTAAATCCCGCCTATTATTTCATAATGGGCTTTTTTAATATATTTGAGGTTTTTATGCTGTATCTTAAGGTGTTGCTGTGTTCTGTGATATTCTGGGGTGTGTTGTTTGCTTTCTGTGCTTTTTATGAGTTTTTTGATAAAGTTAAGGGACAAGATGACAAAAAATAAATCTGTTGTAATCACATATGGAACTTTTGATCTCCTGCATTATGGGCATATTAATTTGTTGAGGCGGGCGAGGGCTCTTGGTGATTATTTGATTGTGGGGCTGTCGTCTGATGAGTTTAATGCGGTGAAGGGTAAGAAGGCGTTTTTTGATTTTGAGAATAGAAAGAAAATGTTGGAGAGTGTGAGGTATGTTGATGAGGTGATTATGGAGAGTTCTTGGGAGCAAAAGGTTGAGGATGTGAAGAAGTATGGGGCGAGTGTGTTTGTGATTGGTGATGATTGGAGGGGTAAGTTCGATCATTTGAAGATGTATTGTAGGGTGGTGTATTTGCCGAGGACGGATGGTGTGTCGAGTAGTATGATTAAGGAGAGGCTGAGGGGTGGCTGATTTTAACTCCCCTTTGCTCTGATTGTGGTATTGGGTCTCCGAACCCAATACCTGAAGCTATCAAAAAGTTTTGAGTATTGATATTAATGAGTGTTGGATTCGGAGATCCAACACTACAATAAGGAATTTATGAAAAAAAGTATTGTTAATTTGTTGTGTTTGTTTGTTCCATCTAAAAATGCTAGGTATAGGATTAGAAAAAAATTGGTTGAAAAAAGTAGGCTTGAAAAGGTTGAGAATGCGGTGGATATGTTGTATTTTATTTTGGAAAATTGTGTGGGAGTGGGTAATATACCTAAGGCTAAGGGTGAATTGGGTTTGATTCAGGAAAGAAATTTGAAGTTGTTGAGGTTTTTTCGTGATTTGTGTGTAAAGTATGATTTGAAGTATTGGTTGGATTTTGGAACTTTGCTTGGTGCAGTGAGGCATAAGGGTTTTATTCCGTGGGATGATGATTTGGATGTGGGAATAATGAGGGGTGATTATGAGAAGTTGATGGGGGTTTTAAAGATTGAGTTGGAGGGAACGGGGTATAGGTTTTGTATAAAAAGAGAAAAGCCGAGAAAGATTTTGTTGAAGTTGTGTTCTGATGATGGTGTGGCGCAGTTGGATGTTTTTGTTTATGATTTTTATTATAAGGGTGTGGAAAGTGAGGCTGATAAAAATGAATTTTATGAAAATTTGAATAAAGGTTATGATGAGTTTTTGAGTAAGTTTGGTTATGGAATAGTTAAGGGGGAGAGTGAATATTGTAGTTCTGATGTGGGAAAAATTGTTGGGGAGGTTGTGAATAAAAATAATGTTGTGTTGAATGATAAACCGAGTGTGTTTTTTGGAGTTGAGTTTTATCATGCTTGGAGGAATAAGGTTTTTGGGTATGATGATATGTTTCCATTGAAGAGATTGGAGTTTGAGGGAATGTGGTTTTCTGTGCCGAGTAATTTTGATGGACATTTGAGGTTGATATATGGTGATTATATGAAAATGCCGAGGCAGACGCATATTCATGAAAAAAGTGAATGAAGTGTTGATGAGTTTGAGAAGGTTTTGATTCCTGAGTTGTCGTTGGAGGTTCAGTCTTCTATCTCGGCTAAGGTTAAGCAGTCTTTTTCAGATAGAGAGGAAGCTTTGCGTTTGCTTGATGTGGCAAAGAAGGCTGTGGAGGTGGCGATTGAAGAGGGAGAGTAGAAATTTTTCCCTTTCATTCAGCACATAGATGTTTTCTAGTTATGGCTTTGTTTTCTAAAAGAGACTGTTCACAATTCTGTGTCAATAATAAATAAGACGATAATGGTTATTACTTTTAAAATATAGTGGATTATAAAATTATTACAATTTTATTACAGGAGCAACTGATTATTGTAATAATTGATTTTCAAGAAAAAACATAATTTATTGATTTTACAATGTTTGAAAGTGGTGCCGTAACAACGATTTGAACGCTGGACCTACTGATTACAAGTCAGTTGCTCTACCAACTGAGCTATTACGGCAACGAGACTATTTTACAAAAGACTTTTTCTAAAATCAAGAAAAAAATTAAATTATTTGTACTTAATATTTAATTGAAAACTAAATAAAGTATTATACAATATTATTTAGAAATAATTTTTTGAAAAAATGTCATATAAAATTGAATTTAATACAAATAAAGAGCAAACATTACAAGGTAGACAAGTTATAGCGCAAGGTTCTGTAGACTATAATGCAAAGACTTTTGCTTATGTTGTTTCAAAAGACGAAATTAATTATTTTGTAGAAATTGGTGTTGTTAATGGTGCTAAACAAAGTGAATCTGAGAAAAAGGAATTGAAGTTTGAACAACAAAAAAATGGAAAATTTTATTTAAATAAAAAAGATTTTTCTCTTATGAATGATGTTTTTATAGAAGAAAAAGAGGATTTAAGATCTTTGATTTTTTATAATGTCGCACAAAATTCTGAAATGGCTAGTATAACTGCTAATAAAGATGGTACTTTGTTATTAAATGTTATGGGAAAAAGTGTTAAAACTCAAAGCAATATTAAAGATGGTAGAACTAATACAAAAATTGGAAAATTGAATGGTATACAAAAAATAGTAGCTGACAAAATATCTAATGCTATTATTGCTAATATTTCTAATGTTAAAGTAAGAGATAATTAAATATTTAAAATATAGGTTTAGTAATTTATTTAGAAATATAGCTTAAAAATAATTCTCTGTTATGTAATAGTAAATTAGCATTATTAGATATTTTGATAAGGCTGTTTTCAATTACTATTCTTTCTTCTTCGGTAAATTTTTTAATTACAAAATTAATAACATCATCAAATTGTGGTCGATCTATGCCAATTCTTATTCTATGGTAGTTTTTGCCAACCATTTCATCTATACTTTTAATACCGTTGTGTCCTGCGGAACTTCCGCCTACTTTGTGTTTAATTTTGCCAAGTTTCAAATCTAAGTCGTCATGAAAAACATATATATTTTCTAAGGGTATTTTATAAAAATTTGCAATTTCAGTAACAGCTACACCGGATTTATTCATATAAGTTTGAGGTTTTATGATTATACCTTTTTCACAATTTATAGTACCAGTCCAAATTTCAGAATGAAATTTCTTGCCTTGGTTGATAAAATTATATTCTTGTATAATTTTGTCCACAGCTAAAAAGCCAGTATTATGTCTGGTATCTTTATACTCATTACCTATATTTCCTAAACCAACAAATAAGAACATCTTATATATAATATTAATTGACTTTTTTTTATCAAATTCTAACATAAAAAGCAATCAATTTAAAAAAAGGTTTAGCGAGATATGAAGAAAATTAAAAGAATAGGTGTTTTTACTTCAGGTGGCGATTGTTCTGGATTAAATGCTGCTATTAATGCCATATTAAAAATAGCAAGTAAAGAAAATATAGAAGTTTATGGTATATATAATGCGACTGATGGATTGTTTTATCCAAATTTAAAATATAAAAAGTTAGAAGTTAAGGATCTGCAAAATAATTTTTCTTCAATGAGAACAGGTGGAACTATATTAAGAAGTAAAAACAGAGATGGTGGTGAAACAAAAACTACTCAAAATAAAGAAGCATTTCGTAAAGGCGTTGATGAATTGGGTTTGGATTCTTTGATAGTTATAGGTGGAGATGGAAGTGCAATGATTACTTCTGAATTAGTTGAGGGAACTGATATCAATATTATTTGTATCCCAAAGACAATAGATAATGATACGCCGATTACAGAATATTCAATTGGTTTTGATACAGCTAGAAATGTTACAATGGAAGCTATGGATAGGATACAAACAACAGCTTATAGTCATGATAGAACTATGATTATGGAAGTGATGGGGAGAGATGCTGGACATTTAGCCTTACATACTGCTATATCAGGTGAGGCTTGTGTATGTTTGGTTCCAGAAATTAAATATAATATAGAAAACGTTTGTAAAAAACTTGATGAAGTTAAAAAAAGTGGAATTGATTATGCGCTTATGGTTGTTGCTGAAGGTTGCAAAACAGAAAGTGGCGAGAATATAGTTATTGATAAATGTGGTGTGGCTTGTTATACAGGTTTTGCAAATTATATTTCAGTGGAATTAGCGAAGAGAGGATATTTAAATAGAACTACTATTTTAGGGCATGTTCAAAGAGGTGGAACTCCAACTGCTTATGATAGAATTATAGCTGCAGAGTTTGCTTATCATGCAATAAATATATTGTTAGAAGGTAAAAATCAAAGAATGGTCGTTTTAAAAGATGGAAAGGTTACAGATATTGGTTTATTTGATGCGGTAAAAACAGGAAATAGACCATTATTGAAAGATGATAATTTAGTAAAAACAGCTAGGGCATTAGGGATTTATATTGGAGAAGAAGAATAATTTGTTTGAAAATTAAATTAAATAACCTACTATTCAAGTAGGTTATTTTTTTATATATATGTTAGTTCTCACATCATTTGGAAAAGCATTAGATTCATTAAAAGAAGCATTAAAAGAATATCAAAAAGATATTAGTAATACATTTGTTAGAGATTCTGTTATTCAACGATTTGAATATACTTATGAATTATCAATAAAAATGCTAAAAAGATATTTAGAAATGACCGCGAGTAGCAATGATGAGATAGATTTGATGTCTTTTAACGATATAATTAGAAAGGGAAATGTAAAAGGTCTTTTAAATAGCAATCTAGAGGAATGGAACGAATATAGAGAAATGAGAAATATCACAAGTCATACATATAAAGAAGAGAAAGCTATTAAAGTAGTTGGTATTGTTGATAAATTTTTATATGATGCTGAATTTTTATTAAATACTTTAAAATCAAAATGTTAGGACTAGAAAAGAAAGATATTGAAATTATTAAAAATATACTAGAAAAATATTTAAAAAATAATAAGGTTTATGTCTTTGGTTCAAGATCAGTTGGAAATTTCAAAAAATATTCTGATTTAGATTTAGCGATTGAAGGGGAAATAAAAAATGTTTTAAGTCTAAAAAACGAATTAAAAGAAAGTTTATTACCAATAGATGTTGATATAGTTTTAATTGATGAAATTTCAATAGAATTTTTGGATGCCATTAAACAAGATTTTAAGGAGTTTAAAATAATATGATAACGTTAGAAAAATATGATTTAAAATATACTGATGATTTTGTTGAATATATGAAAGAATTTCAACGATATGGTGATGAATTTGGTATGATGGATATATTTAAAACGGTTTTTAGACATTGTTATTCTATTGAGAAAAAATATACTGATTTTTCGGAAAAGGAATTAAGAGACTTTTTTCCAAGATATGCTGAATTTATGATAAATTGTGAAAAAGCTGAAACTATTGAAAAAAAGGATTGGGTTGAAGCAGATAGTTATTTTATTTGTAAAGATGGAAAAATGATTGGTGAAATTAATTTTAGAAAACGATTAAATGTATTTTTATTAACTCATAGTATGGGACATATTGGTTATAAAATTAAACAGTCAGAAAGGGGCAATGGATATGGGACTGAAGCATTAAGATTACTGCTTGAAAAGGCTTGGAAAGAAGGCTATACTGAGTTAATGATTTCTTGCAAAGAAAATAATATTCCATCAAGCAGAGTAATTGAAAAAAATGGTGGAATTTTGAATAGAATTAATAAAATAAATGAAAAAGAACCTGAAAAGGAATATTGGATTTTTAATCCTAATTTATGAAAAATATTTTTGAGAAAATAAATAATTTTATAAATCAAAGCTTTTTTGATGATTATCATAATTGGATTTTATGGTGTCCTGTATTTTTTGCTTTAGGAATTTTAAGTTATTTTAAATTTGAATATATAAATCTTTCTATATTTTTAATCTTATCTTTATCAATCATATTCCTATTTATAATTTTTAGAAAGCAGCAGGAATTGATAATATTTTTGTATGCTATTTCATTGATTTTTGTCGGTTATGTCAGAACTTGTTATTATGTGAAATCTCTTGAATCTCCTACTGTTAAATATAGAATGGGTCTTGTTAAAGTTTATGGTCTGGTTAATGATGTTTCATATTATCAAAGAGATGGGGAAACTAGAAAAAGAATAATTGTTGAAATTGATAAAATTGAAAAAGTCAAAAAATTGGAAAAAGACCAAAGAGTTAGAAATGATTTAACATCTTATTTTACTGTAGATGGTATTAAGCAAAATCCACCAAAATATATTAGAATTAATATTAATGATGTGAATACTAAATTAAATTTTGGTGATTATGTAGAAGTTAAGGCAAATTTAATTCCAACTCCAAAGCAAGTTTTTCCCGGTGCTTATAATCTGCAAAGAGAATTTTATTTTCAACAAATTGGTGGAATAGCTTATAATGGAGTTGTTGAAAATGTTGAGAGTATCAAGGCAAAAACTATATACGAAAAATTTAGAAATAAAATGTATAATGTTAGGGAAAATATCAATAATAGAATGATTGATGCTATTGGAAAAGAAAATGGTACATTGGTTGGTTCTTTTATTACTGGTATTAGAGGAAAAATTTCAAGTCAAGATTATGCTGATTTAACTTATGCTGGTTTGGTACATTTAATCGCTATATCTGGTTTAAATATGGCTATTATTATGGGATTAGCTTTTTGGATTATTAGAAGAATTTTAGTCCAATTTGAATATTTAGCATTGAATTTTGATATTAAAAAAATATCAGCTGTTTTTGCTATAATTGTTGGATTTTTATATTTAAGTATTACAGGTTTTCCAGTTTCTGCAAATAGAGCCTATATAATGGCTTTGTTGTATTTTATTGGAATTTTAATTGACAGAGAAATTGATTCCATGAGATTTTTATCTTTAGCTGGAATATTAATTTTATTTTTTGAGCCAAATTTAGTTTTAAGTCCCGCATTTCAATTGTCTTTTTTTGCTGTAATTGGTTTGATATGCGGTTTTAAATTTTTAAAAGATATTGGGATTAAAACTTATACAACAAATAATTGGTTGAAACCATTATATTATATTTTTGCAACATTTGTATCATCAATAATTGCAACAATTTCAGTTTCACCATTAGTTGTTTATCATTTCAATAATTTCACTCCATATAATACATTAGCAAATATATTCGCTATACCATTAGTTAGTTTAATAACATTACCATTTGCAACAATTTCAATTTTATTATTTCCGTTTAATCTTGAAAAATTTTTATTAATACCAGCTGGTTGGTCTATAGGAGAAGTATTAAAAATATCAAAATACGTTGTTAATTTACCCAATTCTGTTTTTATTTTACAATCCCCATCATTGATTAGTTTAACACTAATAATTCTAGGCTTTTTATGGTTTATGTTATGGGAGCAAAAATGGAGATATTTCGGTGTATTTTTATTTTGTATAGGAATTGCTATTATACCAATTAAAGATAAACCAAATGTTATAATCGATAAAGAAGACAAATTTATAATTTTAATTGATGATAAAGGAAAATTATATATTTCAGATACAAAAAATGATTATAAAATTTCTGTAATTACAAAAAAACTAGGACAAGAAAATTATAAAAAATTAAGTGAATACGATAGCAAGAATATTAGTGAATTTGAAAAAAATTTAAATAATGTTTTCAAAAATAAAGATATAGTAAAAAATTTTAGAGAATTAAATATTCAATATAATGTTTTTGATAAAGATTATAAAATATTAGTTTTGAAATTACCAAATCATTATAAGCAATCTATGAAATTATTTCCAAATTTCCGCTAAAGTTTATTTTCACATTTATGTATAGTCAAACAAGTTTCACTTAACCACTAAATAAACCGCTTTTGCAAAAATATACGAGGAGATTTAAAATTTTATTGCGACAGCGTATAACTTAATACGGTGAGACAATAAAATTTTAAAGCGACAAAGTATATTAAAGCAAAAGTTAGGTTTAGTTGGTGGTTAAGTGAAAGTTGTTTGACTATAATAATC